>JAQZBG010000299.1 GCA_029239165.1 Microbacterium sp. | reverse complement strand
TCCTCGGTCTACTCGGAGGCCGTGTCGGCGCTGTTCCCTCTGGCCTACACGCTCAAGTTCGCGAGTCGGAACGAGCTCGGCATCGACACGGTGGTGATGCCGCTCGAGGGGCTCTGGCACGCCGCGGACATGGAGTCGTTCACCACCCGTCGCGACAAGTCGGCCTGGCAGTGGACGCTGATGATCATGGTCGGCGACCACATCACGGCACCGATGTTCGCCGACGCGGTGGAGTCCGTGGCGCAGAAGGCCGCGAAGAAGAAGGAGCCGGTGCCCGCACTCGGATCCGTGCGGCTAGAGACCCTCGACGAGGGAACGAGCGTGCAGACTCTGCACGTCGGTCCATTCGACGACGAGGGACCGGTCCTCGACGAGCTGCACCACCGGTTCATCCCCGAGAACGGGCTGACGATGAGCGGGCTGCATCACGAGATCTACCTGAGCGACATCCGCCGCACCGACCCGTCGAAACTGCGCACCATCCTCCGGCAGCCGGTCGAACCGGCGCGCTGACGGTGCGTGGGCTCGAGAAAAGCAAGCCCCTCGGCCCCACCCGCTGCCGGAGATAGCCTTCAAGGATGAGCACGGTCAAGCACGCTGCGCGCGTCGCCAAGGGGTCAACGGTCTTCCGCCGCATCGCGCGCGCCGGCTTCGTGGTCCTCGGGCTGATCCACGTCATCATCGGGGCCATCGCCATCTCCATCGCGGCCGGAGCATCGGGCGATGCCGACCAGGACGGTGCCATGGAGCAGCTCCGCAGCAACCCCATCGGCGGGGTGCTGCTCGTGCTCGTCGCGGCCGGTCTGCTCGCGCTCGCTGTCTGGCAGGTCGCCAGTGCGTTCCTCGCAACCGACCCCGCCGAGACGAAGAAGTGGGGGCAGCGCGTCAAGCTCTTCGGCATCGCGCTCGCCTACCTCGTGGTCGGCGGAATGGCGCTCATCTACGCCTTCGGTGGGCAGGCCGACTCGGAGACGGCGTCGAAGACACTGAGTTCCGTCGTGCTGGCGGCCCCCGGTGGTGTGGCGCTGCTCGTCGTCATCGGTCTCTCCGTGGCCGGTGTCGGCGTGGGGTTCATCGTGGGTGGCTTCACCCGCGGCTTCGAGAAGCTGCTCGACCTGCCGACGGGCGTCGCTCGTGGCGGCATCGTGACGCTCGGGATGATCGGCTACCTCGGCAAGGGCATCGCGGTGGGAGTGACAGGCGTGCTGTTCGTCGTCGCGGCGGTGACGCAGGATCCGGAGAAGGGCGCGGGGCTGGATGCCGCGCTGCACAGCCTGCTCTCGTTGCCGCTGGGCCCGTACCTCCTGGGCGCGGTGGGCGCGGGGCTCGCGGTCTACGGTGTGTTCTGCATCGCCAGGGCCCGCTTCACGCGCATGTGAGCCGACAGTCGGGGCATCGGGCGGTCCGAGGCTGCCACCGCCCGACGCCGGTCGATCAGGCCTGACCCCAGAAGCGGTCCTCCGCCTCCTGGTCCTCGCTGATGAGCCAGACCTCGGCGATGCGGTCGCCGACGACCCGGAAGACGTCGACGCCGTGCTGGTCGAGGTTGCCGTGTCCCGCGCGCTGTGCACGGAAGCGCACGGTGGCGGAGACGAGGTCGCCGGCCTCCGTCGCCGACTCGGTCTCGAGCACGAACGTGCCGCCGCTGAGTTCCATGAAGTGGCCGAGGTGGGCGAGGATCGCATCCGGCCCGACGTGGTCGCCGGAAGCCTGATTGGTGCCGGGCTGGTGCCAGACGGCATCCGGATGGAAGGTCGCCGCCAGCGCGCCCATATCTCCCGCGGCCAGCGCCGCACCGTACTGTCCTACAACGTCGATCGCCGACATGATGCTCCTTCTCGTGTGGTCGGTACTGTGGAGCATCCAGCGTCTCGCCGAGGGCGCGGTTACTTCAACGTCACCGGAAGGAGCAGCACATGTCACGCACGTGGACGGTGTTCTCCGCCAGTTGTCCCTCGCGCGCGTCGCTCGCGCGCATCGCGAACAAGTGGACCGCCATGATCGTCGTCCTCCTGCACGAGCAGCCGCTTCGTTTCGGTGAGCTGCACAACCGGATGGACGGGATCACGAAGAAGGTGCTCGTCGACACTCTCCGTGCCCTCGAACGCGACGGGATGCTGGAGCGGGCGGTCGGCGAGGACGGCCATTCGCGTTACCTGCTCACGCCGCTCGGACGAAGCCTTCATGAGCCGCTCCAGGCGCTGCAGCTCTGGGCGGAGTCGCACGTGGAGGATGTGCTCGACGCGCAGGACCGCTACGACGAGGTCGCCGACGCGAAGGCGCTCGACGGGCGCTGACCCGCGGGCCCACCCCGGGCTCGCAGGTGGGAAACTGGAACGATGAGCGTTTCTTCCGGTGTCGACGTGATCGCCCCTCTGAGCGGGACCGAGGTGCAGCGCATCCGCGACGACTTCCCTATCCTGCACACGCAGGTGCAGGGGCATCCGCTCGTGTACCTCGACTCGGGGGCGACGTCGCAGCGCCCGTCGGCCGTGCTGGATGCCGAGCGCGAGTTCTCCACCACCATGAACTCGGCCGTGCACCGCGGCGCGCACACGCTCGCCGCCGAGGCCACCGAGCTGTTCGAAGACGCTCGCAGCACCGTCGCGCGCTTCATCGGGGTGGACGACGACGAGATCGTCTGGACCTCGAACGCCACGGAGGCGATCAACCTCGTCGCCTACTCGTTGTCGAACGCCTCGCTCGGCCGCGGGGGAGCGGCCGCCGAGCGGCTCCGGCTGCGCGAGGGCGACGAGATCGTCACGACGGAGATGGAGCACCACGCGAACCTCATCCCGTGGCAGGAGCTCGCCGCCCGCACGGGCGCGACCCTGAAGGTCATCCCCCTCGACGACGACGGTGCGCTGCGTCTCGACGCCGCCGCCGAGCTCATCACCGCGCGGACGAAGCTCGTCGCGTTCACGCACGTCTCCAACGTGCTCGGCGTGATCAACCCGGTCGAGGGGCTGGTCGAACTCGCACGGGAGGTCGGCGCCCTGACCCTGCTCGACGCCTGCCAGTCGGCACCGCACCTCCCACTCGATGTGCGGGCCCTCGGCGTGGACTTCGCCGTGCTGTCCGGTCACAAGATGCTCGGGCCGACCGGCATCGGGGCGCTCTACGGTCGCCGCGAGATCCTGACCGCGATGCCCCCGTTCCTCACCGGCGGCTCGATGATCACCACCGTCACCACGACAGAGGCCGAGTACCTGCCGCCGCCGCAGCGATTCGAGGCCGGCACGCAGCGGGTGTCGCAGGCCATCGCGCTCGCCGCGGCCGTGGACTATCTGACCGAGGTGGGAATGCCGCGCATCGCCGCGCACGAGGCCGCCTTCGGCCGCCGACTCGTCGACGGACTGAGCGCGATCGACGGCGTGCGCGTGCTCGGGGCGGGCATCGACCTGCCTCGCGTGGGGCTCGCGAGCTTCGATGTGGCCGGCATCCATTCGCATGACGTGGGGCAGTTCCTCGACGATCTGGGCATCGCCGTGCGGGTCGGACACCACTGCGCCCAGCCGCTGCACCGGCGTCTCGGCGTGACCTCGTCCACTCGGGCGAGCACCTACCTGTACACGACCGAGGCCGAGGTGGACGCCGTGATCGACGGCGTCGCCGGAGCGATCGACTTCTTCCGGAGGGGCGCATGAGCGACCTGCAGAACCTGTATCAGGAACTGATCCTGGACCACTCGCGCACCCCCCACGGCTACGGCCTTCGTGAGGAGATCGCGGCGCAGTCGCACCAGCTGAACCCGACCTGCGGTGACGAGATCACGCTGCAGGTGCACCGCAGTGCCGACGGCGCGGTCGAGGCCATCGCGTGGGAGGGGCATGGGTGCGCGATCTCGCAGGCCTCTGCCTCGCTGCTCGCGGAGCTCGCCGAAGGGCTCAGCGTGGAAGACCTCGAGGTGCGTATCGCGGCGTTCCGCGAGGCGATGCGCTCGCGCGGCAAGATCGAGCCCGACGAGGAGCTGCTCGGCGATGCCGCCGCCCTCGGCGGGGTGTCGAAGTACGTGGCGCGGGTCAAGTGCGCCATGCTCGCCTGGGTCGCCGCGGAGGACGCCCTGACGCGCAGCTGAGGTGCAGGATGGACGCATGCCTGTCCATCTCGCACCACTGCCCGCTGGACGCTTCGAAACGTGGCGGAGTGCGGCGAGGCAACGCCTGATCGACGGCAACCGCGCATCGGGCAGGCGGCTCGGGCACGACGCGGCAGCGTACGCCGACGAGTTCTTCGACGAGCTGCT
>JAQZBG010000298.1 GCA_029239165.1 Microbacterium sp. | reverse complement strand
CGCGGCGCGGTGGTGGGCGCCTCGACGGATGCCGCGAGCGAGACGTCCTTCTTGGGCACCTCGATCGGGGGCCGCTCGGACACCGGGCGGTCTTCGCTCGACAGCCACAGCGGACGCTCCGGAAGCTTCTTCACCTCGGTGAAGATCTCGGCGATCTGGTTGTGGTCGAGGGTCTCCTCCTCGAGCAGCGCGAGGGCGAGCTTGTCGAGGATGTCGCGGTTGGCGCTGATGACCTGGTAGGCCTCGTTGTGCGCCTGCTCGATGAGCGCGCGCACCTCGGCGTCGACACGCTCGGCGACGCGCTCGGAGTACTCGCGGCCACGACCCATGTCACGGCCGGCGAAGGGTTCGCCGCCCTCGGTACCGAGCTTGACCGGACCGACCTGTGTGGTCATGCCGTACTCGAGCACCATCTTGCGGGCGATCGAGGTCGCCTTCTCGATGTCGTTCGATGCGCCGGTGGTCGGGTCGTGGAAGATGATCTCCTCCGCGACGCGGCCGCCCATGGCGTAGGTCAGCTGGTCCTGCAGCTCATTGCGGGTGACCGAGTACTTGTCGTCCAGCGGCAGCACCATCGTGTACCCGAGGGCCTTGCCGCGGGGGAGGATCGTGATCTTGGTGACCGGGTCGGTGTAGTTCATGGCCGCCGCCGCGAGCGCGTGTCCGCCCTCGTGGTACGCGGTGATCAGCTTCTCCTTGTCACGCATCACACGGGTGCGACGCTGCGGTCCGGCGATCACTCGGTCGATGGCCTCGTCGAGGGCGCGGTTGTCGACCAGCTGCGCGTTCGAGCGGGCGGTGAGCAACGCGGCCTCGTTGAGGACGTTGGCCAGGTCGGCGCCGGTGAACCCGGGGGTCTTGCGCGCGACGACCTCGAGGTCGACGTTCTTCGAGAGGGGCTTGCCCTTGCTGTGCACCTCGAGGATCCGCTGGCGGCCCTTGAGATCGGGGGCGTCCACGCCGATCTGGCGATCGAAACGGCCGGGACGCAGCAGCGCCGGGTCGAGGATGTCGGGGCGGTTGGTCGCGGCGATCACGATGACGTTCGCGTTCGGGTCGAAGCCGTCCATCTCGACCAGCATCTGGTTGAGGGTCTGCTCACGCTCGTCGTTGCCGCCACCCATGCCCGCACCGCGGTGGCGGCCGACGGCATCGATCTCATCGATGAAGATGATGGCGGGGGCGTTCTCCTTCGCCTGGCCGAAGAGATCACGCACACGGGAGGCGCCGACGCCGACGAACATCTCGACGAAGTCGGAGCCGGAGATCGAGTAGAACGGAGCCCCCGCCTCGCCGGCGACGGCGCGGGCGAGGAGCGTCTTACCCGTTCCGGGAGGGCCGTACAGGAGCACGCCCTTCGGGATGCGGGCGCCGATGGCCTGGAACTTCGCCGGGTCCTGCAGGAACTCCTTGATCTCGTGGAGCTCTTCGATAGCCTCGTCGGCTCCGGCGACGTCGGCGAAGGTGACGGTCGGCGTCTCCTTGTTGACGAGCTTGGCCTTCGACTTGCCGAACTGCATGACCTTGCCGCCGCCGCCCTGCATCGACGAAAGCAGCCACCAGAAGAGGAGGCCCAGCAGCACGAGCGGGAGGAGGAGTGAGAGGAAGCCGTCGAACCAGGTCGCACGCGGCACGGCGTCGTTGAAGCCGTCCTTCGGCGCGGCCTCGTTGATCGCGCTGACCACCTCGTCGGCGCGGGCGTCGACGTAGTAGAACTGGACGTTCTCGGAGCCCTCGAACGCCTTGGAGAGCGTCATGTCGACGCGCTGGTCCCCGTCGGTGTTGACGACTTCGGTGACAGTGGTGCCGGAGAGGAGCTTGAGCCCCTCCTGCGTGGTGATCTGCTTGGGCGCACCCAGATTCGAGATCAGCAGGAAGCCGCCGAACAGCAGCAGGCCGATCAGCGCGACGTAGATCAGCGGATTCCGGGTGAGCTTCTTCACATCCATGATCGGATCAGCGTATCGCGCGCGCCCTAGGGGGTCGCTGTACGTTCACCCACGGCGTAGCGTGCCGAGCGTCAGGAGTAGACGTGCGGGGCGAGCACGGCCACGTCGCGCAGGTTGCGGTAGCGCTCGTCGTAGTCGAGGCCGTATCCGACCACGAAGTCGGTGGGGATGTCGAAGCCGACGTACTTGCAGTCGATGTGCACCTTCGCCGCCTCGGGCTTGCGCAGCAGCGCGAGCACCTCGATCGACTCGGCGCCGCGTGAGCCGAAGTTCTCGAGCAGCCAGCTGAGGGTCAGACCCGAGTCGATGATGTCCTCGACGATCAGGACGTGCTTGCCGTTGAGGTCGGTGTCGAGGTCTTTGCGGATCTGCACGACACCGCTCGACTTGGTGCTGGCACCGTAGCTCGACACCGCCATCCAGTCCATCGGCGCGTGGAACGGCAGGGCGCGGGCGAAGTCGGCCATCACCATGACGGCCCCCTTGAGGACGCCGACGAGGACCAGATCCTTGCCCTCGTAATCCTGGGCGACCTGCGTCGCCAGCTCATCGAGCTTGGCGAGGATCTCCTCCTCTGTGACGAGGATCTGAGCAAGGTCGTCCTGGATCTCCGCGGCGCGCATGGATCGATTTTAGGTGACGGAACCGGATGCTCCGGTCCAGGTCCTGATCTCCCCATCCCTGCGCATCCGCACTACTGTGAGCGGTGATGTGGGCGGATGCCCCGACGGAAGGATTCACCATGGCTCTTGACGACATCCTCACGCAGGTTCCGATCGACGACATCGCAGAGAAGCTGGGGGTCTCTCGGGACGAGGCGAAGGTCGCGGTCGAGCAGGGCGGTGCCGTGCTGCTCGGCGGGCTCGCGAAGAACGCGGAGACCGACGAAGGCTCCACGGCCATTCAGAACGCGCTGAAGAAGCACGAGGGCAGCGCCGGCGCTTCCAAGGTCGACGACATCGATCAGGCTGATGGCGACAAGATCGTCGCGCACATCCTCGGCTCCAAGAAGACGGAGGTCACGAAGGAGCTCACGGAGTCCAAGGCGACTCCCGGCATCGACTTCGGCAAGCTCCTCCCGATCCTCGCCCCCATCGTGATGGGCCTCATCGCGAACGCGAGCAAGGACAAGACCGCGAAGGCGGATGCCGGCGCCGAGAGCTCCGGCGGAATCGGCGACGTCATCGGTGGAATCCTCGGCGGCGGCGACAGCGGCGGCTCGGCCGGCGGAGGCGGGATCGGCGACGTGATCGGCGGGCTGCTCGGCGGCGGCAAGAATGGCGGCTCCGGCGGAGGCATCGACCTCGGCGGAATCCTCGGCGGCCTCTTCGGCGGCAAGAAGTAGCGAGGCCCGGGGCTGAGGGCGTTTCGTCTCGCTGCGCTCCCGCAACGAACGGTTGTCAGCGACCGGATGCGGTGAAGACGATGCGCCCGCCCCGGCGCACAGCCGAGCACTCGGGGAGATCGATCGGCCCCTGACCGCGCCAGTCTGTCACCAGCCGCGCGACCTCGATGGTCTGCGTCCTCGTGAGACTCACCCCGAACTCGCTGTCGACGACGAGGCGGATGATGCGGTTGCGCAGTGCCGCGGGGTTGGCGGCGAGCGCAGCGATGCTCACCGAGATGCCCGCCTCGGCGTGCTCGACGATGTCCTCGATCGTCTCGTGGATCATCTCGTCGAAGGCCTCGGCGTCCTCGCGCAGCTGCTCCGCGGTGCGGACGAGCGCCTCGGCGATACCCGGCCCGAGTTCCGCCTCGAGCACCGGCAGCACGCGCTCGCGCACCCGCACCCTCGCGTAGCGGCCGTCGCGGTTGTGCGGGTCGTTCCACGGCGTGAGACCGGATGCCGCGCAGAACGCCTGCGTCGTCTCCCGCCGCACACCGAGCAACGGACGCAGCCACCGTGTGCCGTCCTCGTCTTCACGGACCGGTGCCATCCCCTGCAGGCTCGCCGCCCCTGAGCCGCGGGCGAGTCCGAGGAGAACGGTCTCGGCCTGGTCGTCCAGGGTGTGTCCCAGCAGCACTGCGGCTGCGCGGACATCCGCGGCGGCGTCACGGAGCACGCCGTACCGCGCATCGCGCGCCGCGGCCTCCGGCCCGCCTTCGCCATCCACCTGCACGCGCACGATCAGCGGGTCGAGGCCGAGCGCCCCTGCCGCTCGTGCCGCTGCTGAGGCAACCTCGTCCGACCCTTCCTGCAGGCTGTGGTCGACGGTCAGCGACGCCACGCGGATCCCGAGCTTCGGCGCCTCGAAGGCGGTGGCTGCGGCGAGCGCGAGGGAGTCCGCACCCCCGGAGAGCGCCACG
>JAQZBG010000297.1 GCA_029239165.1 Microbacterium sp. | reverse complement strand
GCCATGCACCCGCACCACGCCGTCTTCCACGAGGCCGAGATCGCCCGTGCGGTACCAGCGGATGCCGTGCTCGTCCCGCACGAAGGTCCGCATCGTCAGGGATGCGTCGCCGAGATAGCCTTCGGCGAGCATGGGCCCGGCGATGCGCAGTTCCCCATCGACCGTCCGAACACCGACCGTGTCGAGCGGCACGCCGTCGTAGACGCACCCGCCGCTGGTCTCGGTGGAACCGTAGGTGCGCACCACGCGCACACCCAGATCGGCCGCCCGCTCCCGCAGCGGTTCCGGCAGAGCCTGCCCGCCGACCAGGATCGCGCGGTAGGCCGTCAGCGCGGCACGCACTGCCGTGTCGTCCGCTGCCTCGAGCAACGTCGCGATCTGCGCCGGAACGAGCGAGGTGTACAGATCGGGCACGCCCGCACCGGGCGACGGACGCATCATCGCGAGCGTCGCCTCCGCGAAGGACACCGGCGAGAATCGGCCGGCGAGGACCGCCGGTCGAGTGTCGGCGAGGATCGACCGCACCACCACCTGCAGTCCTGCGACGTATCCGGCGGGCAGCGCGAGCAGCCAGCGACCGCTCCCGATCCGCGCCGCGGTGGCCTCGGCGCTCGCGCGCAGCGCCTCCCCGCTCAACGCGACCCGCTTCGGGATGCCGCTCGAACCCGACGTCGCGATCACCGCCGCGATGCCATCCGCCACGTTCTCCGGGGCCCCCGCCACCATGCCGAGGCCGAGCGCGGGACCGCCCTCGAGCGCACGCTGCAGGGCGTCCCGCAGCAGATCCGGATCTTCGGCATCCGTGGGGATCAGTGCGGTCATGCGCGTCTCCGACTCAGTAGTGCCAGGGGAACGACGACCAATCGGCGTCGCGCTTCTCGAGGAACGAGTCGCGGCCCTCGACAGCCTCGTCCGTGCCGTACGCCAACCGGGTCGCTTCGCCGGCGAACACCTGCTGGCCGACGAGACCGTCGTCGACCGCATTGAAGGCGAACTTGAGCATCCGGATCGCGGTGGGCGACTTCGTGAGCACGGTGCGCGCCATCTTCAGAGCCTCGCGCTCGAGGTCTGCGTGCGGTACGACGCGGTTCACCGCCCCGGCTTCGTAGGCACGCTGCGCGGAGTACTCCTCCGCCAGGAAGAACACCTCGCGCGCGAACTTCTGTCCGGTCTGCCTGGCCATGTACGCCGAGCCGTAGCCGGCGTCGAAACTGCCCACATCGGCATCCGTCTGTTTGAAGCGGGCCTCTTCCGCGGAGGCGATCGTGAGGTCGCACACCACATGCAGCGAGTGCCCGCCGCCGGCCGCCCACCCGGGCACGACCGCGATGACGACCTTGGGCATGAAGCGGATGAGCCGCTGCACCTCGAGGATGTGAAGTCGGCCGACCGCCGCACGGCTCGCACCATCGACGATCGCCGTCTCGGCATCGGAGTACTTGTAGCCGTCACGACCGCGGATGCGCTGGTCGCCGCCGGAGCAGAACGCCCACCCGCCGTCCTTGGGGCTCGGACCGTTGCCGGTCAACAGCACCGCCCCGATGTGCGCATCCTGTCGCGCGATGTCGAGCGCGCGGTAGAGCTCGTCGACGGTGTGCGGACGGAAGGCGTTGCGCACCTCCGGGCGATTGAACGCGATGCGTGCGACGCCGCCGTCGTGCGAGACGTGGGCGGTGATGTCGGTGTAGTCCTCGGCACCGGGCGCGAGAACCCATTCGGCAGGGTCGAACAGGTCGGAGACGAATGCGGTGGTCACGGCATCAGCCTATTCCTCGGTCCGCTCCCACCACGAAGGAAGCGCCGCCCGGGCGGGACGGCGCTTCCTCGACCACGGTCGGTCAGACCTGACGCGCGCGGACGGTCTTGCGCCAGCCATCGACGATGTCCCAGACGACGCCGATCGCGATGCCGAAGCCCAACAGCACGGCGAGGATGCGGAACACGCCGCCCTCGTCCGCCGATTCGGCCTGTCCTGCCGCGAACCCTTCTCCGCCGGCTGCGGTGATCTGCGCGAGGAACTCCGGATTCACCAGGTCACCGTTGAGCAGCAGGACGAGCACCCAGGCGAGGAACGCCAGGGCGAGCACGGTGTTCGCCACCGCGAGCCCCGTCGTCCATCGCCGGTTGCGGTACAGCACGATCGCGAACACAGTCTCTGCGACGATGAGCAGGAACAGGACGCCGATCCCCCACGGCCACAGCTGCGGGTCGAGCACCGGCAACGCCTCGCCGTTCACGAACGCGAAGCCGCGGAAGCGGTCCCAGAACACGGCGCCGACCGCGATGCCGAGGAACACGAGCGAGGCGATCAGCTCGCTGCGCCCCACTCCGTTCTCCGTGGGCTCGGGCAGCTGGTCCGGATCCCACTTGTGGAGCACGGCCGCGCTGTTGCTGCGCTCCAGGATGACGAAGACGAGCGTCGTCCAGAAGCAGATGTGCAGGATCGCGCCGCCGGTCGCGACGATCGACGTCGCGATGACCTCGCCCACCGGTGCGGCGGAGATCGTCTGCCCCAGCGCGACGGCGCCGAGCACGCAGACCGGCACGATCGTCAGCAGCAGCTTGAGCAGCCGCCACCAGGTGAGATAGAACCGCGGGCCGATCAGATACAGCGGTCGGTCCGCATACCCGGCGGCGAGCACGCCGGGATCGCCGAGCTCGACGAGGACCGCACGTTCGGCGTCGTCCGGCGTCTCGCCCTGATCGATGCGCGCCTCGATCGCGTCGGCGATGGATGCTTCGAGCTCGGCGCGGACGTCGTCCTGCGCCTCGGGCCGGAGGCTCCGGATCGTCGCGCCGATGTAACGCTCGGTGAGTGTGGTGGTCGTGGTCATCTCAGTTCTCCTCTGCGGTGAGGGATGCGATCGCCGTGGTGAGCGACCGCCATTCGTCGGTGAGGGTGTCGGCAAGGCGGATGCCGGCATCCGAGGTGCGGTAGAACTTGCGGGGCCTGGCCTCGTCGGTGTTCCACTCGCTCGTGAGGTACTCCTGCTTCTCGAGTCGTCGCAGCAGCGGGTACAGCGTGTTGGCGTCGGTTGCGAAGCCGCGCTGCTCCAACTGCTCCAGCAGCGAGTACCCGTAGCCGGGCGTGCGCAGCAGCTGCAGGCAGGCGAGCACCACGGTGCCGCGCCGCAGTTCCTGCAGGTGCGTGTCGAGCGTCTCGTTCATGTCGATCACATTACTGTGCATCACACACCATTGTCAATCACACTGCTATGGATGACGTACGCATGGATTCGCGACGCGTTCCGAGAGCGCGCGACTCACCCGGTGACCGAGCGGTGCACGCGCGCATCCACGGAGCAGAATGGGCACATGATCCCGCCGCTCGCAGACCTGCTCGACTCGGCCAGGGTCGTCGCCCTCCCGATGCACAGCCGCTTCCGCGGCCTCGATACGCGAGAGGCGCTCCTCTTCGAGGGCCCGCACGGATGGGCGGAATTCTCACCGTTCGTGGAGTACGACGACGCGGAGGCCGCCACCTGGCTCGCGGCGGCGATCGACTTCGCGTGGCGCGAGCAGCCGACGCCGGTGCGGGAGCGGATCGGCGTGAATGCGACCGTCCCGGCGATCGAGCCCGCACGCGTGGCCGAGCTGCTGGAGCGGTTCCCCGGATGCCGCACGGCCAAGGTCAAGGTCGCCGAGCCGGGCCAGACCCTCGCCGAGGATGTGGCGCGAGTCCGCGCCACGCGGGAAGCGATGGGGCCCGAGGGACGCATCCGGGTGGATGCGAACGGCGCCTGGAACGTCGACGAGGCCGAGCACGCGGTGCACGCGCTCTGCGAATACGACCTCGAATACGTCGAGCAGCCCTGCGCGACCGTGCCGGAGCTGGCGGAACTCCGCACGCGCGTGAAGTACATGGGCATCCCGGTCGCCGCCGACGAGAGCGTGCGCAAGTCATCCGACCCGCTCGCCGT
Organism: Microbacterium sp.; assembly: GCA_029239165.1. GTDB lineage: Bacteria > Actinomycetota > Actinomycetes > Actinomycetales > Microbacteriaceae > Microbacterium. Next base: position 351 of record JAQZBG010000297.1, on the reverse strand, counting down.
CGCCCGCGCCGGTGCCGCCGATCTCCTCGTCATCAAGGCCCAACCCCTGGGTGGCATCACGCACGCGCTGCAGATCGTCACCGCGGCGGGCCTCCCGGTCGTCGTCTCGAGCGCCCTCGACACGGCGATCGGCCTGTCGCAGGGCGCGGCCCTGGCTGCCGCGCTCCCGGCCCTGGACTACGACTGCGGACTCGGCACAGCCTCACTCTTCCTCGACGACGTGGCCGACCTCCGACCGGTGGACGGCTCGATCCCCGTGGGCCGGGTGACCCCCGACGCCGAGGCGCTCGCTCGTCTCGCGGCCTCCGACGAGCGCCGCGAATGGTGGCTGGCGCGGCTCGCCCGCTGTCA
>JAQZBG010000296.1 GCA_029239165.1 Microbacterium sp. | reverse complement strand
GATGCACTGCTCCGGGAGCACCTGGTAACGTTGCCACATGGTCACACGAAGGAGTGAACTGTTGGCGGACGACACCATCCGCGTCGGCGTTGCCGGGTTCTGGCACGTCCACGCAGACGACTACGCGCGGGAGACGACCGCGCACCCCGGGACTCGGCTCGTCGCCGCCTGGGACCCGGATGCGGAACGCGGGCGCGAAGGCGCCGAGCGGCTGGGCGTCGCGCACGCGTCGGCCCTCGACGAGCTCCTGGCGCGGCCCGACCTGGACGCGATCACGGTCACGACGGCCACGAACGAGCACACCGACGTCATCGCGCGCGCGATTGCAGCGGGCAAGCACGTCTTCACCGAGAAGCTGCTCGCCCCGACCGTCGCCGAATCGCTCGCCCTGGTGGCGGCGGCCCGCGAGGCAGGCGTCGCCCTGGTGGTCTCGCTGCCTCGCCTGGCGGAGCCATTCGTCGCGACGGCCTCTCGGCTCGTCGACGAGGGGGCGCTCGGGGATCTGACCTACGCCCGCGTGCGGGTCGCCCATGACGGGTGGCTCGGCGGATGGCTGCCCGAGCGCTTCGCCGACCCGGTCGCCGCGATCGGCGGCGCATTCGCCGACCTGGGCTGCCACCCCGCGTACCTCGTGCAGCACTTCCTCGGTGCACAGCCCGCACAGGTCACTGCCGCCTATGGGCACGTCACCGGCCGGGCCGTCGAGGACAACTCCGTCGTCGTCGCGCTCTACTCCGACGGGGCGCTCGGCGTGGCGGAGGCGAGCTTCGTCACGACCCCCGGCGCCTCGGCGCTCGAACTGCGCGGCACCGAGGCGTCGCTGCTGTTCGGCTTCGGGCAGGAGACCATGATCGCGAAGGGCGGACGGTTCGGCGACGAGTGGACACCTGTCCCGCTCGATGACGCGGCGATCAGCCCCTACGCCCTCTGGGTCGACGCGATCCACGGCCAGGCCGACACGACGCAGAACCTCCAGACGGCCGTCGACCTCACCCGGTTCGTGGTCGCCGCCAACTCCTCAGCCGCGGCCGGACGAGCCGTCGCGATCGACTCGAAAGGACACTCATGAGCAACACCACCGGAAAGATCCGGATCGGCCTCATCGGCGCCGGCGGTATCGCCGGAGCGCACGTGGCCGGCTACCTGCGCAACCCCGACACCGTGGAATTCGCCGCCATCGCGGACCCGGTGGCCGAAAGCGCCGAGAAGCGCCGCGGAGACGACGACGGCGTGCGCATCTACAGCGACTACCGGGAGATGATCGCGGCCGGAGGGCTGGATGCCGTGGACATCTGCCTCCCGCATCACCTGCACGCGGAAGCCGTCATCGCCGCCGCCGATGCCGGGCTGCACGTGCTGTGCGAGAAGCCGCTGTGCCTCACCGCCGAGGAGGCCGAGGCCATCGCCGCGGCCGTCGACCGCAACGGTGTGACCGTGATGTGCGCCCACAACCAGTTGTTCCTCCCCGCCGTCGCCGCCGCCAAGGAACTGGTCGACAGCGGGGCGCTCGGGCGCGTGTACGAGGTGCGCACCACCGACAGCTTCTTCAACGATTTCACGGTGGAGAGCATGGGCTGGCGCGCACACGCGGCCACGGCGGGCGGTGGCGAGCTCATCGACACGGGGTACCACCCGCTGTACCTGCTGCAGCACCTCGCCGGCGGCACTCCCGTGGAGGTCACCGCGATGCTGTCGCGCCACCGCCTCGAGTTCATGGAGGGCGAGGACTCCGCGCAGGTGCTCGTGCGCTACGACAACGGCGTGGTCGGCCATGTCACGACGAGCTGGGCCTACCAGCCGGCAGTGGGCACCGAGAAGTTCTCGCTCGTGGGGGAGAAGGGGTCGCTGTCGTCCGACGGGAACACCCTCATCTCGCGTATCCGGGGCGAGGAGCCGGTGACCCGGGAGTTCGAACCGGTGCACGAGTTCGCCGCCGAGGTCGCGCACTTCGCCGAGTGCCTGCGCGAAGGGCGCCGTCCGATCCAGACGCACGTCGAGGGGATCGACGTGCTCGGCGTCATCCTCGCGGCCTACGAATCGGCATCCAGCAGGACCATCGCCCCGGTGCAGAACGTGGCCCGCGCGGGAGTGTCCTGAGCGGGTGATTCACGTCACGCGCGTTCCGCCCTCGTCTCCACGGTGGCGGAACGCGCGTCCATCAGGCCATCGATGATCAGGCGCGTGAGCTCTGCCGCGCACTCGAACTGGGGCCAGTGTCCGGCGGGCAGGTCGACGAGGGTCACGTCGCGAATGCGGGTGAGCTCGCGCGCGGGATCCGCATCCTCCGACATCCAGCGCCGGACGTCTTCGGTCGTGTACTCCGTCGCCACGACCGTGACCGGGACGTCGTAGCGCCGGTCATCGGTGAGGCGCTGCAGCGAATCCACGCCGTTCCCGTAGCCCTCGCGCTGGCGTTCCCGCAGCGCCGCCAGCGCAGGGTCGGTCGCGCAGCGGCGGGCGAGCTCATCGGTGCCGCGATGCGCATCGGCGGCGAAGCCCGTGAAGACGTAGGTGCCGTCGGCGCTGGGCATGCCGGCGACGTGGAAAGCGTGCGCGATCCGGTCGGGACGGCGATTGACGCCGGCGTGGACGAGACCGCAGGCCTCGGCGTGACCGACGAGTGCGACCGGGCCGCCCATCTGGTCGATCGTGCTCGCGATGAGTGCGACATGGTCGGCGAGCATCACGCCGGTGCGATCCGCCGTGCGGGCGGTGAGCCCGCGCAGGGTCAGCGGATGCGGCACATGGCCGGCATCCCTCAGACCGTCGGAGACCTCTTCCCACGACGAACCGTCGAGCCACAGTCCCGGCACCAGAATGACGTCCATACGTGCTTCTCCTCACGGTGAGGCACCATCGTCGGCACGACGGGTTCGCCGTTCGAGGGGCTTGACAGAAGCAGTTATCGAGGCAGAGGCGGGTGGGTCGTCGACCGCGGGTCAGCCGGTGATGCCGGCGGCGATCGCATCTTCGCAGCCGAGCAGCAGGACTCCCGCGCTCCAGGCGTGCGAGAGCGTGAGCAGCATCCCCTTCGGCTGGAAGCACTCGGTCTGGTAGTAACGCTCGGTGACCATGCCGCGGTAGGCGTTGAAATCTCCGTCGAACCGCGCGACGAACTGTCGGAAGCACGCCAGCGACTCCAGGGCGCGCTCACGGTAGTGCTCGTCGCCCGTCGCCTGGGCCAGCCGCAGCATCTCGCGCGTCATCACGAGCCCGTAGGCATGCAGGTGCTGGTTCGACGGCGACGCCTGATCGGCCCCGCGCGTGCCGAAGTCGTAGATGCCGAGCATCGACGTCGCCGCGAACTCCACGTCGTAGGTGTACCGGAACGACAGGGCGAAGTCCGCGGCGCGCCGGGCGAGGTCGAGCCACCGGACGTCACCCGTCGCCTCGTGCAGGGCGACGTACGCCATCACGGCCACGTAGCCGTCTTCGCTCGTGCCCGCGAGGTCCACATCTTCCGGCGCCCCATGCAGATCCTCGTCCTGCACGAGCCGGGCGTACCACTCCCCGGCGCGCACGGCGGCGGGGAGGTAGCGCTCATCCCACGCCGCGGCCTCGGCCAGTGCGCCGATCCAGGCGAGCCCCGCGGACCCGTCCCACACCAGCACCTCACCGGTCTCCGCATGATGGATGCTGCCGAGGTTGCCGTCGTCGCGCTGTCGCGCGACCACCGCGTCGAGGTTCGAGACGGCGGCGGTCCGCCAATCCGCGCGTCCGGTGAGTTCCGTCGCGCGCACCAGGAACTGCGTCGCCTCACCGAGCGTGCGCCCGTGCAGACCGCGCTGATGGTGCGTCCAGCTCTGCGTCCAGCCGGTGTTCCGATACCAGACCCCCCAGAACGTGCCACTGGGGGAGAGGTCGGCGGTGCAGAAATCGATGACCCGTTCCGCGGCTTCCCGCAGCGCGGCATCGGCGGTGCGGTCGGCGTGCCGCAGCATCGCATAGGCCCAGGGGATGCCGGACACCCAGCCCACGTGCATCGCCTGTCGGTCCACCGACTGTCCGTCGCGGCCGGTCACCTCGCGATCGAAACCGGCGGTCTCGAGCAGCACCCCGGGGTCGGGGTCGTAGTGCCAGCGGTGCAGCCCCTCGGCGCTGAGCGCGGCGGCGGTGGGGATGTCGACCCAGGGGCGGAGCGGGGCGGATGCCGCGCTCTCGCTGTGCAGTTCCCGCAGCACCCGCGCGTAGTCGTGCCGCTCTTCGGAGAGCCGGTGGGTCCGCACGGTGAACTCGACTGCGTCGCCCGGCTCGAACCGGTGGAGGAGGGTCTCGGCCGG
>JAQZBG010000011.1 GCA_029239165.1 Microbacterium sp. | reverse complement strand
TTCACGGCCGCGTCGACACGGGCAGCGCCGAGCAGGTAGTGCAGCACGTCGCGCACGGCGATCGGCTGGATGCGGTTGCGCACCCACTTCGGCGCCGGCATGTAGGGCAGCACGTCGGTCAGGTGCCGGATCATCTCGAACGACGCCGACCCCGATCCGATCACGACGCCCGCCTGCAGCACGAGCGTCGGGACGCCCGACTGCAGGAAGATCTCGCCCACCCGCACGCGGGACCGCAGATGGGGCGACAGCTTCACGTCGTCCGGGTGCAGGCCGCCGAGGTACACGATGCGCCGCACACCCGCGCGAGCAGCGGCCTCGGCCACCGTGGTCGCCGCGCGCTCGTCGCTCTCTTCGAACCCCTTGCCCGCCGTCATCGAGTGGATCAGGTAGTACACGACGTCCACGTCTTCCATGGCAGCGGCCACGGCCTCCGCATCGTCGGCCGAGCCTTCGACGATCTCGCAGTCCGGACCCCACGGGAAGGATGCCGCGCGGGCGGCGTCGCGTGCCAGCACCCGCACCCGGTAGCCGGCGCCCCGCAACCGCGGGGTCAGTCGCCCGCCGACGTATCCCGTCGCGCCGAGCACGAGTGCCCGTGGCGCCGATCCGTCGTCGCGGGGGAGGGCGCGCAGCGCCTCTTCGCGCCCCGTGGGCTGGGTGAGTTGGGCCATGGGTCGAGCGTATGTCCGACAGGTGGTGGCGGGTACGGGGTTGTGGGGGCGAGCCGGTACGGATAGGAAGCGGCGCGGGTGGGGGCGGTGCCGAGGGGACGGCGCGGACGGGGCGAGCGCTCCGGGCCGTTACGATCGGAGACATGGCTTCAATCGAATCGATTCGACGAACGGCTCCGGACCGGGCGTCCCGGCGGGCTCGCATCGCCGTCTCCGCCCTGTTCCTGACCAACGGGGCGCTGTTCGCGAACATCCTGCCGCGGTATCCCGAGATCAAGGCGGGGCTCGGACTCGACAACCTCGGCTACGGGTTCGCGATCGCCGCGTTCCCCGCGGGTGCCATCGCCGCGGGACTCCTCGCCGCCGTGCTGATCCGCCGGTTCGGGTCGGCGCGCATCGCCGTGATCGGCACCGTGCTCACGAGCATCGGCCTGCTCTCCGCCGCGCTCGCCCCCTCGGGCGTGCTGTTCGCCGTCGCACTGTTCCTCGGCGGAGCATCCGACGCCATCACGGACGTCGCCCAGAACGCGCACGGACTCCGCGTGCAGCGACGGTTCGGCCGGTCGATCATCAACTCCTTCCACGCGGTCTGGTCGATCGGCGCCGTGCTCGGCGGAGTGATGGCCGCCGTCGCGATCGCGCTGCAGCTGCCCCTGGGCGTGCACCTCGGCATCTCGACCGCGGTGTTCGCGACCGTCGCCCTCGTCGCCCTGCGGTTCTGTCTCCCCGGCCGCGACGACGAGACCGAACCGGGTGCCGTCGCCCCGCCCCAGGTGTCGGGGGAACCCCGCCGCCATGTCACCCCGCGCACCGTGATCGCGATCATCGCGCTCACCCTCATCGCGATGGCGGGTGCTGTCGCCGAGGATGCCGGGAACTCCTGGGCGACGCTGTACCTCGCCGACTCGCTCGGCGCCGCTGCGGCGATCGCCCCGCTCGGCTTCATCGCCCTGGTCGGCGCGCAGTTCATCGGCCGGATGCTCGGCGACCCGCTCACCGACCGGTTCGGCCAGCGCTGGGTCGCACGGGTGGGCGGCATCATCGCGGCGGTGGGCATGACGCTCGCGCTCGCCTTCCCGACCGTGCCGGGCACGATCCTCGGATTCGCCGCGGTCGGCTTCGGTATCGCGACCCTGATCCCCGCGGCGATGCACGCGGCGGACGAATTGCCGGGGCTGCGGGCGGGAGTCGGACTCACGGTCGTGTCGTGGCTGCTGCGCCTCGGGTTCCTGCTGTCGCCTCCGTTCGTCGGGTACATCGCCGAGACCGAGAGCCTGCGCGCCGGGCTGCTCGTCGCCCCGGTCGCGGCCCTCGTCGCCGTGCTGCTCGCCGGGTTCCTGGAGAAGCGCCGCCCGCGAGGGTAGCGGCATGCTGGAGCGCAGGGGGGGCGGATGCCACGACAGGTATCTGCAACTCGAGGGTTGCGCATCCACTCACCGTGTGCAACCCTGAAGTTGCAGTTGGTCGCCCGGCCAGCGCGAAACCCCGAAAGGATCCATCATGGTGAACATGACCCGCAACGAGGCATCGGTCGTCGATGAGGAGACCTTCTCCGTCCGGCGCAGCATCCAGATCGCGGCACCCGTCGAGAAGGTGTGGCGAGCGGTGGTTGAGCCGGAGCACATCTCGCGCTGGTTCGGGCGCACGGTGCTCGACGGCGCCGGTGTCGGCGCGACCGGCACGATGACGTTCCCCGACTATGACGTGATCCCCCTGCGCGTCGAGGAGTACGACGAGCCTCGGCGCATCGCCTACCGCTGGAACAACGACGACGCTCTCGGGAAGCTCCCGGATGCGGTCGACGAGGCCACCTCCACCGTCTTCACCTTCACGCTCGAGGAGGCCGACGGCGGCACCCGCCTGACCGTCGTCGAGAGCGGCTTCGAGCGCACGTCCGACCCGCGCGGCAACCTCGAGTCGCACCGCACGGGCTGGGACCTGGAGCTCGACAAGATGGTCGCCCTGGTGGAAGGCGAAGCGTGACCGCAGAGACGCTGCTTCCCATGTTCGCGGCGCTCGCGGACGAGACGCGCTGGAGCATCCTGACGGCTCTCGGCGAGGGTGACGCTTCGGCTTCCGCCCTCGCCGGGCGCCTTCCGGTGTCGCGGCAGGCCATCGCGAAACACCTCGTCGTGTTGCAGGAGGTGGGGCTCGTCGAGTCCGTGCGCGTCGGCCGTGAGGTGCGCTACCGCGTCGTCGGCGCCGAGCTCTCCGCCACTGCCGCGAAGCTCGACGTGATCGGCCGGGAGTGGGACCGCCGCCTCGCTGCGATCAAGGAGATCGCGGAAGGCCTGTAGTCGTCACTCCGCTTCGGGCCCCGCCTGGTCGCGGATCACGTCGCGCAACTCCTCGTCGAGGTCGGATGCCTCTTCGATCGCAGCCGTCATCCCGGCGAGGAACCGGGTGACGACGGCCCGCTCCTGATCGGAGAGCTCGTCGACGAGCGTGAGCATGCGGTGGTGCATCGCCCCCAGCGTGGCGCGCACTTCTTCATCGCTGCTGACGGTCGGGACGACGACCCCTGCGCGGCGGTCGGTGGGGTGCGCCTCGCGGCGGACATGACCGCCCTTCTCGAGGCGGTCGATGAGTGTCGTGGTCGATGCGGTCGAGATGTTGAGCATCCTGGCGATGTCGATCGCTCGCACGATCCTGCCGGCTCGCTGCTCCCGCAGGAGGAATCGCAGCGCCATGAGATCGGTCTCGTTCATGCCCATCGAGATGCGGGTGCGTTCGCGCATCGCGGTCTCCGCTGCACGGTAGCGGCGCAGCATGTTCAGCACGTCGATGGTGCTCGCGCTCTCGCCGTCGGGGTACCAGTATCCGGAGCGGGCGTGGTCTTGAGGTTCGGCCATCATGCCACTCCCTCTCCGTCGTCGAGGGCGCGTGCCGTGCTGAGTTCGAGCATCTCCGTCGCGCCGGTGGCCACCTCGGCGGGGACGACGAGGAGGAAGCCGCCGGTGATGGCGTCGTTCTCGGCCTCGATGATGCGCGCGATGCGATCCCGGGAGACGGCGGGGAACTGCGCGTGGAGGTGATCGAGCAGGTCGGCGAAGCCGATGTACCGCTCATCGCTGAGGTCTATGGGCTCGACCATGACGTCCCTTCTCGTCGTGATTCCATCCTCTCATCGTCGGAAGGACCTGATGATCGGACGATTTCGCTAGACGATCCGGTAATCAGACGATCGAGGTAACATGGGGGCCGCCGGGGAAGGCGAGGGTGTGATGGGGACGAAGCTGGAGATCGCGACGCGGGAACTCGCGCGCGAAGTCGAGGCTCTGCGCCGCGTCGACGCCCGGCTCGGACGGCGTCTCGCAGCCGAGGGTCAGCCCAATGAGACCGACCGTGCTGCCATGCGCTTCATCGCGGATGCGCCCGTCGAGCGGCCGGTGACGCCCGGCGAACTCGCCCAGCATCTGGGTGTGAGCACGGCGGCGGTCACGGCGCTGATCCGCCGGCTCACTGCGCGCGGGCACGTGGTCGTCTCGGTTCACCCGGAAGATGCACGGTCGAAGATCTTGCGCCCGTCGTTGCGCGACCTGCACTCGCCGGCAGACGAGATCTCCCGGCGGGTCGCCGACATCGAGAGCGAGTTCACGCCGGAGCAGCTCTCCGTGATCTCCCGGTTCCTCCGCCGCCTCACCGAGGAGATCACCGAGCTCGCGGAGTCGTCCCCGAGCTAGCGTGGGCTCCTCGCCCGCACCGCTTTCATCGGTGACGGTCGGTGACGCCTCCGGATACGTTGGTTACCATTTAGCTAGTTAGACTAGTAATCTAATCGCTGAAGTTATTTCTCGAGGAGGTGCCATGGGTCAGCTCAGCTATGCCAGTGATTCGCAGATCGTAGAGGTCGATGACCGGGTGCTCGCGCACCTGAGGCTCGTCACCGTCACCAAGCTGCGCCGCGGCGAGTCGTTTCCGCTCACGTTGCGCACATCGGGCGGCATGACGGAGACGCTGTGGATGCACGCGTCTATTCCGGTGCGGTTCACGCTCGATGAGGAAGTCGAGCTCCAGCGGCCGATGCTGGTCAAGATGATGGCCGCGGCGAGTGCGGCCGGTGGGCTGGACCTCACCGACATCGACTTCGCGCCGCTCTCCTCCGCGTTCCCGTCGATGCACGCGGTCGCCTGACTCCACACTCGCCTCCCTCGCCGGCGCATCCTGGGCAAAGCGGTGCGGCCCGCGGGCGGGAGGTGCGCAGCGACGTCGCGGGGGGCAACGTCGCTGTGGATGGCATCCGGTCACCGGAATCGGGTCCGATGACCGGATGCCATTCGATCAGAGGGCGGTGTATCCGCCGTCGACGAGGTGGTAGCTGCCGGTGACGAAGCTGGCGGCGTCGCTGGCGAGGAACACGACGAGGTTCGCGACCTCGTCGGGCTGGCCCAGACGTCCGATCGGGTGCTTCGACACGAGGAAGTCCTTCGCCTCGTCGCCCATGTTCGCCAGCAGCGGGGTGTCGATGAAGCCGGGGCCCACCGAGTTCACGCGCACGCCCTGCGCGGAGTATTCGAGCGCGGCCGACTTGGTCATGCCGACGACCGCGTGCTTCGCGGCGACGTAGGCGGGGGAGCCGGCGAAGCCGACGCTGCCGAGGATCGACGCGATGTTTACGACCGATCCGCCGCCGTTCGCGAGGATCGACGGGATCTGCGCCTTCATGTTGCGGAACACCGCGTTGAGGTTGATGGCGATGACCTTGTCCCAGGCCTCATCCTCGTACTCCGCGGTGGGGGCGGATGCGCCGCCGATGCCGGCGTTGTTGACGCCGATGCGCAGCGGAGCCAGCGAGTTCGCGAGTTCGACCGAAGAGGCGATCCACGCCGCGTCCGTCGCGTCGCCGACCGAGGCCTCGGCGACCCCGCCGGCTGCGCGGATCTCTGCGACGACCGCATTCGCGTGCTCGGCGTTCAGGTCGTTGACCACGACGGAGGCGCCGTTCTTCGCCAGCAGGAGAGCCGTCGAGCGCCCGATTCCGCTTCCTGCTCCCGTCACGATCGCCGAGCGGTTCGAGACGTCGTACTGAGCCACGAGGGACTCCACTTCCGGGCGGGCACGGTGCCGGGAGATCTTCTCGGACGGTCCGTCCTTCTCTCCAGCCTACGCCTGAATATCGGTGATGGATTCACGTGAATGGATGCCGTGCGGCATCCGCACCGTCGGCCGCCGTGCGGCATCCAGGTCACGGAACAGTCACGAAATCCGCGGCTTTCCGGGCGGGGATGACAGAACATGTGGCGGAAACGACCGATCGTGCATTCGGCTCTCACCGCTTCCCCCGCCCGTAGAACGATCGATTCAGCACAACCGTCCCGACTGTGCGATCGCCGGCGTGCCCGGCTTCCGTGCAGTGCGACGGTCACGGCTACGGCCCCAGAGGCGGGGCCAGCATCCTGGCGCACGGCGCGTGTGGGATGTCTGTCGATGACGAAAGGAACGGCCAATGAAGGCCATGCCAAAGAAGGGGATCGCGCTGGTCACGGGCTTCGGCCTTGCGCTCACCCTCGCCGGATGCACGTCCGGATCCGAAGAACCAGCAGCGTACACGTCGCGCGATGCGACGGACGGCACCACGGACTTCGTGGTCATCGAGAACCCCCACGGCGGCGCGACGCTGTCGTACTCCGCAGACAGCTCGATCGAGATCCTCGAGGAGGAGGAGAACGGCTCGACCTACGCGTTCAAGGACCTGAACGGGAACGACGAGCTGGACACGTTCGAGGACTGGCGCGTCACGCCGGCCGAGCGGGCTGCCGCCTACGCCGAGACGCTCACCGCCGAGCAGATCTCCGGCCTCATGCTCTTCAGCTCGCACGAGCGGTCGCCGAGCGACGGTCTGACCGACGCGCAGAAGACCTACCTCTCCGAGGACAACCTGCGCAACGTGCTCAACGCCGGCGGATCGGACGTCGAGGAGAACGTCACCTGGGTCAACGCGATCCAGGCGCACGTCGAGAGCCTCGCGACCCCCGAGCTGCCCTACATCCCCGCGAACTTCTCCTCGGACCCCCGCTCCGAGGCGCAGTCCAACTCGACCTACACCGAGACCGGATCCGGCGTCTCGCTGTGGCCGTCGGTCCTGGGCCTCGCGTCGACGTTCTCGGCCGAGACCATGGAGGAGTTCGGTCGCGTCGTCTCCGCGGAGTACCGCGCGCTGGGCATCTCGAACGCCCTCAGCCCGCAGATCGACCTTGCCACCGAACCGCGCTGGCTGCGCGTCTCCGGCACCCTCGGCGAGGACTCGGAGCTCGCGAAGGAGCTGGCCGCGGCCTACGTCACCGGCTTCCAGAGCACCTACGACGCGGAGGGCGAGAACATCGGGTGGGGCACCGACTCCGTCCCGACCACCATCAAGCACGCACCGGGTGACGGCGCCGGTGAGGGCGGCCGCGAGTCGCACACCGCGGTGGGCAAGTACGAGGTCTTCCCCGGCGACAACCTCGAAGAGCACGCCTCCGTGTTCGCCGCGGCGTCGGACTCCCTCGGCATGATGACGAACTACTCGATCATGCTCGACGGCGAAGGCAACCCGCTGCTCGGCGACGAGGCCGTCGGCACGGCGTACAACTCCGAGGCGCTGTCGATGATCCGCGACGAGGTCGGCTTCACCGGCGCCATCGTCACCGACTGGGGTGTCATGACCGGCGCGAACGACCCGGAGGCGTTCATCGCCACCGCCTGGGGTGCCGAGGACATGGACCCGGTCGAGCGGTACTTCACCGTGCTCCAGAACGGCGTCGACATGTTCGGCGGCGTCAACGACGCGACCTTCCTGCTCCAGGCCTACGACCTCTGGAACGAGCGGTTCGAGGCCGGCGAGGTCGACCAGGACGCCGACGCCCGCTGGGCGGAATCCGGCGCCCGGATCCTCACCGCGTACTTCGCACCCGGACTGTTCGACAGCCCGTTCGTCGACCTGGAGAAGTCCGAGAAGACGGTCGGCAGCAAGGCGAACGTCGAGGCCGGCTTCGACGCCCAGCTCGACTCGGTCGTGATGCTGAAGAACGACGGAACCGTCGCGGACGACGCCGACTGGTCGGACAAGACCGTCTACATCCCGCACACGTTCGACGTGGGCAACCCCGGTCTCTTCGGCCCGCCGGAGTACACCGAGGGCGCGACCCTCAGCATCGAAGCCGCAGAGGGCATCTTCGGCAAGGTCGTCACCGACACCGTCGAGTACGACGCCGACGGCAAGGTCACCTCGATGACCGCGCCCGACCTCAGCGACGTGGATGCCGTGTTCGTGGGCCTGCGCTCGCCGAACAACGGCAACAACTTCTCGGCAGCCGGCCACGACGCGAAGACGGGCGAGTGGTACCCGTTCTCGCTGCAGTGGGCGCCGTACACGGCAGACGGCGACAACGTGCGCAAGACCTCGATCAGCGGCGACGTGCTCGCCGACGGGTCGAAGGAGAACCGCTCGTACTTCGGAAACACCTCGCGCATCTCGAACGCCGCTGACATCGACGCGTTCAACCGGGCGATCGCCGCGATCGAGGCGAGCGGGCAGGACATCCCGGTCGTCACCGTCGTCAAGGCCAACAACCCCGTCGTCCCGACGGAGTTCGAGGAGAAGTCGAACGTCGTCCTCGTCGGCTTCGGCGTGAGCGACGAGGCGACCCTGACGGTCGCGGCCGGTGAGCACGAGCCCCAGGGCCGTCTGCCGATCGGGTTCCCGCTCGACATGGACGCCGTCGAAGGACAGCTCGAGGACGTGCCGGAAGACATGGAGACCTATGTCGACGCCGAGGGCAACGACTGGAAGTTCGGCTTCGGCCTGGACTACTCGGGAGTGATCGAGAAATAGGCGGAGATCGCCACAGGCATGGCCGGCGCATGATCACGCCGGCCATGCCATCGATGCAGAACCCGACGGGGCGCCCCGTCGGAAAGGAAAGGGAGCAGAAATGAACAGCACCAAGCTGCGCGCGGGAGTCCTCGCGGCGGTCATCCTCGCCACCGGCACCTTCGGCCTGGCCGGGTGCGCGGGAGACGCGGGCACCACGACCGGCGGGGCGAACAGCTCGAACAGCGAGAGCAGCGAGAGCGGCTCGAAGTCCGACACCTCCGACGTCGCGACCGACCTCGAGACCGCCCGTCAGGCGATCGTCGACGCGCTCGCCGAGAACCCGGACTGGAAGCAGGTCATGCTCGCCGGCGACGTCAAGCAGCCGACGCAGAAGTACGGCCTCCTGGTGATGCCGTTCGTCAAGAGCGAGGCGGCGAAGCGGGTCACCGGCACGGTCGACATCGCCGACGGCAAGTACGTCATCGAGGCGGAGTCCGCCGAGACCGGTGAGACTTGGCAGATCGACCAGGACGGCAACATCACTCAGGCCTCGGAGTGACGGAGCGGCCGCCGACCCTCTCGCCTCCGGGCGACATCGGCGTCGGCGGCCCTCCCTCCGCAACACCCATTCGCAGTACTGAAGGAGAACCGAAGTGAACGCCCGAACGGCAAAGGACAAGGCGAGCGCGATGCCGATGTCCAACAAGAAGTACCTCTGGATCTGGGTCCCCGTGCTCGCGCTCGTGACCGTCGTGGTCGTGGTCGCCAACGTCGCCATGAACGTCGCGACCGGATGGATCGCCTCCCAGCTCGGTTCGGGCACGTACACGTTCACGAACTCCGAAGAGTCCGCCGACTGGGACACCGAGTACTACGAGGCCGACTACCCCGACCTCGAGGCGGTGGATGCTGCAGCCCTCGGACTCGTCGAGGAGATCGGCGCCGGCGGCATCGTCCTCGCCAAGAACGACGGCGCAGCCCTCCCGCTCGCGTCCGGCGCGCAGCTCACCATGCTGGGTCGTGCCGCCGCCGACCCCGTCTACGGCGGCTCCGGCTCCGGCTCGGTCGACACCAACTCCGCCGTCACGGCGCGCATGGGTCTCGAGAACGCCGGCTTCACGATCAACGATCCGGCCTTCGCGGCCATCGAGGCCTACGCGGCCGAGAACCCGCGCGGCTACATCGAGATGGACCGCCCCGACATCTCCACCTACAACATCGGCGAGATGCCGATCGCGGGATACCAGGAGCAGGCTTCGACGTTCGCCCAGTTCGGCGACGCGGCCGTCGTCTTCATCGGACGCCCCGGCGGCGAGGGCGGCGACCTCACCCAGGACATGACCGACTGGGATGACAACGCGCAGCCCGGCCAGCACCAGCTCGAGCTCAACAAGGACGAGCGCGACCTGCTGGCCCTCGCGAAGGAGAGCTTCGACAAGGTCGTGGTCGTCATCAACGCCTCGACCACGCTGGAGCTCGGCGACCTGCAGAACGACCAGGGCGTGGATGCGATCCTCCTCGCCGGCTCGCCCGGATCGACCGCGTTCAACGCGCTCGGACGCATCCTGAACGGCGAGGTCAACCCGTCCGGCCGCACGGTCGACCTGTGGGCGGCCGACTTCACCGCGGACCCGACCTTCGCCAACTTCGGCAACTTCCTCTACGACAACGTCGCCCCGAGCTACCCGGTGCCGGTCACCGAGAGCGCCACGTCGAATGCGACCGTCACCGACGATGCGCCGTTCGTGAACTACGCCGAGGGCATCTACGTCGGCTACCGCTACTACGAGACCGCGGCGGTCGAGGGCTTCATCGACTACGACGCAGCCGTCGTCTACCCCTTCGGCCACGGCCTCAGCTACACGGACTTCTCCTGGTCGGTGTCGAACACCGAGCTCGGCGACGTCGACGGCACCATCGCGGTGACGGTCGACGTGACCAACACCGGTGCGGTCGCCGGACGCGATGTGGTGCAGCTGTACTACTCCGCTCCGTACACGCCCGGCGGCGTCGAGAAGTCGGCCGTCGTGCTCGGCGGCTTCGCCAAGACCGGTGAGATCGCACCCGGCGCGACCGAGTCGGTGACGATCGAGCTCGCCGTCGAGGACATGGCCTCGTACGACTACCTCGACGAGAAGGCCTACGTCCTGGATGCGGGCGACTACGACCTCACCGTCCGCGAGGACTCGCACACGGTCGCCGCCGGCACCCGGCCGATCACGTACACCGTGAGCGAAGACGTCGTCTACTCCGGCGACGACCATCGAGCGTCCGACCTCGAGGCCGTCACGAACCAGTTCGACGACGTGTCGGCGCAGTTCACGACCACCGGCGAGGCCGGCAAGATCCCGGTGATGTCCCGCGCGGACTTCGCCGGCACCTTCCCGACGGCACCGACCGGAGACATGCTAGTCGCCGACGACGCGGTCGCGGATGGCTTCGCCGTCTGGGACCACGAGGGTGCGGCCGAATCCTTCGACGGTGACATGCCCGCAACCGGGGCGAGCGGCGAGCTCTCGCTGATCGACATGCGCGGCCTCGCCAAGGACGACCCGAAGTGGGACGAGCTGCTCGACTCGCTGAGCGTGAACGACATGACGGCGATGCTCCTCAACGGCGCCTACCAGACGGCCGCGATCGGCTCGATCGGCAAGCCGCAGACGCTGGAACCGGATGGGCCCGCCGGGTTCTCGTCGTTCATCAACTCGGCGATCAACGGCACCGCCTACCCGTCGGAGGTGCTCATCGCGCAGACGTGGGATGTCGACCTCGGCACAGCCATGGGCGTCATGCTCGGCAACGAGGCGCTGTTCAAGGACATCAACGGCTGGTACGCACCGGCGGTCAACCTGCACCGCTCGCCGTTCGCCGGACGCAACTTCGAGTACTACTCCGAGGACCCGCTGCTGTCCGGACAGATGCTCACCGCGGTCGCGAACGGCGTCGGCACCAAGGGCGTCTACACGACCATCAAGCACTACGCGATGAACGAGCAGGAGACGAACCGCGTCAACAACGGCATCGCGACCTGGGCCACCGAGCAGGCGATCCGTGAGATCTACCTCAAGCCGTTCGAGATCGGGATCAAGAACATCTCGATGGACGTGAAGTACCTCTCGGATGACGAGGGCACGGTGTCGGAGACCACGGTCGGCGCCGCCGGGATCATGAGCTCGTTCAACCGCATCGGCGCCACGTGGGCCGGCGGCTCGGTCGCGCTCATGGACACGGTGCTGCGCGGCGAGTGGGGGTTCGAGGGCTTCGCCATCACGGACTTCAACCTGTACCCGTACATGAACCCCAACGAGGGCATCCATGCCGGGTCCGACCTGATGCTGACCTTCCAGCCGTCGAAGTCGTTCAACGATTCGAGTTCCGCCAAGGCGGTCACCGACATCCGTGAGTCGACGCACAACATCCTGTTCACGGTCGCGAACTCCAACGCGATGGATGGACTGGCACCGGGTGCGACGGTCTCGTACACCCCGCCCGCCTGGGTCGTGTGGCAGATCGTCATCTCGTCGGTGCTCGGACTGCTGATCCTCGCCGGTGTCGTGATGGTGATCCTCCGCGTGCGGCGCCACGACGCCCGCACCACGGTCACCGTTCGCTAGACCGTGATCGCCGGGGCGGGCGTGTGCTCGCCCGCCCCGGCGATGCCCTGATCGACACAGAGAGACCCATCGTGAAAGAAACCACCGCGCTCGTCGCGAGCCTGAGCCTCCTCGAGAAGGCCGCACTGCTCAGCGGGGCGAACACCTGGCAGACGCGTGCCATCGAACGCGCCGACATCCCCGCGGTCTGGATGGCCGACGGCCCCCACGGCGTGCGCCGGCAGGTCGGTTCGGCCGACCACCTCGGCATCAACGGCTCCGAGCCCGCGACCTGCTTCCCCACCGCCGCGACCGTGGCCGGCAGCTGGGACGACGAGCTGGCGGAGGAGATCGGCACGGCTCTGGGGCGTGAGGCCTCTTCGCAGGGCGTCGGTGTGCTGCTCGGCCCCGGGCTCAACATCAAGCGCAGTCCCCTCGGCGGCCGCAGCTTCGAGTACTTCTCCGAGGACCCGGAACTGTCGGGTCGCCTCGCGGCGGCGTACGTCCGAGGCATCCAGTCCGAGGGTGTGGCGGCGACGCCCAAGCACTTCGCGGTGAACAGCCAGGAGCTGCGCCGCATGGTCAGCGACTCCGTCATCGACGAGCGCACGCTCCGCGAGATCTACCTGACCGCGTTCGAGATCGTCGTGCGCGAGGCCTCCCCGTGGGGAATCATGTCGTCGTACAACCTCGTCAACGGGTCGTACGCCCACGAGAATGCGCACCTGCTGATCGACATCCTCCGGCAGGAATGGGGCTTCTCCGGTGCGGTCGTCTCCGACTGGGGCGGCAGCAACGACGCGGTGGCGGCTGCGGCGGCCGGCGGCACGATCGAGATGCCGTCGCCCGGGTTCGACTCGGTGCGGCAGATCGTCGCGGCCGTCGAGTCCGGGGTGCTGTCGGAGGCCGATGTGGATGCCCGCGCGGCCGAGGTCATCGACCTCGTGCGCCGGGTCACCGCGCAACCGCGCGCGTCGGTCGACCTCGACGCCCACCACGCCCTCGCCCGCCGGGCCGCCGCCGAGTCGGCCGTGCTCCTGCGCAACGAAGACGCGCTGCTGCCCCTCGCCGGTGGCACCTCGGTCGGGCTGATCGGCGCCTTCGCGACCGCGCCCCGCTATCAGGGCGCCGGATCCTCGCTCGTCCACGCGACGCGGGTCCCCACGCTCGTCGACGCGGTCGGTGAATCGACGCTGACGCTCGAGGGAGTCGCGGAGGGCTTCCGCCGCGACGGCATCCGCGACGACGAGCTCCACCGCGAGGCTGTCGCGCTCGCCTGCCGCGCCGAGGTCGTGATCCTCGCGCTCGGCCTGCCCGAGATCGCCGAGTCCGAGGGGCTCGATCGCTCCACTCTGCAACTGCCGGCCGAGCAGGTGCGGCTGCTGCGGGAGGTGCGGGCCGCGAACCCGCGGACGGTCGTCGTGCTCAGTGCCGGCGGCGTCGTGGAGACGCCGTGGGCCGAGGATGCGGCCGCGCTGCTGCATGCCTATCTCGGCGGACAGGCGGGTGCCGAGGCCATCGTCGACGTGCTCACCGGAGCCGTGGAACCGGGAGGACGCCTCGCGGAGACCATGCCGATCCGCCTGGCCGACACTCCGACCGCCGGGATGTTCCCGAGTACGGCGCGCACGGCCGAGTACCGCGAAGGGCCTTTCATCGGCTACCGCTACTACGAGACCGCCGAGGTCCCCGTCGCCTTCCCGTTCGGCTTCGGCCTGGGGTACACCACTTTCTCGTACTCCGAGCTCGTGGCGGATGCCGAGGGCGTCGAGGTCACGGTCACCAACACCGGCGACCGGAACGGCAGCGACGTCGCCCAGCTCTACGTGGCGCGGCTCGGCACCTCCGGGGTGACCCGGCCCGCGCGCGAGCTCAAGGGCTACGCGAAGGTGCGTCTCGCCGCCGGGGAGTCGCGGCGGATCCGCATCCCCTTCGGACCCCGCACCTTCCGGTACTTCGATGCCGTCGCAGACGCCTGGCAGGTCGAGGCCGGCGAGTACGAGGTCGCCGTGGGCTCCCACGTGCGCGACCTGCCGGTGCGTGCGACGATCTCGCGCGAGGGCGTGGACGTCTCCGCCCCGACCGAGCGGCCGGCCGATCCGCTCCGGGCGCGGCCGACCGCGCGCATCGACGACAGCACGTTCGCCGCGATGCTCGGCCGCTCGCTCCCGGACGCCGCCTGGGGCACCGGACCGCTCGCCGAGAACGATCCGATGGACCGACTCGCGACGGCGAAGAGCCCTCTGGCCCGCGCCGGCTTCCGCCTCCTCGACAGCCGCCGCCGAAAGGCGGAGGCGGCGGGAGAACCCGACCTGAACATCCTGTTCCTGCTGAACGGGCCGTTCCGGGTCATCTCGAAGATGAGCGGGGGATTGGCGACGAGCCGTCTCACCGCTGCCATCCTCACGCTGGTGAACGGCCAGACGATCCGGGGGCTCGCGCGCGTGATCGCCGCCTACTTCGGCGGACGCCGCGACGAGAAAGCCACGAAGAAGGCGTTCGACGCCGCAGCCACGAAGAGGAGTATCTGATGTTCACCGCGATCAAGAACTGGTGGACCGGTTTTCAGGACGGCCGCCCCGAGCTGTCGAAGTTCCTGATGTTCCTCGTACTCTCCAACGGCGTCACCGTCCTGCAGCTCGCCCTGATGCCGATCTTCCGCTGGGGCTTCGCGACCTTCACCGGCCTCACCGACGTCGGCTTCCAGGCCCTGCCCGTCGGCTCCAACGTCGACGGCAGCCAGTACTACATGTTCGACTACGCGGCCGGGTCCCTGCCGGGGGGAGGCGGTGGGCTCGCCTACTTCCTCGCCGTGCAGATCACGCTGCTCATCGCCCAGGTGATCAACTTCTTCCTGCAGCGCAACATCACGTTCAAATCGAACACCTCGGTGTGGGTCGCGGCCGGCTGGTACACGCTCGCGTATATCGTCATCACCTTCGTCGCGGCCGCCGCGCAGGGGTTCTACAAGGCGCCGATCTACGACTTCTTCATGGTCACGCTCGGCTGGGGTTCCACCGGCTCGGTCGTCGCCGATGTCCTCACGATGATCATCAACTCGGCGATCAGCTTCTGGGTGTTCTATCCGATCTTCCGGGTGATCTTCCGTCAGGTGCCGGTCGAGGCCGAGACCGAGACGGAATCCGCGGCCGCCGAGGCGACGGCGGACGGCGCCGTGAAGTGATCGCCGGGTCCGGGAGAATGGACAGTGTGCCGCTGCTGTCCGTGATCGTCCCTGCCTACAACGCGGCGGCCTACCTCGGGCGAGCGCTCGACGGGCTGGGTGCGGTTCCCGGCATCGAGGTCGTCGTCGTGGACGACGGCTCCACCGACGGCACGCGCGAGGTCGCCGAGGCGTGGGCGGCGCGCAGCCCCGAGAGCATCCGCGTCGTGAGCCAGGAGAACCGCGGCCACGGCGGGGCCATCAACACCGGCCTGGCGACCGCCCGCGGCGACTACTTCAAGGTGCTCGACGCCGATGACTGGCTCGACATCCGGTCGCTGCGCACGCTCATCGCCCACCTCGACGTCCTGCGCGAGACGGGGACCGAGGTCGACGCCGTCTTCACGGACTTCGTCCACGAGCGCCTCGGCAAGACTCCGAAGGCCGCCCGCTTCGACTCGGTCTTTCCCGAGGGGCGCGTGTTCGAGTGGTCCGAGACCGAGCGCTTCGGTCGGCGTCAGGTGCTGATGATGCACGCCATCGTCTACCGCACGCAATTGCTGCGCGACGTCGACCTCGCGCTGCCGGAGCACACCTTCTACGTCGACAATCTCTTCGTCCTGCAGCCGCTGGCCCGGCTCCGGCGCATGACCTACCTGCCGGTGCCGCTGTACCGCTACTTCATCGGGCGCGAGGGGCAGTCGGTCGCGCCCGAGGTGATGGTGCGCCGCGTCGATCAGCAGCTGCGCGTGAACAGGCTCGCGCTCGCCGCCCTCCCGACGCATGCCGATCTGACTCGGGGGGCGGTGCCGCGGCAGCTGCACCGGGCGATGCTCCACCACCTCGAGGGCGTCTGCGCGGTGACCAGCGCGACGCTCGCCCGCGGCGGCACGGCCGCGCACCTGGAGCAGCGGGATCTGTTCTGGCGCGAAGTCAGGTCGGAGAACCCGTGGCTGTACACGCGCATGCGCCGGAGCCTGCTCGGCGCGACCAGCAATCTGCCGGGGCAGGCGGGACGACGGGCGACGAACCTCGCCTATCATGTGGCACGGCGAGTCGTCGGCTTCAGCTGATCGGAGAACGGAGGCGGAATGATCCGCATCGGAATCGTCGAGGACGACGGTGCCGCCATCGAGCGACTGCTCTCGCACCTGGACCGCTTCCAGCGCGATCGGGGTGAGCGGTTCCACGTCGCCGCCTTCCACGACGGCGCGGACGTGCTCGCGGAGTACCGCCCCGACTGGGACGTGCTGTTCCTCGACGTGCAGATGCCCCGCGTCGACGGCATGGCGGCGGCGCGCCGTATTCGCGAGGTCGACTCCGAGGTCATCATCGTCTTCATCACGAGCTCGCCGCACTACGCGGTGGGCGGATACGAGGTCGACGCGCTCAGCTACCTCCTGAAGCCGGTGGCGTATGCCTCGTTCGAGCAGGAGATGTCGCGGATCCTCACACGGCTGCAGCGCCGGTCACGGCGAGAGCTGCTGTTCACCGCGACCGACGGTGTGCACCATCGCGTCGCCGTGGACGACATCCGCTACATCGAATCGATCCGCCACCGCGTCGAGCTGTACACGCTGGACGGCACGTTCAGCATCGCGACGACGTTGAAGGCGATGGAGGCGCAGCTGGCGGACAAGGGGTTCCTGCGCTGCCACAGCGGCCTGCTCGTGAACTTGCGCCACGTGACCGGTATCGACGGCAACGACTGCCGCATCCGCGGGGGCGGCAGCCTCCCCATCAGCCGACCTCGGAAACGGGAGTTCTACGCCGCGCTCGCCGAGTACGTCGGTTCGCGCGGGATCTCGGCGTGAACGAGGTCGACGGGCCGGTCCTCGCGGAGATCCCCCGGTACCTCACCGGGATCGCGGAGTGGGGCGCCTGCCTCGTCTACATCTTCGTGGCCCGCCGACGCTTCGGCTGGCTGGCGACGATCGGCCTGTGCGTCCTCGCGCTGGGAGCACTGCTGGCGGTGCAGCTGTGGGCGGGCACGCTGCCGATCGCGTGGTGGATCCCGGGAATGCTGCTCGCGGCGGCGACCATGTTCGCGTTCGTGTATCTCGGGCTGGACACCTCGGCGCGGGGAGCGGGCTTCGTCCTCGCCCGCACCTTCGTGCTCGCGGAACTCGTGGCCTCCGGCTTCTGGCAGCTCAACCGGTTCTACGACGGACTCGGCGATCCCTATTCGCAACTGGCCGCGGCGGCGATCGTCTACGCCGCGGGGCTCGGGGTCGTCGGCTATGCGGAGCGCCGCCAGTTCAGTCGGGCGGAGCGCTTCGACGTCGGCGGCACGCAGCTGGTCGGCGCGATGGCGATCGCGGTCGCCACATTCGCCATCTCCAACCTCAGCTTCGTGACCACCGACACGCCTTTCAGCGGTCGCTTCGGAACCGAGATCCTCTACATCCGCACCCTCGTCGACCTCAGTGGCTTCATCGCGCTCCACGTCCAGCTGCGCATCCATCGCGAGTCCGCGGCGCGGCGGGACGCCGAGGCTATGGCGCAGCTGCTGCGCAGCCAGCACGATCAGTACGAGATCACGCGCCGGTCGATCGATGAGGTGAACCGGAAGCATCACGACATGAAGCACCATCTCGACGCGATCCGGTCGGAGCAGGATGCCACGACCCGTGCCCGGATGCTCGACGGCCTCGAGGAGTCGATCCGCCGCTACGGCGCGGTGGTGCGCACCGGGAACCACGTGCTCGACGCGATCGTGACGGCGAAGCTCGCTCGCGCCGGTGAGCGCGGGATCGAGGTGTCTGTCGTGGCCGACGGCGCCCTCCTCTCGTTCATGCGGCCGCTCGAGCTCACCTCTCTCGTGGGCAACGCGCTGGACAACGCGATCGAGGGCGCAGCGCGCGTGCCGGCCGAGGACCTGCGGGTGATCCGGTTCGCGGTCTTCGCCCAGGACGACTTCGCGATGGTGCGCATCGAGAACACCTTCGACGGGGTGGTCCTGCGCGACGGGGATCGCATCGTGACCCGCCAGCGCGGTCGGGGCCACGGCTACGGTTTGCGCAACATCGAGACCGCGGCGGCGGCGTACGGCGGCGCGGTCGCGATCACGGCCGATGACCGATGGTTCTCGCTGCGGGTCCTGTTCCCCGCCCACGGCGAGGCCGATGCCGACGCCGGGGTGGCGTCCGTCTGACTCGCTGCCGTCCCGGCAGCCGGCGCCACAGCGACCGTTCATGCGTCGGAACCGACCGATCGTGTCCGCGGGCTCGGGTGCGCGGCATCCGGTTGCTGTACTGAGAGGCGTGAGCGACGCCGTCAGAACCCGCAACCCGCTGTCCGCCGCCTGGACGGCATTCGCCGAGGCGAAGCCGACGCTCGCCGAGCTCATCGTCTTCAGCGCGCTCAACGTGGCGCTCACCGTGCTGCAACTCGTCATAATGCCGGTGTTCAAACTGATGTTCAGCGGCACCTCCCTCGTCGACGTCGACTTCCAGGCCGTCGCGGTGGGCGACGGTTTCGTCTTCGACTACACGGCGGGCGCCCTGCCGGAGGGCGGGGGTGGGCTCGCATACTTCCTCGCCGTGCAGATCACTCTGCTCATCGCGACCGTGATCAATTTCTTCCTGCAGCGGAACATCACCTTCAAGTCCAACACCAACGTGTGGCGCGCGGCAGTCTGGTACGCCGTGGCCTACGTCGTGCTCACCTTCGGCGCCGCGGCCCTGCAGACCCTTTACAAGACGCCGATCTACGAGCTGCTGATGGTCACGTGGGGGATGGGAGCGGCCGGCGAGACGGTCGCCGACGTCGTCACGATGCTCATCAACGCGCTGATCTCGTGCGCGGTGTTCTTCCCGATCTTCAAGATCATCTTCCGGCGCGAGGCCGAGGTGCAGGTGGTGGAGACGGGGCCCGCGGACGTACGTCCGCGACCCCGAGAACGCGACCGCCGAGGTCTGACCCGCTCTCAGGACCAGGCGGTCGGAGCCGGGCGGGGATCGGCTTCGAGCACCACGGTCGCCGGGGCGATTCCGTCGTCGGCAGAGATCGTTACCGTCACCGCGCCGGGGCCGGTGCGGCGAACGACGGCCAGGGCCAACCCGTCGAACGTCTGATGCGCAGGTCCGTCGTACGTGTCCGTGGGCGCCGGGTTCCCGCTGCCCACTGCCGCCAGCACGGCGTCGCCGTCCACGGAGACCTCGATGATCCCGTCCGCGCTCGTGTTGACCCGACCGTCCGCGTCGGTGAGCGCGATCTCGATGAAGACCAGCTCTCCTGAGGAGCCGTTCTCCACTCGCGTCTCGAGCTGGGTGGCAGCGCCGGCCGTGGACAGGGAGTGCGTTTCGGCGCGCACGCCCTGTCGAATCGCCGTGGCGGTCAGCTGGCCCGGGCGGTACGCGACGGTGAATTCGGCCTTGTAGCGGTTGGCGGCACCCGCGGCGACCGTGCCGACCACGTCTCCGTCGAGGGCGAGCTCGACTTCCTCCGCGTCGCTGTAGACCTCCACCGTGAGCGGTGCGCCCTCGTGACCCGCCCAGGTCCAGCTGCCGATGCTGTCGCTCCAGGTCCACGGCCCCGCGTAGAACGTCTTGTCCTCGTTCCCGGGGCGCGACACGGCGATGTAGGGGGTCGTGCGAAGCCCGAAGACGATCTCCCGGTAGAACGAGGCGGGGCGGCGGGAGCCGATCAGGTCTAGGTCGCCGCACCAGGCGGCGATCCAGGGATACGGGCCGCTCAGGCTCGGTGCCTCTCCTTCGGAGAGGTGATGGGCGCGTCCGATTCCCACCTCGCCGAGGTAGTCGAAGCCGGTCCAGGTGAAGTCGCCGATGACGTGCGCGTTCTCGGTGACGAGCGCCCAGTTGTGGTCGATGCGCGTGGGGAACGTCTCGGTGCCGACGATCACGCGGTTCGGGAACAGCTCCTTGTCCATGACGTACCGGCCGTCGAGGTAGTTCATGCCGGCGATGTCGAGCACGCCGAAGGACTCGGCCGTCTTCTCCGTGACCATCGGGGAGGTGCCGATCTGGTTCATGAACTCCCCCGGCCCGGCCATGAGCGTGTTGATCCCCGCGGCGTCGTCGTCGCCCTGTCCGTGCGCGGCGGCGAGCTTCTTGATGTCGTCCATCACCGCGAGCATCCCGTTGACCGCGTTGGTGACGTACCGCGTCGGGTCGAGGTCGCGCACCTTCTCGGCGAGCGCGCGACCCGTGAGCCCGCCGGCCGGTGAGCCGGTCTCGGGGATCTCGTTGCCGATGGAGTACATGATCACGGACGGGTGGTTGAAGTCCTTCGTCACCATCGACTCGACGTCGCGCTCCCACCATTCGGTGAAGTGGAGCGAGTAGTCGTGGGGCATCTTGTTCGAGGTCCACATGTCGAAGGTCTCGTCCATGACGTACATCCCGAGCCGGTCGCACGCCTCGAGCATGGCGACGCTCATCGGGTTGTGCGACGAGCGGATCGCATTGAAGCCGGCCTCCTTGAGCAGCCGCACCCGGCGCTCCTCGGCGTCCGTGAACGTCGCCGCCCCGAGGATCCCGTTGTCGTGGTGGACGCATGCGCCTCGGAGCTTCACGACCTCGCCGTTGATGCGCAGTCCGTGCACGGGGTCGACCTGGAGTGTGCGGATGCCGAAGGCCGCCGAGGCGTCGTCGATGGCCGCGCCGTCGACGACCAGTTCCACCGCGGCGGAGTAGAGGGTGGGGCTCTCGGCGCTCCACAGCTGCGGGGTGCGGACGTAGAGCCGCTGGCGGCTGCGGGAGCGTCCGTTCGCCTCGACCGTCACCGGGACGACGCCGTGCGCGACGGCGGTTCCTGCCGGGTCGGCGAGGGTGACGGCGACGTCGATCGTCTCGCGACGGTTGCTCGTGCTCGCCACGATCACGTCGACTTCCATGACGGCGCCATCCGGTTCGATGTCGGACGCGCTGACCCGGACCCCGTCCACGGGGATGTGGACGGCCGGTCCGACGTGGAGCCAGACGTCGCGGTAGATGCCCGCTCCGGTGTACCACCGTGAGTCCCCGCCGTGTCGCGATTCGACTTCGATGAGGTTCTCCTCGCCGGGGAGGAGGAATCGGTCGGCGTCGATGGTGAACCCCGAGTAGCCGTACGGTCGCTGGCCCGCGAAGGCACCGTTGATGTGCACGATCGCGTCGCGATAGACGCCCTCGAATTCGAGGACGATCCGCTGCCCGGCGAGGTCGGCCGCGGGGGTGAACGTCGTGCGGTACTGATA
>JAQZBG010000295.1 GCA_029239165.1 Microbacterium sp. | reverse complement strand
GACAGGTTGTTCCTGGTGACGTGTCCGAGCGGCCGAAGGAGCACGCTTGGAAAGCGTGTGTTGTGCAAGCAACCGCGGGTTCGAATCCCGCCGTCACCGCCAGAAACGCAAGAAGGGTCTCCGCGCCAGCGGGGGCCCTTCTTGCGTTTCTATCGAGTACGGGGATTCGGGGAGGAGCGAGCGCAGCGAGTACCGGCGCTGCTTTTCAGGAACCACCATCCACGGTCTGCCAGATGACGTCGGCGACGCACAGACCGGATTCCTCTTCCCGATAGAACACGTCCGTGGGGACACTCCCGCCGGAGGCTCCGTCCATCCCCGCTCCCTCGAGGTTGATGCGCCAGGTGGCGTCGAGCGACGGTCGATCGACAGAGGTCGCACGATCATCGTCGCAGGCGAACGAGTCCTGCGCGTCCGACGGAGCGGCGTCGATGAGCTGCTCGGTCACATCGATCACGCGCGCGCCTTCGGGACCCCAGAGCATCCCGTCGACCGAGCACCCGGCAAGGAGCACGAGCGAACCACCGGCGAGGGCCGCCGCGAGCATGCGATGAGGAGTGTTCACATCGCTCACCGTAGCGGGGCGGCAAGCACGTCGGCCGGCACCCTCAGGTCTCTTTGTGGTGGCGAGGCGGCATTTCGTGGATCGACGGGGTCATCGCCGACTGCGCGCGAAGACGGTGCCAGAAGACCTCAGCCGTCGAAGCGCACGCCGTAGTTCTGCCCACCGGGCGCCGCGGGCAGCCGCGTCATGCCGAGCCGCTCGTAGAACGCGGCTGCTCCGGCGTTGTTCGGGTCGATCCCCAGGTGAAGTCCGCGCACCCCACGGCGGGTCAGCTCGGCGAACAGGGTCTGCATGAGGCCGCGTCCGAGGCCCTGCCCCTGCGTCTCGGGCAGCAGATCGATGTGCAGGTGGGCGGGGTACTCCGCGGCGTTCGGCTCGATGCCGGGAGCGCGCCCGTACCCGTATTCGACCATGCGGTCTTCGCGGGTCGTGGGCTCCGCAGGACGCGGGTACCGCCCCTGCAGTTCCGGCCACCACTCGTCGCGGAACCAGGTGTAGAACGCATCGGTGTCGTCCGTCGCCACGATGTACCCGATGGTGCGCTCGTCGTCGCTCTCGACCACCCAGGCGAGGTCAGGGTGCCGCTCAGCGTAGGGAACGGCGAACAGGTCGCCCCACAGCGAGTCGTCGGAGAGGATACCGGTCGCATCGCCGCCCGCATCAGCGGTCTTCACGCAGATCTCGTACAGCGCGGCACGATCGGTGGGGCGGTAGGGACGGATGCGCGACACGAAGGCTCCTCTGACTGAACGGTCCGGTTCAGCCTATCGGCGCAGCGACCTCGGGCTTCTTCTGCTGCACCCATGGCAGC
This sequence comes from Microbacterium sp., assembly GCA_029239165.1. GTDB lineage: Bacteria > Actinomycetota > Actinomycetes > Actinomycetales > Microbacteriaceae > Microbacterium. Next base: position 3,377 of record JAQZBG010000295.1, on the reverse strand, counting down.
AGCCAGGCCGCCAGCACGAGCACCACGCCCGCGCCGACGAGAGCTCCACCGAGCGTGTCGGTGGCCCAGTGCACAGACAGGAACGTGCGCGAGAGCGCCATCGCGAGCACCCACAGCGCACCGAGGATCGCCGTCCACACACGCGGGAACAGCACCCAGATCACGAGGGCTATCGTCGCGGCGTTCGCGGTGTGGCCCGACGGGAACGAGCCGTAGTCGCTCACCACCAGCATGTCCTCGGGGCGTGCTCTGCCGAAGGCCTGCTTCAGCAGCTGCACCGCTGCGGCACTCGCCGCGAAGCACACGGCCGCGAAGATCGCGCTGCGCCACCGGCGCGCCAGCAGGAGAGCGAGAATCGCCAGCAGCGGCACTCCGAGGATCGCCACCCACCCGCCGCCGATCCAGTCCATGACCAGCGCGAACTGCAGGATCCAGTCGCCCCGGATACCGGCGACCATCTCGTTCCACCAGTGATCGAAGCCGGGTGTCTCGGGGTAGACGAACACCACCACGGCACCGATCGCCGTCGCGAGGGCGAGGAGGCCCACTCCCCACCACATCAGCATCCGCCTGTTCATCGTCCCATTCTGCGGGACGAGGCCGTGCGGGTCAGGGATTGAGCATCCCGACGGTGCGCGGTCGCACGACGAACCAGAGCGAGAGGAGGCCGATGGCGGCGCAGACCACCATGACCGAGGCCATGGTGGTCGCCGTGATCCGAGCGTCGTGAGAGAGCCAGCCGACGACCGGTGAGATGAGCCCGGCGACTCCGAAGTTGGTCGCGCCGATGATGGATGCCGCGGTGCCCGCAGCTTTCCCGTGGCGATCCAACGCGAGCACCTGCACATTGGGGAACGTGAAGCCGCAGGCGGTCATGAACACGAAAAGGGGGATGACCGTTCCCCAGAGTCCGAGCCCGAGCTGGTCGGTGACGATGATCGCGACGCCGGAGAGCAGAAGCACGGCGGTGGAATACGCCATGACCCACTGCGGACCGAACCGAGCTGCCAGACGAGACGCGGTCTGCACGCCGGCGACGACACCGAGCGAGTTCACGGCGAACAGCAGCCCGTACTGCTGGGCATCGAGTCCGTGCGTCTTCTGGAACAGGAACGGCGATGCGGAGAGGTAGGAGAACAGGCCGGAGAAGGTCATGCCACCGATCACCAGCACGCCGAGGAACACCCGGTCCGAGAGCACCGAGCGGTAGCGCTGCAGCATCGTGGCGCCGCCGCGGTCCTGTCGGCGTGCGACGGGCAGCGTCTCCGGGATGAACAGGATCGCCGACGCCAACATCACGATTCCGTAGGCGGCGAGGACGACGAAGATCCCCCGCCAGGGCATGAGCGTCAGGAGCCAGGAGCCGATGAGCGGTGCGATGACAGGGGCCACCCCGGATACCAGCGCGAGACGAGACAGCATCACCACCAGCCGACGGCCGCCGAACAGGTCGCGCACGATGGCCATGGCCACGACGCCACCGGCCGCGGCTCCCACACCCATGAGCACGCGCGCGGCACTGAGCAGACCGAGATCCGGAGCGAAGGCGGCGCCGATGCTGGCGAGGACGTGGAGCGCCGTGACCGCGATCAGCGGCACCCGACGGCCGACCTTGTCGCTGAGCGGACCGACCACGAGCTGTCCGAGCGCGAAGCCGATCATCGTACCGGTGAGGGTCAGCTGGATCGCCGCCGCAGTCGTCTGGAAGTCCTCCTCCAGCACCGGGAAGGCCGGGAGGTAGAGGTCGATCGTGAACGGGCCGAGGGCCGTGAGCGCACCGAGCAGGATGATGTAGAGCGTCCGGCGACCGAGGGAGATCGCATCCCCGGGGTGCAGCATGATGGGCGCCGTCGCGGGGTTCGCACCGAGGGTGCGGATGGCACCGGTGGCCGTGGAGGTTCGGATGCTGCCGGTCGCGGTGCGCTCGGGCTCTGCGGCCGGAGCAGCGTCCGACCCGTCGGGGCGCGTGGTGGGGATGGAGTCAGTGCGGGGAGCGTCGGACACGACGTCCTTCCAGAGTTCGGGGTGCGTGGTCGAATCGATTCGCCAGGGGAAGAACCCATGCTACCGCCGGCCCGCCCTCACCCCGCGGTCCCCCGGGGCGGGAGCTCACCTCGCGATGCGCTCCAGGCCCTGCTCGAGGTCGGCGAGAAGGTCGCCGATGTCCTCGATCCCGACCGAGAGCCGCACGACGTTCTCCGGAACCGCGAGTTCCGTGCCGCGCACCGACGCGTGCGTCATGTCCGGCGGATAGCCGATGAGGGACTCCACTCCGCCCAGCGACTCCGCCAGCTGGAACAGCGAGGTGCTCTCGGCGAATGCTCGCGCCGCATCGGCACCCGCGGCGAGACCGAACGAGAGCATCCCGCCGAAGGCGCTCATCTGCGAGGCGGCGATGGCGTGTCCGGGGTGTGCCGCGAGCCCCGGGTAGTACACCTGCGCGAACTCGGGGCGCGCCGCCGCCCACTCCGCGATCGCCTGCGCATTCTCGGAGTGCTGTCGCATTCGCAGCGCCAGCGTCTTGATGCCGCGGGTGGTGAGCCAGGCGTCCAGGGGCGCAGACACCGCACCGACCGCGAACTGCTGGAACTTCACCTGATCGAAGAAGCGGTCGTCGCCGAACACGACGGCGCCGCCGAGCACGTCCGAGTGGCCGCCCAGGTACTTCGTCGTGGAGTGCACGACCAGGTCGGCCCCGAGCGCGAGCGGCTGCTGCAGCGCGGGCGAGGCGAAGGTGTTGTCCACGACCACGATCGCACCGGACTCGTGCGCGACCTCGGCGATCAGGGCGATGTCGACGACCTTCAGCAACGGGTTGCTCGGCGTCTCCAGCCACACGATCTTCGTCTCCGGGCGGATCGCGGCGCGGAGCACATCCACATTCGAGAGCTCGACCGTGGTCGTGTCGATGCCCCACGGCGCCAGCACCTTGGTGAGGAGTCGATAGGTCCCGCCGTACACGTCGTTGCCGAGCAGCACGTGATCGCCGGGCTTCAGGATGCCCCGCAGCAGCGCATCCTCCGCAGCGAGACCGGACGCGAACGAGAGCGCGTTCGCTCCGCCTTCGAGCGCCGCCAGCTGCGTCTCGAGCGACGACCGCGTGGGGTTGCCCGCGCGGTTGTACTCGTAGCCCTCGCGGAAACCGCCGATGCCGTCCTGCACGTGCGTGGAGGACTGGTAGATCGGCGGGATGATCGCCCCCGTCGTCGGATCGGGAGCTTGTCCTGCATGGATGGCGCGAGTGGCGAAGGCGTGGTCGGACATGCCCTCAGCCTACGACCGCCCTCGCAGCGACGCCCTTCCCGTTACGCCCGAGGTCGGACGACGGAAAGCAGCGGCCGCGAACCTCCGTCGAGGCGCGCGGACGTCACGGCTGC
>JAQZBG010000010.1 GCA_029239165.1 Microbacterium sp. | reverse complement strand
CGCGAGGCTGACCGCATCGAACGTCTCGGTGAGCGTTCCGATCTGGTTGACCTTGACGAGCAGCGAGTTGGCGACGCCGCGCTTGATGCCGTCGGCGAGGCGCTGCGGGTTGGTGACGAACAGGTCGTCGCCGACCAGCTGCACCTTGGAGCCCAGGGCGTCGGTGAGGTGCTTCCAGTTGTCCCAGTCATCCTCGGCCAGCGCGTCTTCGATCGTGACGATCGGGAAGTCGTTGACCAGGCCGACGTAGTACTCGGTGAGCGCGGCGGCGTCCCAGTCCTTGTTGTCGAGACGGTAGACGCCGTCCTTGAAGAACTCGGTCGCCGCGACGTCGAGGCCGAGGGCGATGTCGGTCCCGGGGGTGAAGCCGGCCTTCTCGATCGCCTTGACCAGGAAGTCCAGGCCCTCGCGGTTGCTGGGCAGGTCGGGGGCGAAGCCGCCCTCGTCGCCGAGGCCGGTCGCGTAGCCCGCGGCCTTCAGCTCGGCACGCAGCACGTGGTAGGTCTCGACGCCCCAGCGGAGTGCCTCGGAGTACGTCTCCGCGCCGACCGGAGCGAGGAAGAACTCCTGCATGTCGATGCCGTTGTCGGCGTGCTCGCCGCCGTTGATGACGTTGAACAGCGGGACGGGCAGCACGTGGGCGTTCGGTCCACCGAGGTAGCGGAACAGCGGGAGGTCGGCCGAATCCGCAGCGGCCTTGGCCACCGCGAGGCTCACACCGAGGATGGCGTTGGCACCGACGCGCTTCTTGTTCTCCGTGCCGTCGACCTCGATGAGGATCTCGTCGACGATGCGCTGCTCGCTCGCCTCGACACCCTCGATGGCCGGGCCGAGCTCATCGATGATGGCCTCGACGGCCTTGAGGACGCCCTTGCCGCCGTAGCGGCTCTTGTCGCCGTCGCGGAGCTCGTACGCCTCGAACGCGCCGGTGGATGCACCGGACGGGACGGCCGCCCGCTGCACGATGCCGTCGTCGAGGAGGACCTCCACCTCGACGGTCGGGTTTCCGCGCGAGTCGAGAATCTCGCGTGCGCCTACAGCCTCGATCAGTGCCACTGATGTGCTCCTTGCTCAGGGGGAAAACGTGGTGTGGAGCGTCGTCGATCCGCGCCCAGTCTAGCTTGGCCCTCCGACGCGATCAGGGACTGCGCCGAGCGGGATCGGCGATGCGCGGCGCCCGCCCGCGCATCCCTCGTGGAACGGGCTCAGACCACGACCGCGATCGCGAAGCCGTCCCACCCCTTCACCCCGACCGTCTGCAGGGCGGTGGCGTCGAAACGCGGGTCCTCCCCCAGCATCCGAAGCCCGTCACGGGTGCCGAGCACCTTCGAGTCGGTGGTGTCGTCGCGGACGATCTCACCCTCGCGCCCGATGTTGTCCAGCACGATGACCGTCCCCGAGTGACCGAGTCGCGCCGCCCAGTCGAGGTAGACGGTGTTGGACTCCTTGTCGGCATCGATGAACACCAGGTCGAAGCCGCCTACGAGCGTCGGCAGCACGTCCGCTCCCCTGCCGACGCGGATGTCGACCAGCTGGCCGACCCCTGCCGCATCGATGCTCCTCCGAGCGATGGCCGCGTTGTCGGCCTCCGCCTCGATCGTCACCACCCGTCCCTCCGGGCCGACGGCGCGCGCGAGCCAGATCGTCGAATAGCCGCCCAGGGTGCCGATCTCCAGCACCCTTCGCGCTCCGCTGATGCGGACGAGCAGGTTCAGCAGCTTGCCCGAGACGGGCGCGACCTCGATCTCCGGCATTCCCGCCTCACGCTGCGCGGCGAGAGCCGATTCGAGCTCGGCGTCGGGCCCGACGAGCGTGTCGGCGAGGTACGAGTCGGCCTGCGACCAGGCGGCGGGGGTGGATTCCATGACCTCAGCCAACCGCCGGCCCGGCGGCCCGTCAACCCCGCGGCGGCGAGAGCAGACGACCCGGATCGCCTGCGAGCTCGGGCTGCTTGCGGAACTCTCCGGTGAACACGAGCACCGCGATGACCACCGCGAGCACGATCCATGCAGCGACACCGAGCGGCCCGGCGAGCGCGAGGTCGGGTCGGGTGGCCGCGAACAGGACGATGAGCCCGGCAGCGGCGTTCAACGAGCCGTGCGCGATCACCGCGGGCCAGACGGATGCGGAGCGCAGCCGCAGCCAACCGAGGAGGATGCCCCAGGCGACGCAGCCGCCGACCATGAGCAGGACCCCTGTGATGTCGGTGCGCCCGAAGTTGTAGCCGAGCAGGATGATCGGGCTGTGCCACAGCCCCCAGATCGCACCGCTGAGGAACAACGCGGGCCATGTTCCGAGCGGTCGCAGCGCCGGAAGCAGCCAGCCCCGCCATCCGATCTCCTCCCCGAAGGCGAAGACGCTGTTGAGGAGCGCCCCGAGCGGAATCATCGCGATCTGCGCGAACACCACGATCTCGACGGGCGGTACCGGGACGCCGTCGGGCAGCGTCTTCGCGAGCTCCGCCGCGAACCCGGCGAAGGTGAGATCGAGCTGTACGAAACCGAGTGCGGCGGACACCACGACCGTGAGCGCGACCAGCACCGGCGGGACGAGCCAGGCGGCGACCATGAGCCAGACCACGCGCTTGGCGGGCCGCAGCGGCCAGAGACCGAGGAACCGCGCTCGGCGTCCGCGGGCAGGCACGCCCATCGCGAAGGTGACGACCAGCACCGCGACGGCCGGCGTGAACATCATGACCGGGAGGAGGAAAGCGGACATCGGCTCGGAGAGACCGGCACCGAGCCACAGCGGCAGCGCCACGAGCCAGGCCAACGCACAGGCGACCACGACGAAGACGATGATGGCGGGCCACTCGACTCTCCGCGATGCGGGGATGGATGAGTTCATGCTGTTCACGCTTCCTTCCGTGCGACGGCCGCGAGGGCCGCTGCTGCTGTCTGCGCGTCGTCGACGGTGACGACGAACCGTCGCCCGCCGACGCACGTCACTTCGAGTGCTTCGCCTCGGCGCAGGACCACGCCGTACCGCCCATCGAGTCCATAGCGCAGGCCCCATCCCCCGAACTCGCCGAAGGGATCGACCACGGTGGCGCGTACCGACGCGATGTCGGCGGCCGGGATCTCGAACTTCGGCCAGCCGGCCCGCGACCGCACGAGCAGTCCGGCCGGTCCGATGCGCACGCGGAAGGCGAAGGTCGTGATGGTCACGGCGATCAGGATCGCGCACGTCACCAGCATGATGATCGCCGTGATCGTCCCACCTGATCCTGTCGCGATCATGACCGCCGCGAGCGCACACACGAGCAGCAGGGTTCCCGCGATCACTGTCCTCCCGGTACGGGCGATGGCGGCGGTGCCGATCCAGACCAGGCGTTCCGTCGCGGATGTCGTCAGCGGGTCCGCAGGCGTGGCCGTGCGGCTCGAGTCCGGCAGCGGAGTCGACGGCTGCAGGAACCAGCCCAGCGTGACCGCTCCGGCCATCAGGACGAACCCGACGAGCACCGTGAGTCCGATGTCGGGTGCGTCGGCGGCATCGGCGCGACCGCGTTGCGAGCCGACTCCGACGAGGCAGACGAGCGAGATGAGGGCAGCCACCCCGAGACTCATCGCGCCGAGGAATCGGGCCGTGGTCGACCACTGCGGACGCTCGGTATCTGCGGCAGCCGGACGGCCGTTCTCCGGGAGGCGATGCGCGAACCACGAGAGCAGGGCGAATGCGAGCACCATCACCGCGGTGCCGCCGAGGATGGCGAGGTAGATCCAGCCGGGACCGAAACCATCGACACCGGACTCCGACCAGTGGGTCGCGGCGGGCTCGGGGATCTCCGGAAGCCAGAGCACGACGATGACCGCGGACACCGCGAGAACCGCGAGCGGAATGATCACCCCCACCCAGAGGAACGCGTTCCGGGCACGACGGACGTCGGCGGTCATAGGGCGATCTCCTTCACGAGAGCGGCGAGTGTGGCCGGGGCGACGCCGAGCGCGGCAGCGCGCGACACCAGATCGTGCAGATCCTTCGTCAGGTCGACGAGCGGACCGACCGAAGCCGAGACCACGGCACCGCGGCCACGTCGCAGGTCGATCAAGCCATCCGCGCGCAGCTGCTGGTAGGCGTGCAGGACGGTGTGCAGATTGATCTCGAGGGTCTCGGCGACTTCGCGCGCCGGAGGAAGGCGGTCTCCCGGCGCCAGCCTGCCGCCGATGATGTCGGCTCGCACGGAGGCCGCGACCTGCTCGTAGAGCGGGACCCCGCTCGCCATGTCGACCCTGATCAGCATCCGACCTCCGCGTTGTTGGTCTTATTCTATTCAAACTAGAACATCTGTAGCTACCCTCCAGTCGGCTTTGTCGCTCTCAGCCGGTTGCTCCACACTGACCTTCATGCGCATCACTCCCCGCCGCCTCGCCGTCGGCATGAGCCTGTGGATCCCCAACCTGTTCAGCGGCATCCGCGTCCGCCGCTTCAGCGACGACTGGACGCACGCGACCGTCGAGCTGCACGTGAACGTCTTCACCCGCAACTACGTCAAGACCGCGTTCGGCGGATCGATGTCGGCGATGACGGATCCGTACTTCTTCATGCTCGTGATGCACCAACTCGGGCGCGACCACGTGGTGTGGGACACCCGCGGCGAGATCGAGTTCCTCAAGCCCGGCCGCGGCGTGCTCACGGCCGAGTTCGAGGTGTCGAAGGAGAAGGCCGAGGAGATCCGCGAGCGCGCGCAGGGCGGCGCGAAGGTGCTCGAATGGTTCGAGACGGTCATCACCGACCGGGACGGCGACGTCGTGGCGAAGGTGCGTCGCGAGGTCTACATCCGCGAGAAGAAGCGGGTCACGGCGTCCCGGGGGTGAACGGAGTCACCCGCTGTTCACCGCGGACTGCCACGATGGACGGATGCCCCTCGCTCGCCGCCTGACGCTCGGAGACGCCGTCGCCATCGGCCTCGGATCCATGATCGGCGCCGGCGTGTTCGCCGTGTGGGCTCCGGCTGTCGGGGCTGCGGGAAGCGGCATACTCATCGCCCTCGCGATCGCCGCCGTCGTCGCGTACGGCAACGCCACCGCGTCGGCACAGCTCGCCGCGGCGCATCCCGTGGCCGGAGGGACGTATGCGTATGCCCGCGCCGAGATCGGACCCTGGTGGGGGTTCGTGGCCGGGTGGAGCTTCGTGATCGGGAAGATCGCCAGCTGCGCCGCCATGGCGATGACCTTCGCCGCCTATGCCGCGCCCGCCGGATGGCAGGTGCCGGTCGCCGTCGCCGCCGTCGCGGCACTCGCGGTCGTGAACTGCTTCGGCGTCACCCGCACGGCGCTGCTCACCCGCATCCTCGTCGTCTGCTCGCTGCTCGGCATCGCCATCGTGGTGGGCTTCGGCTTCGCCGGCGCACCGACAGCGGACCCCATGCCCCTGCCCGACGCCACCGTGTACGGCGTGCTGCAGGGCGCCGGTCTGCTGTTCTTCGCCTTCGCCGGCTACGCGCGCATCGCGACCATGGGCGAAGAGGTGGTCGACCCCGCGAAGACCATTCCGCGCGCGATCGTCCTCGCCCTCGCCGGCGCGGTCGTCGTCTACACGCTCGTGTGTGCCGCGGTCATCCTCGTGCTCGGCGGGAATTCGATCGGCTCGACGGCGCCGCTGATCGACGTGCTCGACGCGGTAGACGCCTCGGCGTGGGGACCGGTCATCCGTGTGGCCGCCGCCGCCGCCTCGCTCGGTGCGCTGCTGGCGCTCCTCACCGGAATCGGGCGCACGACACTGGCGATGGCGCGGGAGCGCGACGTTCCGAGATTCCTCGCGAAGATCGACGAGCGTCATCACGTGCCCCAGCGTGCCGAGATCGCGATCGCTGTCATCGTGATCGCCATCGTGCTGTCCGCCGACCTCCGCGGGGCTATCGGCTTCTCGTCGTTCGGCGTACTGCTGTACTACTTCATCGCCAACGCGGCGGCCTTCCGGCAGACCGGAGCCGCGCGCCGCTACCCGCGCGCTTTGCAGGTGCTCGGGGCGATCGGCTGCCTCGTCCTCGTGGCGACCCTCCCGGTTCTGGCCTCCACCATCGGCGCCGCCGTCGTCCTGGTCGGCGTGGGATATCGGATGCTGCGCCTCAGACTCGCGCGCGTGTGAGGTCAGCTGTTCGACTCGGAACGGTAGGTGCGCGGAGTGATCCCGAGGACCGTCTGGAAGTCGCGCGTGAGATGAGCGTGATCCGCGTAGCCGAGGTCGGCGGCGATCGACGCGAGGTCGGTGTCCGGATGCTCCCGTATCCGCACCGCTGCCTCCTGCAATCGCCGTCGCCGGATCATCGCGGCCGGCGAGAGCCCCACGTGGCGGTGGGTCATCCGCTGGAGAGTGCGAACCGACACCGCGAGGCGCGAGGCCGCTTCCTCCGGGGTGAGCGCGGCGTCGTCGCCCATGAGGACATCCATCAGCGCGTTGGCCTGGCGGGCAGGTTCCCCGACCGGACCCACCCGCTCCCTCAACCACCGGGCGAAGCTCTCGACCGCCTGATCGCGATGCCCGTCGCCGGAACCCATCGCCTCCGCCACTGCGCTCTGCAGCGCAGCGGCGTCGCCGGCGGGCGTATCCAGGACGCGCTCGCCGTCGACCAGCGCCGTGGGGTCATCGACCAGCGCAGCGACGGCGGCGGGGCGCAGCAGGGCGCCGACGGCCCAGCCCGTCCCCCGCAGATCGCGGTGCGATACGCGGGTCGTCGCCCCCGACAGCATCACGGCCGCAGCGTCGACGACGAGATTCAGTGCCGGGTAGGCGACGATCTCCTGGCGCGACGACCGGCCGGGCTCGATGTCCCACTCCGGGATCCAGAACCACGCGACCAGCTCCGTCACCGCCGCCGGCGCCGGCAGCCGGTGGAACTCCGGAAGGCGTGCCGGGTACAGCACACCGCGAGTCGGGTTCACCATGTGCTCAGCGTAGGCTCCCGGTCCGACGTCCGGAGGTTGTCGCGGATCTTCAAGCCGACCGCATTCCGTCCGTCCTAGCGTGGCGACATGAGCGAAGACACCTCCACCACGACTGCCTCCACCACTGGCGCGACCGGGAACCACACCACCGACGGCCGCCCGAACAGCGCCACCTCTCTCACGCCTTTTCTGGCGATCCCGAACGCGAAACAGGCGATCGAGTTCTACCGCGACGTGTTCGGTGCACGCGTGATCGACGTGACCGAGTTCGGCGGCGTGGTCGCCCACGCCGACCTCGACTTCGGACTCGGCATCCTGCAGCTCGGCGAGCCGAACCCGGAGTACCACCTCGTCAGCTCGCCCGACGGCGATGACGACTGCTACTCCATGGGTCTCTACGTCTCGGACGTGGATGCCGTCGTCGAGAGGGCGGTCGCCGCCGGAGCCAGCGTGCGTGAAGCACCGGCGCCGTTCGTCTCGGGCGACCGCTTCGCGAGCATCCGCGACCCGTTCGGCGTGCGCTGGTCGGTCATGACCCGTGTCGAGGACATCTCCGACGAGGAGAGCAGCCGGCGCGTGGCCGAATGGGCGGCGTCGTTCAGTTCGGCACCTTCAGACGGCGCGAGCTGAGCGCCGCCTCCGCCGCGCGGCACACGGCGGGCAGCAGAGCCTCTGCCGTGCGGCGGTAGCCCAGGGCGCTCGGATGGAAGCGGTCGAGACTGAACATCGTCTCGGGCTCATCGAAGAACATCGGGCCGACCGCACGGCGCAGGTCGACCGGCTCCGCTCCGGCTCGTCGTGCCGTCTCGTCCTGGATCTCTGCGAGACGACGCGACAGGCTCGATGCGATCCTGCGCAGGGGCTGCGGCACGGCTCGGAGCGCGCCCAGATCTGGGCACGTCCCGACGACGACCTCGGTGCCGTGCGCGCGCAACCTCCCGATGGTCTCGTGCAGGTGCTGCGCCGACAGCGCGACCGGCAGTCGATGCGTGACATCATTGCCGCCCACGACGATGACCGCCACGTGCGGGCGGTAATCGGCCGGGAGCGCGTCGAGTTGCATCGGGAGATCAGGCGATTCGGAACCGACGACCGCCGCCGTGGTGAGGCGCACCGGTCGGTGCGTCCGTCGAGCCGTCGCCTTTGCGAGGCGCCCGCCGAGGGTCTCCTTGCGATGCTCGGCGCCCAGGCCCGCGGCGATGGAGTCCCCGAGAAGGACGAGATCCAGGGGCTCACCGTCCAGTGCCCGGCGCCAGATGCGGTCCGCGTCGAGGGACTCCTCCCCCAGCGGCTTCCCGATCCTCCTCCGTGCGAGCGCCGCCTGCTGCACCAGGACGAGGCGGATGCCGCCGAGGATCGCCGCGACGACGAGCAGCATGACGGCGAGGATGCGAATGCGGATGCGGCTCACGATCCGATTCCACCCGGGCGGCGTGAACGCGGAGTGAACCGCCGCGCGTGCACCCCTCCGTCCGCCCGAGCGTGCAGGGCCACCTGTCGGGAGTTCGCACGGATGCCGGACGGAACCACGGCGATTCTGCCGACGACCGTGCATCCGCCCGACAGGTGCACCGGCAGACAGGACCGACGGGGAAGTCGGGGTCGAGTGGACGCGCGTGTGCGTGCGCGTCCGGTTCAGGACAGCGGCTTGAGCTCCAACTCGTCGGCACCCGCGGCCACCGTCGCGAAGGCCGTGTACCCATCGGCCGCCGAACGCTCGAGCAGCGCCTTGACGTTCTTCGTCCGCCGCTCGAGCCGTACCCTCGCGCCGCCCGCGATGAGCGTGGCCTTGTGTCGGACGAGCTCGTGCACGGGGACGTCGACGTCGTGGATCAGCACGATCGCCTGCGCAGCGGTATCGTCGGCGTCGGCGATCAGGTCGACCAGGCGTTCGAAGCCGAGCGAGAACCCGACCGCCGGGACCTGCTGCCCGAGGAACCGGCCGATCATGCCGTCGTAGCGTCCGCCGCCGCCGAGCGAGTACCCGACGGAGGGGTGCGCGAGCTCGAAGATCGTGCCCGTGTAATAGCCCATGCCGCGCACGAGGAACGGATCGAAGACGAGCGAGATGTCGGTCTGACCGCGTCCTGCGGCCACGGCCTCGCCGATGCCGACCAGGTGCTCGACGAGTTCGGCGGGCGCGCCGTCGGGCAGTGCCTTGCGGATCTGCCGCTCTCCGAACGGGTTGTACTCCATCGTCTGCGGGCGCCGAAGGAAGGCATCGAAGGCGTCGGCGGCCGCGGTCGATGCACTGCGTTCGCGCAGCTCGGCGGCGACCCCCTCCGGACCGATCTTGTCGAGCTTGTCGATCGTGATGAGCACGCTGGGGCGCTCTTCGGCGGTGAACCCGAAGCTGTCCAGCATCCAGTCCAGGACGCGACGGTCGTTGATGCGCACGGTGGCGGCTTCGAGCCCCAGAGCGTCGACCGCGTCCAGTGAGGCGACCAGCAGCTCGGCCTCGGCTCGTGAGGAGTCGTCACCCATGATGTCGATGTCGCACTGCACGAACTGCCGGTATCGCCCCTTCTGCGGGCGCTCCGCACGCCAGACCGGGCCGATCTGGATCGAACGGAAGACGGTGGGCAGCTGACCGCGGTTGCTCGCGTAGAAACGCGCCAGCGGCACGGTCAGGTCGTAGCGGAGGCCGAGGTCCGACAGCGCGGCCGGGTCGTCGGCCGCCGCGCGGATCGCGTCGGCATCGAGGCCGCGGCGCAGGATGTTGTACGAGAGCTTCTCGTTGTCGCCGCCGATACCGGCATGCAGACGGTCGTAGTCCTCGACGACCGGCGTCTCGATCTCGTCGAATCCGTGCGCGAGGTAGCGCTCGCGGATGACGGCGAGCACGCGCTCACGGCGGGCCTTGTCGGCGGGGAGGATGTCGCGCATGCCGCGCGGCGGGTTCACAGTAGCCACGGGACCATCTTCCCAGGTCGGGCACCCGACCCGTGCGTCACGACCGCGCTTCGACCGCCCGGACGTCGTCTTCGAGCACCCGGAGCCGTTCGCGCAGTGCGCGCTCGGCGTCCCACCCCTCGGCGCGGGCTGTCGCCACGAGGGCGAGCAGCGCATCACCGAGCTCGGCTTCCGATGCCGGAGCCGCGACGGCCGGAGCCGGCGGGATGGTCACCCCGACTCCTTCGGCGCGACCCGTGAGCTTCTGCGCGAGCGCGAGCGCCGGCATGCCCTGCGGCACCCCGTCCAGCACGCTGCGGCGGGTGCGCTTCTCGGCAGCCTTCGCCGCGTTCCAGTGCACCAGCACCTGCTCGGGTGTCTCGGCCACCTCGCCCGCGAAGACATGGGGGTGACGGCGCACCATCTTCTCGGTGAGAGTCCGAGCCACATCGTCGATGTCGAACGGGTCTACCGGGTCCTGCGCCGCGATCGCCGCGTGGAACAGCACCTGCCACAGCAGGTCGCCGAGCTCTTCCCGCAGGTCGTCGCGGGTGCCGGCCTCGACCGCGTCGATGACCTCATGCGATTCCTCGATCAGGTACGGCACGAGGTCGCGGTGCGTGATCTGCTGCGACCACACGCAGCGGTCGCGGACCGCATGCATGACATCGGCGGCGGCACGGAGCGGGTCTTCCCCGTCCGGCCGAGGCTCGGGCTGTGCGCTCACGCGTGCTCCTTCTGGTCGGTCCGGATCCGGCTCCGCGCTCACGACGAGGCGGATGCGACCCGACGGTACCAGCGCGCACGCAGCGACACGATGAACGCGGAGAGCACGAGCGCGATCAGCGAGCCGACGAGTACCCCGAGGATCGCCTGATCGCGGATGCCGCCGTCGCTCGCGAAGGCGAGGTTGGCGAGGAGCAGCGAGACCGTGAAGCCGATGCCGCCGAGCGTGCCGGCGGCGAGGATGTCGGCGAACGGCAGTGCGGGCTCCGCGCCCTTCGGACGGATGCGCATCGCGATCCAGCCGAACAGCGAGATGCCGACGATCTTGCCCACCGGCAGGGCGACGACGATCGCCCAGAACGCCGGCGACAGCTGCGTGATCGAGACCGCGGGGATGACGACGAAGGCCGCGACGAAGGCGAACACGGGGAGGATCACGCCGTTCACGGTCGGCTCGAGCGCGTGCCGGGTGCGGCCGGCGGGCACGGGCGACATGACGAGGCCGAGCAGCACGCCGGCGATCGTCGCGTGGATGCCGGAGGATGCGACCAGCCCCCAGGTGACCAGGCCGACGACAGCCATGGCGACCGCGATCAGCGGATGCCCCTTGGCGTGCAGGAGGCGGCTCAGCGCCCAGAAGACGGCGACGCCGACGATCGCGAGACCGAGCTGCAGCCACTGCACGTCGTCGGCGAACAGCACGGCGATGAAGATGATGCCGATGATGTCGTCGAGGATCGCCAGGGCGAGGAGGAAGACCCGCACGCGCGACGGCAGTCCCTTGCCGAACATCGCCAGCACTCCGAGTGCGAAGGCGATGTCGGTCGCCGTCGGGATCGGCCAACCCGATGCCGTGGAGCTGTCGCCACCGGCGATCAGCAGATACACCGCAATCGGGACGAGCACTCCGCCGGCTGCCGCGATCGCCGGCTGCACGGCCTTTCGCGGAGAGTCCAGTTCGCCGTGCGTGAGCTCGTGACGCAGCTCGATGGCCACGACGAGGAAGAAGACCGCGAGGAGACCGTCGGACACCCAATGCGAGATCGACAGGTCGAGGTCCGTGCCCGGCACGGCGATGTGGAAGTCGAGGAACGCGGCCAGGGCGTCGTGCGTCGGCAGGTTCGCGAGCAGCAGGCCGAGACCGGCGGCGAGGAGAAGGAGGACGGCGGGGAACTGCTGGCCGCGGAGGGGGTTCGCTGAAATGCGCATCCCCTCCATCGTAGGTCGCCGGGATATCGCCCCGCTCGGGTTCTCGCTGAGCCCCCGGCACCGGGCGTCATGCGTGCAGGACACCCCCATCGCCCGGGATACTCTCGAAGGGTGACCCCCGCACACTCTTTCTCCGAGCCCACGAACACCGAGGCGATCCGTGTGATCGGCCGATTCGAAGCCAGCAGCGGCACGCCGGATGCGATGCGCAGCGACGTCAGGATGCTCGGGCAACTGCTCGGCCAGGTGCTGCGCGAAGCCGGTGGCGACAGCCTCTTCGAAGACGTCGAGCGTCTGAGACTCGCGACGATCCAGGCGTACGACGAGGAGACGCCCGATGCGTTCGAGCGTGCTGCGGCGATCGCGGAGTCGTTCACGATCGCCAGGGCCGACGAGGTCGCCCGCGCCTTCACCTGCTATTTCCATCTCGTGAACCTGGCCGAGGAGCACCAGCGCGTGCGGGTGCTCCGAGAGCGCGCGGGCCAGCCCGGCCGTGAGGATGCCGCCGACACGGTCGCGACCGCCTACGCGCGACTCCGCAAGGAGGTCGGCGATGAGGAGGCCCGCCGCCGCCTGGACGGCCTCCGCTTCCACCCCGTCTTCACCGCGCACCCGACCGAGGCCCGTCGCCGCGCCGTCTCGTCGAGCATCCGCCGCCTCTCCGAACTGCTCACCCAGCACGACGCGGCGAGCGCCGGTGGATCCGAAGAGCACCGCGCTCGTCGGCGGATGCTGGAGGAGATCGACACGCTCTGGCGCACGGCGCCGCTGCGGTCGCAGAAGCCCTCCCCGACCGACGAGGTCCGCACCGTGATGGGCGTGTTCGACGAGACGCTGTTCACGACGGTGCCGCACGTGTACCGCCGCATCGACGACGCGCTCCGTGGTGAGGAATCCGGGGCCAGCGCCCCGGTGGTGCCCGCCTTCGTGCGCATCGGCTCCTGGGTGGGCGGCGACCGCGACGGCAACCCGTTCGTCACCGCATCGGTCACGCGCGAAGCCTCGCAGATCGCGGCCGACCACGTGCTCCGCGGACTCGAGCGCGCTCTCGACCGCATCGGACGGACCCTCACGCTGTCGGCGGATGACACCCCGCCGAGCGCCGACGTCGTCGCCCTGTGGGAGCGGTTCGCCGCGGCCGAGCCCGCACTCGCGGACGAGCTCGCCACCCGCTCGCCGGATGAGCCCCACCGCCGCGTGCTGATCGTGCTCTCCCGACGAGTGGCCGCGACCCGTCACGGCGACTCCGCGCAGGGGTACGCCCGCCCGGAGGAACTGCTCGCCGACCTGCGGATCGTGCAGGCCTCCCTCGCCGCTGCCGGCGCGAAACGGCACGCCTTCGGCGGTGTGCAGCATCTGATCTGGCAGGTGGAGACGTACGGCTTCCACCTGACCGAGCTCGAAGTGCGTCAGCACTCCCAGGTGCATGCGAAGGCTCTCGCGGAGCTCGATGCGGGAGAAGCTCTCAGCGCTCAGACCGAGGAGGTGCTGGAGGTGTTCCGCGCGATCGCGGACATCCAGCGCGACCGCGGCCTGCGGGCGGCCGGACGCTACGTCGTGTCGTTCACCCAGGCCGCATCGGATCTCGCCAACGTGCACCGTCTCGCCCGGTACGCGCTCGGTGACGACGCACCGGTGCTCGACGTGGTGCCGCTGTTCGAGACGTTCGCCGACCTCCAGGCCGCCCCCGCGATCCTCGCCGAGGCCGTGACCTTCCCGGAGTTCCGCGAGCGCATGGCCGCCACCGGCAACCGCCTCGAAGTCATGCTGGGGTACTCGGACTCGTCGAAGGACGTCGGGCCCGTGGCCGCGAACCTCGCGCTGTATGAGGCTCAGGAGAAGATCGCCCGCTGGGCACAGGAATCCGAGATCGAACTGACGCTCTTCCACGGTCGCGGCGGCGCTCTGGGACGCGGCGGCGGCCCCGCCAACTCCGCGATCCTCGCGCAGCCGCCGCACTCGGTCGACGGCCGGTTCAAGCTCACCGAGCAGGGTGAGGTCATCTTCGCGCGCTACGGCGAGCCGGCCATCGCGATGCGGCACATCGACCAGGTCGCCGCGGCCACTCTGCTCGCCTCGTCGCCCACCGAGGAGCAGCGCACGAGCCGGGCCGCCGAGCGCTACGCCGAGGTCGCCTCGGTCATGGATGCCGCCTCCCGCGAACGCTTCTTCTCGCTCGTGAAGGCCGACGGATTCGCGCCGTGGTTCGCCACGGTCACGCCGATGGAGGAGATCGGCCTGCTCGCGCTCGGCTCGCGGCCCGCTCGTCGCGGACTGTCCGTCGAGTCGCTCGAGGATCTGCGAGCCATCCCGTGGGTGTTCGCGTGGACGCAGGCGCGCATCAACCTCGCCGGCTGGTTCGGTCTCGGCACCGCCCTGGACGCCGTCGGCGACGAGGAACTCCTCGTCGAGGCCTACCGCGAGTGGCCGCTGCTTCGCACCATGATCGACAACGTCGCGATGAGCCTCGCCAAGACCGACGAGCGCATCGCCCGGCAGTACCTGGCCCTCGGCGACCGTGACGACCTGGCACAGCTCGTTCTCGGCGAGCTCGCGCTCACCCGGCGCTGGGTGATCCGCCTCACCGGCGGCGAGCGCCTGCTGGAGAACAAGCCCGTCCTGCAGCGTGCCGTGCAGCTGCGCAGTCCCTACGTCGACGCGCTCTCGCTGCTGCAGCTCCGCGCGCTGCGAGCACTCCGCTCCGCCGAGGAGCCGACCGGGTCAGGCGCGGATGCCGAACAACAGCGCCTGCTCCTGCTCTCGGTGAGCGGCGTCGCCGCCGGCCTTCAGAACACCGGGTGACCGCAATACCGTCTGCCCGAGCGCGCGATCCGCGTTCGGCGAGACGGCTAGAGTGAAAACTCCGCCGACTCCGGCGAAGCCTCACGCGACACGATCGCCTGCACCACAATCCCCCATCAGAAAGCTCCTTCCGCGTGACCGCTACGTCTCCCGCCGACTTCCATCCCCTCGCCGCCTCCGTGCAGCCCGTGTTCGACACCGTGCTGTCCCGCAGCCCGCACGAGCCGGAATTCCACCAGGCCGTCCACGAGGTGCTGCACTCCATCGCCCCCGTCCTGGAGCGACGCCCGGAGTACGTCGACGGCGGCATCCTCGAGCGACTGGTGGAGCCCGAGCGGCAGATCCTGTTCCGCGTGCCGTGGATCGACGATTCCGGCAAGCTGCAGGTCAACCGCGGCTACCGCATCCAGTTCTCCTCCGTGCTCGGCCCGTACAAGGGCGGTCTGCGCTTCCACCCCTCGGTGAACCTGTCGATCATCAAGTTCCTCGGCTTCGAGCAGATCTTCAAGAACGCGCTCACCGGTCAAGGCATCGGCGGCGGCAAGGGCGGGTCCGACTTCGACCCGCACGGCCGCTCCGACGCCGAGGTCATGCGCTTCTGCCAGTCGTTCATGAACGAGCTGTACCGCCACCTCGGTGAGCACACCGACGTCCCCGCGGGTGACATCGGCGTGGGCGGCCGCGAGATCGGCTACCTCTTCGGCCAGTACCGCAAGGTCACCAACCGCCACGAGTCGGGCATGTTCACCGGCAAGGGCACCGGCTGGGGCGGCGCAGAGGTGCGCACCGAGGCCACCGGCTACGGGGCGGTGTTCTTCGCGCAGGAGATGCTCGCCGTGCACAACGACTCCCTCACCGGCAAGCGCGTCGGCATCTCGGGCTCGGGCAACGTGGCGATCTACGCGATCCAGAAGGCCACGCAGCTCGGCGCGACGGCGGTCACGGCCTCCGACTCGTCCGGCTACGTCGTCGACGACGCCGGCATCGACGTCGACCTGCTCCGCCAGCTCAAGGAGGTCGAGCGCGCCCGCATCGTCGAGTACGCCAACCGTCGCCCGAGCGCCCGCTTCGTCGAGGGCGGCAGCGTGTGGGAGGTCCCGGTCGACATCGCCGTGCCGTCCGCGACCCAGAACGAGGTGACTCTCGCGGATGCCGAGGCACTCATCGCCAACGGGGTGCGCGCCGTCTCGGAGGGCGCGAACATGCCCTGCGTGCCCGACGCCGTCGACGCTTTCCAGAAGGCGGGCGTGCTCTTCGCCCCCGGCAAGGCCGCGAACGCCGGCGGTGTCGCGACCTCGGCGCTCGAGATGAGCCAGAACGCCTCACGTCAGCGCTGGACCTTCGCCGACAGCGAGAACAAGCTGCGGGAGATCATGGCCGACATCCACGACGCCGCCTTCGACGCGGCAGAGCGTCACGACGTCAGCGGTGACTACGTGGCCGGAGCCAACATCGCCGGCTTCGAGCGCGTCGCCGCCGCGATGCTCGCCCAGGGCGTCATCTGACCCGAACGATACGGGCCGGGCATCCGTGCGGATGCCCGGCCTCCGTCGTCTCCGCCTGGTCTACTCCGTGACCTCGCGGTCGTGGGCGTGGCGGGCCAGCGAGCTGCCGTAGCGCTCCGTGAGCTGCACCATCAGATCGGGAGTGTCGCGGTCGACGCCGAACACATGACCGGGGAAGTCGAGCTCGGGCTGCGCCGCCGCGATCTCCTGGTCCTTGTCCGGCGAGAGCAGCTGCACCGGGTCGCCCACGGCCACCCACCCGATCGGCACCACCGTGCCCTCGGGCAGCACGGCGCGACGGTGCACGATCGCATTGACCCGCACCTCGCAGCGGTCCCCCACGAGTGCGCCGTTGAAGATGCGGGCGCCGGAGGCGAAGAAGACCTCCTCGCCCACGGTCGCCCCGGCGATGCTCGCCAGGGTTCCGATGAGGGTGTGGGCGCCGATATGGACCGCGTTGGCGGCGGTGGCGCGGATCAGCGCGTTCTCCATCACGATGACGTTCTCGCCGAGAGTGATCGGGCCGCCCTCCGCCGTGATGACGGCGCCGTGCAGCACCTGGCAGCCCGGACCCACCTCCACGTCGCCGGAGATGACGGCGGTGGGGGCGATGACGGCGGTGTCATGGATGCGGGGGCGAGCCCCGAGGTGCTCGTACAACATGCGGCCAGACTAGACCCGCGACAGCCGCCGCCACAGCATGCCGCCTGCTACTCGGCTTTGACCGGCTCGGGGAAGATCGCGGTGAACAACTGCTCGACCCATTCGAGCAGCTGCGCGTCGGGCAGGGGCTCGAGCCCGACGCCGACAGCGGCCGGAACGGTCGGCATCGGCACGACCAGCGCCTCTCCCCCGGCCACGAGCTTCGCCTTCGGGTACAGCCGCTGCAGGCGCACCTTGATCGAGTCCTCGAGCCGCGCCGGCGCGATGCGGAGGTTCGAGCCCATGACGACCACATCCGTCAATCCGGCGCGCGCAGCCCGACGGCGCAGTCGCGAGATCGCCAGCAGTCCCTCGACCTCTTCCGGCGGCGTGCCGTAGCGGTCGACGAGCTCCTCGATCACGAGGTCGATCGCGCCGTCCTTGGCCGTGGCCGCCGAGGCCGCCGACAGCTTCTGGTACGCCTCCAGGCGCAGTCGCTCACTGTCGATGTAGTACTCGGGGATGCGCGCATCCAGCGGCAGCTCGAGCCGCAGCTCCTGCCCCGTCTCGACCTCATCGCCGCGGAAGGTCGCCACGGCCTCGCCGATCATGCGCAGGTACAGATCGAAGCCGACGCCGGCGATGTGCCCGGCCTGCTCCGCACCGAGCATGTTGCCCGCGCCGCGGAGCTCGAGATCCTTCAACGCGACCTGCATGCCCGAGCCGAGCTCGTTGTTGACGGCGATGGTCTGCAGTCGGTCGGCTGCGGTCTCGGAGAGCGGCTTCATCTCGTCGTAGAGGAAGTACGCATAGGCCCGCTCACGACCGCGCCCGACCCGACCGCGGAGCTGGTGCAGCTGGCTGAGGCCGTACTTGTCGGCGCGGTCGATGATGATCGTGTTCGCGTTCGAGATGTCGAGCCCGGTCTCGATGATGGTCGTCGAGACGAGCACGTCGAACTTGCGCTCCCAGAAGTCGTCGACGACCTGCTCCAGCTGATGCTCGCCCAGCTGCCCGTGGGCCACGGCGATGCGCGCCTCGGGCACGAGCTCGGCCAACTGCGCGGCGACACGCTGGATCGACTGCACGCGGTTGTGCACGAAGAACACCTGGCCCTCGCGCAGGATCTCCCGCCGGATGGCCGCCGCGATCTGCTTGTCGCTGCGCGGGCCGACGAACGAGAGGATCGGATGCCGGTCCTCCGGAGGCGTCGCGAGCGTGGACATCTCCCGGATGCCCGTGACGGCCATCTCCAGCGTGCGCGGGATCGGCGTGGCGCTCATGGCGAGGATGTCGACGTTGGTCTTCAGCTTCTTCAGTGCATCCTTGTGCTCGACGCCGAACCGCTGCTCCTCGTCGATGATCATCAGGCCGAGATCCTTGAAGATGACGCCCTCCGTCAGGATGCGGTGGGTGCCGATGATCATGTCGACGGAACCTTCCAACAGCCCCTGGAGGGTGAGTCGGACCTCCTTGTCGGTCTGGAAGCGCGAGAGGGCGCGCACCTTCACCGGGAAGCCGGCGAAGCGCTCGGTGAACGTCTCCATGTGCTGCTTGACCAGCAGTGTCGTCGGCACGAGCATCGCGACCTGCTTGCCGTCCTGGATCGCCTTGAACGCCGCACGCACGGCGACCTCGGTCTTGCCGAAGCCGACGTCACCGGAGAGAAGCCGGTCCATCGGGATCGGTCGCTCCATGTCGGCCTTGATCTCGTCGATCGTCTGCAGCTGATCCTGCGTCTCGGCGAACGGGAACGCCTCTTCCAGCTCGCGCTGCCAGGGCGTGTCGGGACCGAAGGCGTGGCCCTTGGCGCTCATACGCGCGGAGTACAGCTTCACGAGCTCGACGGCGATGTCGCGCACGGCCTTGCGGGCCTTGCCCTTGGCCTGCGACCAGTCACTGCCGCCCATCTTCGAGAGGGTCGGCGCCTCGCCGCCGACGTACTTCGAGAGCGAGTCGAGCTGATCCGTCGGCACGTACAGCTTGTCACCCGGGTAGCCGCGCTTGGACGGTGCGTACTCGAGGATGAGGTAGTCGCGCACGGACTTGGTCGCGTTCCGGCCACCGGTGGACACCTCGCGCTGCGTCATCTCGACGAACCGCCCGATGCCGTGGGTGGCGTGCACCACGAAGTCACCCTGCTTCAGCTGCAGCGGGTCGACGACGTTCTTGCGCCTCGAGGCGAGCTTCTTGACGACCCGCTGATCGCCGCCGATCGTCCGTCCGTAGAACTCGTTGTCGGTGAGGACGGCGAGTTTCGCCTCCGGCACCTGGAACCCGGCTTCGACGGACCCTGTCACCAGAGTGGCGACACCGGCCTCCGGCGCCTCCGTGAGGCTCTCGACGACGCGAGCCGCGAGGCCGCGGTCGGACAGCACGTCGCGCGCACGGTCGACCAGGCCGCTGCCGGCCGCGATCACCACCACGCGCCAGCCGTCGGTCACCTTCGCCTCGACGAACGAGATCGCTCCGTCCACGTTGCCGTGGAACGACGGGATGATCGCGGCGCCGAGGGTGGCGGCATCGGTATCCGAGGCGGCATCGCCGTCGCCGACGCTGATGCCGAAGGGGCTCAACTGCCACCAGACGCCACCGCGGTCGCGGACGACCTCGCGGAGTTCGGCGATCGTGAGGAAGTCACCGGCACCGAGGTCGATGGGCGCCGACGCACCGGACGTGGCCGCACTCCACGCGGCGTCGAGGAACTCGCGGTTCGTGTCGCCCAGGGTGATCGCACGCGCGGTGGAGCGGTCGGGATCGACGACGGCCGTCGCGGCCCCCGCCGGAAGGTAGTCGGCCAAGGACTTCAGCGGCCCGGCGACCGCAGGGAGAAGGGACTCCATGCCCTCGACGGGGATGCCCTCGGCCATCTTCTCGAGCATTCCGGCGATCGCGGGGAAGCCCCCGATCAACGCGCGCGCCCGGTCACGGACGTCGGCGGTCAGCAGCAGTTCGCGGCTCGGGGGAAGGTCGACACCGGGCACGTCACCCGGGAGCGAGCGCTGGTCGGCGACGGAGAAGGCGCGGATCTGGTCGATCTCGTCGCCGAAGAACTCGATGCGGAACGGATGCTCCGACACGGGAGGGAAGACGTCGAGGATGCCGCCGCGCACCGCGAACTCGCCGCGACGCGACACCATGTCGACGCGGGAGTAGGCCCGCTCCACGAGCTGTTCGACCACGCGGTCGAGCTCGTTGCCCCTGGTGCCGACGGCGAGCTCGAGCGGTGCGATCTCGCCGAGGTTGCCCGCGATCGGCTGCAGCGCCGCGCGCACGGATGCGACGACCACGAGCGGGTGGTCACCGGTCCACTCGGCGATGCGGCGCAGCGTCTGCAGACGCTGGCCGACCGTGTCGACGCTGGGGCTCAGGCGCTCATGCGGCAGCGTCTCCCAGGCCGGGAACGTGAGGATGTCGGCCGCGGGCAGGTAGGCGTGCATCGCCAGCGCCAGGCTCTCGGCGCGGCGCCCGGTGGGGACGACGGCGAGGAGAGCCGGAGGATGCCCGGCCGCCGCACGCTTCTCGAGCAGACCGGC
The DNA here is from genome assembly GCA_029239165.1 of Microbacterium sp. Lineage (GTDB taxonomy): Bacteria > Actinomycetota > Actinomycetes > Actinomycetales > Microbacteriaceae > Microbacterium. The sequence goes on along the minus strand of JAQZBG010000010.1, from coordinate 4,359 downwards.
GAGTGCCGGAGCATCGAGCCCGTCGACCAGACCGAGGTCGGCATCGGTGTGCGCCCACTGCAGGGCATCACGGTACAGAGACGCCTCTTCCAAGGCGCGCAGAATCCCCGGAACAGTCACCGGATAAGACTAGTCGCGCCCACGGACACTCCGCCCCGCCGCCTCCCTCCCTCCGATGCCGAGCCCCCCCCTCACATCCGAGCCACCCCCTTGCACGAGCACACGACAGGGCAGTTCGCACCGAAAGGGGCGGTTCGCGGGGTGAGAGACGCGCTCAATAGGCTGTCGGGATGGAATCCGTCGCCCTGACCACTGAACGCCTCGTCCTGCATGCGCCGACGGAGGCGGACATCGACGCGATCACGGAGGCATGCCAGGACACCGAGATCGCGCGGTGGACGACGGTTCCGAGCCCGTACAACCGCGAGGATGCGGAGCAGTTCGTCCGTCTCGTCGCCGGGTGGTGGACCGACGGCTCGGAAGTCGTCTGGGGCATGTACGCCGACGACGAGCTCGTGGGCATGATCGGTCTGCACGGCATCGCCGCCCACTTCACGGGCGGGTCCGCCGAGCTCGGGTACTGGGTGACCTCGGGAGCTCGGGGCAAGGGCCATCTCGCGGAAGCGGCCCGTGCCGTGATCGACTGGGGTTTCGCCGAGCTCGGGCTGGTCCGCATCCGCTGGCAGGCCGTCGCCGGGAACATCCCCTCGGCGCGCGCGGCCCGCGCGCTCGGCTTCCGCTACGAGGGTCTGCAGCGGCAGGCGCTGACCAGCCCCCGCGGCCGTGACGACGGCTGGATCGCCGGTCTGCTGCACGATGACGACCGCGCGCCGGTGGACTGGCCGATCCTCTGAGACAGTCCCCCAGCGCGTGACAGTGTCGGCGGCCGATGACAGGATGAACGCATGCCGGAGATGCCGGAAGTCCAGGGCCTGACCACGTTCCTCGCCGACCGCGCCGTGGGGCGCACGATCACGCGGGCGACCGTTTCCGCGATCGCCGCGCTGAAGACCTACGATCCGCCGATCACCGCGTTGCAGGGCGCCACCATCACGGCGGCCGCCCGCCTGGGCAAGTTCGTCGTGCTCTCGTGCGGCGACGAGCTGCATCTCGTGTTCCACCTCGCGAAGGCCGGGTGGCTGCGTTGGTACGAGGCCCTCCCGACCACGCTCATCAAACCCGGGAAGTCGCCGATCGCCCTGCGCATCGCGCTCGACGACGGCAGCGGCTTCGACCTGACGGAGGCCGGGACCAAGAAGTCGCTCGCGGTGTATGTCGTGCGAGACCCGCAGGAGGTGCCCGGGATCGCCCGACTCGGCCCCGACCCGCTCGATCCCGCCTTCGACCGCGCCACGTTCGCCGCGCTGCTGGAAGACCGCCGGATGCAGATCAAGGGGCTGCTCCGTGATCAGGCGGTGATCGCGGGTATCGGCAACGCCTACTCCGACGAGATCCTGCACGCCGCCCGGATGTCGCCGTACGCGATCGCCGGAAAGCTCGACGATGCCGAGATCGACCGCCTGTTCGAGGCGATGCGCGAGACGCTCACCGAGGCGGTCGCCGAAGCATCGGGCAAGCCGCCCGCCGACCTCAAAGACGCCAAGCGCCGGGGGATGCAGGTGCACGCGCGCCGCGGCGAGACCTGCCCGGTGTGCGGCGACACGATCCGCAGCGTGTTCTTCGCCGACCGCTCGCTCGAGTACTGCCCCACCTGCCAGACCGGTGGCAAGGTGCTCGCCGACCGGCGGCTCTCTCGACTGCTGAAGTGATCTCCGGCCGCGCCACCCGCATCGGTCCATGTCTTGGAATGAAATGTGCGCAGATGCGTTGACCGATCCGGTGGAATTCCGGGACCGACGGTGATGCGAGGGAGACCTCGCTAGTCCGGAAGGGAGGCAGCACGAGACGCATCCGTGCGTCCGTTCCGCCATCCCTGTCTGACCCCGGAGCCTCAGAGGAGGACGAGGGATGGCAGTCAACGCGGCAGAGCGCAGCGCGATGGATCGCGCGCTCCGGCTCGCCACGCGCGGACCCCGCGGGGCCAACCCGCAGGTGGGCGCGGTCATCCTCTCCCCCGACGGCACTGTCCTCGCCGAGGGCTGGCACCACGGAGCGGGGACCCCGCACGCCGAGGTCGACGCGCTGTCGAAGCTCGCGCCCGGCGATGCCCGGGGTGCCACCGCTGTCGTGACGCTCGAGCCCTGCAACCACACGGGCCGCACCGGTCCGTGCGCCGTCGCGCTCATCGAGGCTGGCGTCGCCCGGGTCGTGTACGCCCTCGACGATCCCGGCGTCGAGTCGGGAGGCGGAGCGGAGCGCCTGCGCGCCGCCGGCGTCGATGTCGAATCGGGTGAGCAGGCGGATGCCGCGCACGCGCTCATCGACGGATGGCTCACGGCACAGCGACTCGGGCGCCCGCACATCACGGTCAAGTGGGCGCAGAGCCTCGACGGCCGGGCTGCCGCCGCCGACGGCTCGAGCCGATGGATCACCGGACCGGCCGCCCGCGCCGACGTGCACCGCCGCCGCGCGGAGGCCGACGCGATCGTGGTCGGAACGGGCACCGTGCTCGCCGACGACCCGGCACTCACCGCTCGTGACGGCGAGGCCCTGCTGCCGCACCAGCCCGTTCCGGTGATCATCGGTTCCCGCCCGACGCCGGCGGATGCCGCCGTGCACCGGCATCCGCACTCCCCTCTCTTCTACGACACCCACGATCTGCACGCGATCGCGGCCGATCTGCACAGCCGCGGCGTCCAGAGCGTGTTCGTCGAAGGAGGGCCGACCCTGGCCAGCGCCTTCATCGAGGCGGGCCTCGCCGACCGGGTGCTCGCCTACATCGCGCCGGTGCTGCTCGGTGGCGACAAGCTCGCCCTCCGCGACATCGGCGTGGCATCGATCGATCAGGCGCACCGCCTGACGGTCGACGAGTGGGTGCCCCTGGGGACCGACCTGCTCGCGATCGCACACCCCTGCGCACCCGCCGACCCCCAGGACGAGACAGATCCTCAGAACGAAGGAGCCGCCTGATGTTCACCGGAATCATCGAGGAGATCGGCGAGATCACCGCGATCGCCCCCGCAGGCGACGGCTGGCGCCTGACGGTGCGCGCCCCTCGGGCGGCGGCAGACGCCGTGCACGGCGAGTCCATCGCCGTCTCCGGCGTGTGCCTCACGGTCGTCGGCTCGACCGCGGACACCTTCGACACCGACGTGATGAAGCAGACGCTCGATGTCGCCGCGATCGGGTCCGCGACGGTCGGCACCCGCGTGAACATCGAGAAGGCGATGCCGGTGGGCGCTCGACTGGGCGGACACATCGTGCAGGGCCACGTCGACGGAGTCGGTGAGGTGCTCGAGGTGCGCCCCGGTGCCCAGTGGAGCGTGCTGCGCATCAGCCTCCCGTCCGACCTCGCTCCGCTCGTGGTCGACAAGGGCTCCATCTCGGTCGACGGAACGTCGCTGACGGTGAGCGCCGTCAGCGCCCCGGCCGACCCCGCCCCCTGGTTCGAAATCTCGCTCATCCCGGAGACCCTCGTCGCGACGACCCTCGGCAGCCGTGTCGTCGGCGATCGCGTGAACCTCGAGACCGACATCCTCGCCCGTCACGTCGAGCGCCTGCTCGCGTTCCGTGCCGCACCGGAAGGAGGCTCGCGATGAGCCTTTCCACCATCGCCGAGGCCCTGGAGGCGCTGCGCGCCGGGCGCCCTGTGCTCGTCGCCGACGACGAGAACCGCGAGAACGAGGGCGACGTGATTCTGTCGGCCGAGCTCGCCACGCCCGAATGGGTGGCGTGGACGGTGCGCTGGTCGTCCGGCTTCATCTGCGCGCCGATGCCGACCGACCTGGCCGACCACCTGAACCTGCCGCCGATGGTCGCCGCCAGCGAAGACGCCCGCTCGACGGCGTACACGGTGAGCGTGGACGCGGCTGAGGGTGTGACCACCGGCATCAGCGCCCACGACAGGGCGCACACGCTGAACGTGCTGGCGAACCCGGGTTCGACGGCCACCAGCATCATCCGTCCGGGTCATGTCCTGCCGTTGCGCGCCGTCGACGGTGGAGTCCGCGAACGCAGCGGCCACACCGAGGCCGCCGTCGAACTGATGAAGCTCGCGGGCCTGCGGCCGGTCGGCGCGATCGCCGAGGTGGTCGCGGAAGACGGCAGCATGATGCGCCTGCCCGGCCTGATCGACCTGGGTGCGCGAGACGGCGTGCCCGTGATCACGATCGAGCAGCTCATCGCGCATCTCAACGAGATCGACCCGGAAGGCGCCACGCCGTCGGCGCACCGCGGACGCCGCGTGAGCCTGCGCGCCGATGCCACGGTGCCGACGACCCACGGGAGCTTCCGGTTCCT
>JAQZBG010000294.1 GCA_029239165.1 Microbacterium sp. | reverse complement strand
GACAGAGGACGGCATCACGCGATAGGTCTTCATCACCTGCGTCATCGCCTTCTGGAAGGCGGATGCGGTGGCCGCGGACGATACAACCTTAGTCGGCTCATCGAGGGTGACCACGACGACGTACTGGGGATCGTCTACGGGCGCGAAGCCCACCATGCTGGTGTAGTACACGCCGTTCTTGTACCCGCCGTTGATGGGGTCGGCGACCTGAGCGGTTCCGGTCTTGCTGGTCACGCGGTAACCGGGCACCTGGATCCGCTCGGCGTTCCCGCCCTGGACAGCCACGTTCTCGAGCATGCGCGTGATCTCGGCCGCAGTCTGCTCCTTGATGATCTGCTCGTGCTTGGGCTTGTCGGGCGTGGCGACTGTGCCGTCCGCCTTCGTGCAGGACTCGACCAACGAGAGGTCGATCTTCTCGCCGCCGTTGGCGATCGCCTGATAGGCGCCGGCGAGCTGCGCCGAGGTGACCGTGTAGTACTGGCCGAACGTCGTCGTGTAGAGCGACTGGCTGTCCCATTCGCTGACCGGGTGCAGCGTTCCCCCGACCTCGGAGGGGAAGTCGATCGTCTTGTGACCGACCCCGAACCGCTCCAGGTAGTCATGGCGCACCTCGGGACTCACCATCGTGCCGAACTTCGAAAGCGCCACGTTCGAGGAGTCGATGAGTCCGCCGGCGAGGGTGTAGTTGTACGCCGGGTGGTTGAACGCGTCGTTGATCACGGCACCGTTGGGGAAGGTCTCCCGCGATGAAGCCGTGACCGTGCTCAGAGGCGTCAGCCCGGCGCCTTCGATGACGGCAGCGGCGGTGATGGCTTTGAATGTGGATCCCGGCTCGAAGTCCCGGTGGAAGATCTGGCTGTACCGCGTCTCGGGCGTCGAGGAATCGAGGTCGTTGGGGTCCAGGGACGGCCATTCCGCAGCCGCACGGATCTTCCCGGTCTTCACCTCGACGACGGTGACGGTGCCGCCCTTCGCGCCTTGCTTGCGAGCCTCCTCGCCGACCATCTGCTGCAGGTACCACTGGAGGTCGCTGTTGATCGTCAGCTGCACCGAGCCGCCGTCGACGGCCTCCACCGTGCGCTCGCTGCCCGGGATCACCACCCCGTTCGCGCCGCGGCGGTAAGACTCCTCGCCGTCGATCGGCGCCAGGCACTCCTCGCCCAGCTGCTCGACACCGGCCTGCGCCGTTCCCGATCCGTCGAGGAAGCCGAGGACGTTCCCGGCGACAGCGCCGTTCGGGTAGACCCGCGTCTCACGCCCTTCCATGTGGAGGTAGGCGAGGTTGTTCTCGCGCTTCAGGTCACGCAGCTCGATGTACTGCTCGGTGGTGAGGGACTTCTTGAGCGGGGCGTACTGACTCTGCGAGTCCTTCGCCAGTGCATCGGCGACGAGCGCGCGTACCTCGTCGCCCGTCTGCCCGGTGATGGCCGCGATCTTGTCCGCGGCTTCAGCCCAGGGCAGTTTCGGATCGTTCTCCTCGAGCTGCGTGATGACCAGCGGGCTGAGCTCGGCGTCGTAGACGAGCACGCTCGAAGCGAGGACCGTTCCCCCGGCATCCACGACCGCTCCGCGCTGACCCGAGATCGTGTCCCCCACACCGATCTTGGTGAGCGACTGAGCGACGTGCTCGTCGGCGCTGACCACTTGGATGTCCACCAGACGCACCACGAAGGCGGCCAGCACGGACAGGATGACGGCGAGGGCGACGACGGTGCGTCGCCGCGGTCCGCGGGTGGCTCGTGTCGTCATGGGTCTCTCCGTCGATCGTGGGCGTTCAGCGTGTCGTGGGGCTCGGGAGTCCGTCGGTGATCGCCGGCGGTAGCTCTTGCGTCGTCTCGGTCGTCGCGCCGGCGTCCGTCGCCGTCTTCGTCTCCGTCGGCGAGGGTTTGACGATCAGCGAGTTGCTCACCGCTCCCGCTCCCGCGGGGTTGACGGTCGATGTCCAGTCCGCACCGGCTCCGGTGCCGAACACGGCGCCGTCGCTGAGTCGGAGGTACGACGGCGATCCGGCGACCACCATCCCGAGACCTGCGGCGCTGTTGGCGAGCACCTGCGGGGAGCTCAGACCGGTGAGCTCCTCTTGGAGCGCGTGGGTCTGCAGACTCAACTCGCGCTGCTGAGATGTCAGATCGGCGAGCGTGAACGAGTCTTGCGTGATCGCGAGCGACAACGCGACCTGGGCCGCGCCGATCGCCAGCGCGCCACCGAGGGCGACGAGCGCGTAAGCGAGCTTGGGTTTGCGCCGCACTGCAGGTCGGCTGACCGGCTGCAGCCTCCGCTGCGGCTCACGTGCCGGGGTGACCGGCTGGACCGGCTTGCGGACGACGGCGTTCAGACTCATGCGCTCTCCCGCAGTTTCTCGGCGGCGCGAAGCCGCACCGGGATCGCGCGCGGGTTGCGCGCGCGCTCTTCGTCGGAGGCGAGCTCTGCCCCCTTGGTGAGGATGCGGAACCGCGGTGCGTGTTCGGGCAGTTCCACAGGGAGGCCGGCAGGAGCTGTAGAGGCTGCTGCTGCGGCGAAGGCCTGCTTGACGAGGCGGTCCTCGAGTGACTGGTACGACATCACGACGATGCGTCCGCCGACGCCGAGGGCGTCCATCGCGGACGGGATCGCGTCTGCGAGCACGTTGAGTTCCGTGTTCACCTCGATGCGCAGAGCCTGGAACACGCGCTTGGCCGGGTGTCCGGCGCGCTGAGCGGCTGCCGGAGTCGCAGCGATCAGGATCTCGACCAGCTGGCCGGAGCGGGTGATCGGCTGCTTCTGCCGCGCGTCGATGATGAAGCGCGCGTACCGCCCTGCGAGCTTCTCCTCGCCGTAGCGCTCGAAGATCCGCCGCAGGTTGCCCTCGTTGTAGGTCGCGATGACATCGGCGGCAGTGATGCCCTTGGTCTGGTCCATCCGCATGTCGAGCGGGGCATCCTTCGAGTACGCGAAGCCGCGCTCGGCCTCGTCCAACTGCAGCGAGGAGACCCCGAGGTCGAAGAGGATGCCTGCAGCGCCCTGGGCATGCAGGCCGATCTCGTCGTACACCGTGTGCACGAGCGTGACGCGGTCCTGGAAACGTGCGAGCCGCTCCCCCGCGATGCGCAGGGCATCGGTGTCACGGTCGAGTCCCACGAGGCGGATGTTCGGGAAGCGCTCGAGCAGCGCCTCCGAGTGGCCGCCCATGCCGAGGGTGGCATCGACGAGGACCGCTCCGTCCGTCTGGAGGGCGGGAGCGAGCAGCTCGACACAGCGGTCGAGCAGTACGGGGGTGTGAATGTCTCGGAGGTTCATGATCTTTCTCGGGGTGACCTTCGGCTCTGATCCCCCTCCGCTTCTCGACCCGGCACCGGGGAAGTGTGTCGGGGCGGGAGCGGCGGGGCATCACAGCCGTGGTCAGAAGAGTCCCGGGATCACCTCCTGCTCGAGGTCGGAGTAGGTCTCCTCACCGGCGGCGAGGTAGGCGTTCCAGCTCTCGGCATCCCAGATCTCGGCGTGGGCGCCGACTCCGGTGACGATGAGCTCCTTCTGCAGTCCTGCGTACTGACGCAGGTGCGCGGGGATGGTGATGCGGTTCTGACTGTCGGGCATCTCCGCACTCGCACCGGAGAGGAACAGTCGCATGAAGTCACGCGCCTGCTTGTTGGCGAGCGGGGCCTGACGGATCCGCTCGTGCATCGTCTCGAACTCGGCCGTGCTGAACACGTAGAGGCAGCGCTCCTGGCCACGGGTGACGACGATGCCGCCGCCGAGGTCTTCGCGGAACTTCGCAGGAAGGATGACCCGTCCTTTGTCGTCCAGCTTCGGTGAGTGCGTACCCAGCAACATCGGCCACCACCCCCTCTCCGTCCGGCCAACTCGAGGTGCGCCCCACTTTACTCCACTTTCCTCCACTTACCTACGACCAATCCGCGGATCACGGGCCGGCCGTCGCGATGGCACGCCAAGAAACCGCGGATTTCCGCGGTGGAGGACGGTGGAGGCTCAGTGGAGGAGTTGTGCGTCGCTCGCGTTAACGACAGAAGCCCGGATGCTCAGCATCCGGGCTTCTGTCGTGAAGTGATTGGGGGTCAGTGACCGTCCTGGCGCCGATCCCAGCGATCGTTCATACGGTCCATGAACGATGCGGAGTCCTGGCGCTTCGGGGCGGATCGCTCACGCGGCTCGGCGGGAGTCGTTCGACGCACAGGCATGACGGCGATCATGACGCCGGCCAGCATCGCCGCGAATCCGATCACGCCGACCACGATGCCCCACACGCCGCCGAGGATGACGCCGGCCACGAGACCGCCGACTCCGACGTCGGCATCGTTGTGAAGGAGATGGCGTTCCATCTCGTCGAGCAGACGCTGCTCCTGTTCGGAGAGTGGCATTTCGTCCCCCTCGGGTATCGTGCGTTCCATTCTACGCGCGCCCGGGCGTTCGGGGCTAGCAGTTCGGCGTCCCCTTGCTTTACGTATGCTGGGAGTCGTGCCGCCTTCCTCCCCCGTTCCCGGTGCGGTCGCCGCACGCCTCGACCGATTCCTCAGCCGGATGCGCGAGGAATCCTCGGAGTACGGCTCAGATGCCGCCTCCTTCCTCGATGCCGCCGCCGGCACGCTCGACGGCGGGAAGCGACTGCGCGCTCGGTTCTGCCATGCCGGATGGCGCGCGGTCGCCCGCTTCGGCGACCACGATGCGCAGGAGACCGATGTCCTGTGGGACGTCTGCACCGCGCTCGAGATCTTCCAGTCGGCGGCTCTCGTCCACGACGACCTGATCGACAACTCGGACACACGCCGCGGGCGACCGGCAGCCCACCGCGCTCTCGAGGCTTCGCATCGCTCGGCCGGCTGGTCCGGGGACGCCGAGGCCTTCGGCCGCGCCTCGGCGATTCTCCTGGGGGACCTCCTCGTCGCCTGGAGCGACGATCTGCTCGAGTCCGCGCTCGAGGCGCAGCCCCACGCTCGGGCGGTGCGCTCCGAGTACGCGCGGATGCGGCGGGACGTGACCACGGGCCAGTTCCTCGACATCGCCGAGGAGTCGGCCTGGAGTGTCAACGACGGCCGGGTCCATGCGGAACGTGCGTTGCGCGTCGCGTCGCTCAAATCCGCCAGGTACAGCATCGAGCAGCCGCTGGTCCTCGGCGGAGCACTAGCCGGTGCCCACACGGATCAGCTGGACGCGCTGCGGCGCTTCGGTCACCCGATCGGGATGGCGTTCCAGCTGCGCGACGACGTGCTCGGCGTCTTCGGCGACGCGTCCCTCACCGGCAAACCGACGGGAGACGACCTCCGCGAGGGGAAACGTACGGTCCTCATCGCGCTCACCAGACAGACGCTGGAGGCGCCCGCGAGGAACCTGCTGGACGAGATGCTCGGTGACACCGGACTGACGATGCAGCAGGTCGCATTCCTTCAGGCCACGATCGTCGGCTCCGGGGCCCTCGACGAGGTGGAGAAGATGATCGCGGACTACGCTCGCGAAGCAGACCGCGCCCTGTCGGGGGCACGGCTCGACAATGCCGCCGTCGGCGAGTTGCGTGAGTTGGCGCGAGCCGCCACCGTCCGCTCCGCCTGACGCCGGGTTCGTCTCAGGCGAGGGTGCGCGCGAGTCGCCGAACGGCGCTCTTGTGCCCCGCCAACAGCGCGTCGATCGGTGACCGGCCGAGTGTCTCCTCCTCCGCGAGGAGCCAGTCGATCAGCTCATCGTCCGAGAAGCCGGCGTCCTGCAGCACGATGATCGTTCCTCGGAGCGAGCTGAGCGGATGTCCGTCCACGATGAACACCGCCGGCACCGCGAAGACGCCGGTGCGACGTGACCCGACCAGATAGTGGTCGTCGATCAAGCGGCGGACACGGCCGAGGGGCTCGTCGAGCACCTCGACGAGATCGGGCATCGTCAGCCACTCGAGGTCAGCGGCGGCAGGGGTTCCAGCAACGTTCTCAGACACGTTGCCCACTATCTCATCTCTGCATGCGCATCGCATGTCGTCCCTCCAGTCACATTGTTCACTTGCGTCACTCCTGTTGACTTCCGTTTACATCCGTGTCAGCGTGAAGTGCTCGAAAAGGGGGCCCGCCTTGAGGACCAAAACCGCCACGCGACGATCGCGAAACCTGCAGTTCGGAGTGCCTGCCGCTGTGCTGGGCGCGCTCGCCGCCTCTCTCACCGCAGCCCCGGCGGATGCCGCCACGACGAAGACCGACCTCGCCCCGGCAGAGCGTCAGGGCACCACGCCCCTGCGTGTGGTGCCCGCGCAGGCCGCACCGGCGAGCTACGTCGTCAAACCCGGCGACACCGTCTCGTCCATCGCTGCGCAGTTCGGACTCCGCACCGTAGACGTGCTCACCTGGAACGGTCTCTCCTGGCGCTCGGTGATCTACCCGGGCCAGAGCCTCACCTTGCGGACGACGGCCCCGGCCCTCGCAGCGGCGGCAGCCTCCCCCGCGCCCGCGCCCGCGCCCGCGCCCGCGCCCGCGCCCGCAGCCACCTCACACAAGGTCGTCGCCGGCGACACCGTGTATGCCATCGCCCAGAAGTACGGAACCACTGTCGCTGCAGTCCTGGCGGCGAACGGTCTCACACGCGCATCGGTGATCTATCCCGGCCAGAGCCTGTCGGTGACCGGATCCGCCACGCCGACCGCGGCTCCCGCATCGGC
>JAQZBG010000293.1 GCA_029239165.1 Microbacterium sp. | reverse complement strand
ACCGGAGTACGCGGAGACGAGCACACCGGCGAAGACCGCGAGGCCCCATCCCCAGTTGACCATCAGGAAGCCGCCGCCGAAGCCCTTGTTCTTCGCAAGAGCCACGTTGGCGACGACACCACATCCGAGGATGATCAGCATCGCTGTGCCGACCAACTCCGAGAGGAAGTAGAGACCGAGATTCACATCAGCCATGTCTTCTTTGACCTTTCTTGTGTGTCGGGGCCCCTCTGCCCCGACACGTTATGAGGGATTGCGCCGCGAGGAGGGCGGCAGTTCGAAGTCCGGTCAGCCGCGGGTGCGGGACCGGATATCGAGTCCGTGTCGTTCGTTCAGCAGCTGGCGCGTCTGGTCGAGCTCGGCGTCGTGGCGCGAGCGGTCCCAGCCGAGCATCGGTGCAAGCGCATCGGCGATCTCATCGAGCACCTCGGCGTCGGCGTTGCCGGTGAAGGCGATGCTGGTGCGGCGGAGCACGACGTCTTCCAGCCGCGCCACCATCTCGTTCTGCACCATCCACTCGAGTTCGCGTGTGGACAGGTCACCGCCGGCGAGGGGCGAGTCCGGTCCCTGCTCGACATACGACCACACGTCTGCGGCACGGGTTCCGTATCGCGACAGCAGCTGGTCGGCACGTGCTCCGGCTCCCGGGAGGTTCTCCTGGATCCAGATGCGACGTGCCTTCTCGGTGCGGGGGAACTCGCGGCCGCCGCCGATCGCCCGTCCGGCCGTGGAGACGGTCCTGGTGCGACCGATGAGGCCCAGCACGGTGTCGGAGAGCGACTCGCCCAGCGCCCGGAACGTCGTCCACTTACCCCCGACGAGGCTGACGAGCGGAACGGCGCCCTTCTCGTCTACTTCGATGCGGTAGTCGCGCGACACGAACCCAGGGGCGGTGTCCTCGTGACGCGGAAGGGGGCGGATACCGGAGAACTTGTAGACGATCTGATCGCGGGTCACCGGAATCTTCGGGAAGACGTGGTGGATCAGTTCGAAGAAGTAGTCGACCTCTTCCTCGGTGCATACCGGGACCTCGCGGGGGTCGGCGTCGATGTCTGTCGTGCCGACGAGCACTCGTCCCTTGAGCGGGTAGATGAGCACGATACGGCCGTCGGAGTGCTCGAAGAAGATCTCCCGGCCCTGCGTCGCCTCGAGCAGCTCCGGGTGGTCGAGCACGATGTGCGAGCCCTTGGTGCCGCCCATGAACCTGGTGTCCTCGCCGAGCGCGTCGTTCGTGAGGTCGGTCCAGGGACCGGAGGCGTTCACGACCACATCGGCGTGCACGCGGAACTCCGTGCCGCTTTCTCGATCGCGGAGCACGACCTCGTCGCCGTCGCGTGCGATGGCTTCGACGTAGTTCAGAGCATGCGCTTCGGGGTGCGCAGCGCGACCGTCCTGGAGCACGTCGAGCGCGAGACGCTCGGGGTCGTGCATCGATGCGTCGTAGTACGTCGCGGTGTACTTGATGTTCGGGTCGAGCGAGGGCAGCTCGGCGAGCGACTTCTTCCGTCCGAGGAACCGGTGCCGAGGCACCATCCCGCCGTCACGCGAGAAGGTGTCGTAGATCGTCAGGCCGACTTTGATCAGGAACGCGCCGCGCTCCTGCGGCTTGCCGCTCTTGTGTGTCAGGAATCGCAGAGGTGCGGACAGGATGCCCGAGAACGTGGAGTAGATCGGGATGGTCGTCTGGAGCGGCTTCACATAGTGAGGGGCGATCTTGAGGAGTCCGTTGCGCTCCTCGACGGATTCGCGCACGAGCCGGAATTCGCCGTTCTCGAGATAGCGGATGCCGCCGTGGATCATGTGGCTCGATGCGGCGGATGCCCCGGAGGCGAAGTCCCCGCGCTCGACGAGCACGACGTCGACGCCCTGAAGCGCCAGGTCGCGGAACGTCGAGATGCCGTTGATCCCGCCGCCGATGACGAGGACACCGGTGCGTCCGGCTTCGCGGACGGCGCGAACCTCTGTGCGCTCCGCTGACGAGTGTGTGGAATCGATCATCGTCGACCCTCTCTTCCTTACTTGCCAACCAGCATCGACCTGTGTGACATCCCGCGCAAGCCCACTGCACATATGTGCAAGGATCGAGGTCGAGGAGGTCATGATGGTCGGTCAGAGCCCGGAAACCCGCGACAGCAAGCTGATCGCGGCGCTCACAGCCGCGCAGCTCTACTACATGCAGGACAAGACGATGGAAGTGATCGCACAGGAGCTCGGCACCTCTCGTTCCTCGGTCTCGCGTCTGTTGAGCTTCGCGCGGGAGAGCGGGCTGGTCGATATCCGCATCAACTCTCCGCTGGAGCGACTGGGCATGCTCGAGCAGCGCATCCGCGACCGGCATCGTGTGGCGGCGCACGTCGTTCCGATGCCCGAGATCCTCAGTGAGGTCGAGCGTCTCGAGCGCGTGGCGCTCACGGCAGGACGTCTGCTGTCTCAGTTCGTCGATTCGAATATGGTCATCGGCGTGGCGTGGGGGTCGACGATCAGCGCCGTCAGCCGTGGACTCACGCAGAAGGAGACGCACAACACGACTTTCGTGCAGCTCAACGGGGCGGGTAACACCCAGACCACAGGCGTGGAGTACTCCAGCGACATCCTGCAGAGGTTCGGCAGCGCCTTCGGGGCGCAGGTTCAGCAGTTCCCCGTACCCGCCTTCTTCGACGACCCGGCCACCCGGGAGGCGATGTGGCGCGAGCGCAGCACCCGTCGCGTGCTGGACCTGCAGGCGAAGATGGATGTCGCCGTGTTCAGCCTCGGTTCCCCTGCTGCCGAGGTGCCGAGCCGTGTCTACGTCGGCGGTTACCTCGGACGCGATGACTACCGCAGCCTGCGCGAGGACCATGCGATCGGCGACGTCGCCACCGTGTTCTTCCGGTCTGACGGGTCGTGGCGCGATATCCGCGTCAATGCCCGGGCCACCGGTCCGGGACTCGATCGCCTGCGGCGTGTCCCGCGACGGGTGTGCGTCGTGTCGGGCATCCCGAAACTGGTCAGCCTCCGTGCCGCGCTCTCTGCGGGACTCATCACCGACGTGGTCCTGGACGAGGGGCTCGCCCGGCGTCTGGTCGAGGATTGACCGGCTTTCTCCCGGGTCGTGGGAGCTATGCGCCTTCCGTCGAGGATTCCGGCCCGGAGCGGAACTCGCGGATGAGGTGCTGCACGACGGCGGTGAGGTCCCCGGCCGTCGCGTTGGCGATCACGAGCTGACGCTCGTAGCTGGCGCCGTTCTCGAGGGTGACGGCATTGTTGCCGAACTCCCTGACGCAGCCGAGTTCCACCGCCACGGGAGCGAGTTCTTCCAGGACTTCCGAGAGATGCTCCCGCACCGGACGCTGAGTTCCGGCGGCATCGACGATGACGCGTGCGTCGAGTCCGTATCGCGCTGCGCGCCATTTGTTCTCACGATGGAACCAGGCAGGGAGCTCCGGCAGGGTCTGGCCGTCGTCCAGCAGACGCGAGAAGTGCTCGACGAGTACCTGCACGAGCGCCGCGACCGACGCTAGCTCCGGCAGCGTCGAGAGACCGTCGCAGGCGCGCACCTCGATGGTTCCCCAGCGTGGGGCTGGCCGGATGTCCCAACGCACCTCCGTGGCATCCGCCATCACGCCGGTGCGGACCATATCGTCGAGATATGACTCGTACTGGGCCCAGTTCTTCAACGGCCAGGGGAGCCCTGCTGTCGGAAGCTGTTGGAAGACCAGGGCGCGGTTCGAGGCGTATCCCGTGCGCTCTCCCGCCCAGAACGGACTCGAAGCCGACAGCGCCTGCAGATGGGGAAGGTACGACGAAAGGGCGTTGATGATGGGGAAAACCTTGCGCTGATCCTCCACGCCGATGTGCACGTGGATTCCCCAGATCATCATGTTGCGACCCCACCACTGGGTGCGCTCGATCAGGGTGTGGTAGCGCGTCTTGTCGGTGACCTCCTGGTCGAACCACTGCGCGAACGGGTGGCTGCCCGCCGACAGTAGTTCCACGCCCGCCGGGTCCGTCGCCGACCGCACGGCAGTGATGGCGTTCGCGATGTCGTCGACGGCATGCGCCACGGAATCGCCGATGCCGCTCGTGACCTCTATCGTGTTCGTGAGCAACTCGCCGGTGACCGTGTGGCGCTCATCCTCGCTCTCGGCCTCGAGGGCTGCGAGCAACTCAGGGGCGCGGCCAACGAGATCACCGCTCGCGGGATCCGCGAGCATGATCTCCCATTCGAGGCCGACGGTGGATCGGGCAGAAGAGGCGAACTCGAGCTTCACCCGCACAGTCTGGCACGCGGGTGATGCGACACGGCAACGGTCGTTTCGCCACGTTTCGCGCCACGCGCGCAGATCTGGCAGAATAGAGGGTCGGACGACCTGCTCGACCCTCTATCCAGCAGGTGTCCACACTCATTTGAGCTTCCGCCGGGTGTGCACCCCACTCTCCAGGCGATCAGTTCGTTTCCTTCCACACAATTCAGGAGAATCGTGGCTGTCAAGA
>JAQZBG010000292.1 GCA_029239165.1 Microbacterium sp. | reverse complement strand
CACTCGATATCGACAAAGACGGTACCGCGATCATCACGCGCGTCCTCGATGATGCGACGTACGCGGTGCGAGTAGGCGCGAGTGCAGGCGGCCTCGAAGCGGGGGATCACCCGCATGTCTTCACTTTGATGGGCGCCGCGGAGACCCTTGATCTGGTCGTGGCGTTCGATGACGATCAGCGGGGTCCGGGTCGCGCACTGCCCGGATTCGTCGATGTACTCGAGGCGTCCCGCGTCTCGTGGTCCGAGTTCTGGCAGTCCGGCGCCGCGATCGATCTCTCCGAAAGCACCGATCCACGGGCCGTCGAGCTCGAACGGCGCATCGTGCTGTCGCAGTACCTCACGCGAGTGCACGGGTCCGGTCACCTGCCGCCGCAGGAGACCGGTCTTGTCACCAACTCGTGGCAGGGCAAGTTCCACCTCGAGATGCACTTATGGCACGCCGCGCACTTCGCGGTCTGGGGTCGGCCCGAACTGCTGGAACGCAGCCTGACCTGGTACCTGACGACCCTCCATGAGGCCCGCGCCACTGCCGCGCGGCAGGGCTATCCCGGCGCGCGGTGGCCGAAGCAGACCGGCCCCGACGGGAGGGAGAGTCCCAGCGACATCGGCTCACTGCTGGCCTGGCAGCAGCCCCACATCATCCACCTCCTCGAACTCGTCTGGCAGGCGAGCACGCCCGAACACCGCGAGCAGTTGGTCGCCGAGTACGCGGACCTGGTCACGGAGACGGCCACCTTCATGGCCGCGTTCGCCGAGGAGCGCGACAGCACCTTCCACCTCGGACCGCCGATCATGCCCGCGCAGGAGTTCTACGACGCCCGCACGACGACCGACCCGACGTTCGAGCTCGCCTACTGGTGGTGGGGTCTCGATGTCGCGCAGCAGTGGCAGATCCGCGCCGGCAAGGAACGGGATACGGCCTGGCAGGACGTGCAAGACAGACTCGCCGCACCGCTGCGAGACGGCGACCGGTACGCGGCGGTGGCAACCCGCGAGCCGCTGCGGCGCGACGACCACCCCTCGCTGCTGATGGCCCTGGGGGTGGTGCCGCCCACCCCGATCATCGACCCCGCCATCATGCTCAGGACGCTCCACGAGGTATGGGAGGCCTGGGAGTGGCCGACCGCGTGGGGCTGGGACTTCCCCGTCATGGCGATGACCGCAGCTCGCCTCGGCGAGCCCGCCCTGGCACTGGATGCACTCCTGCGCGGCGAGGACAAGAACCGGTACACGCCTGTCGGACACAACCCTCAGATACGCGGCATCCTCCCCTTGTACCTACCTGGCAACGGCAGCGTGCTGCTCGCGGTCGCCCTCCTCGCACAAGACGACGGTGCGGGGTTCGACGTCGACGGCTGGTCCGCCCGAGTCGAGGGATTCCAGCCATTCCCCGGCGGCACCCCCTTTGACCCCGCCCGCGTCCGGGCACCGCTCGAACCGCTCCCCGAGCAGGACAACGCGACACCAGCCAATCGCGCGCAGCTCACCGCTGACACCACTATCGGTGAGTGGCTCGACCACCCCGTCGGCGGTGCAGTGCTCCGAGCCTTCCTCGCTCATGCCGGCACCAGCGCCGAAAGCCTCGCGCCGTTGAAGGGCGTTCCGCTGCGACAGCTCGTCGCACTCAGCCAAGGGTCGATGCCGGAATCGGCTATTGACACATTGATCGACGCGGCACGCACGGGCTTCGACGAGAGGGAAGACCCGACGTCATGACGAGGGCCGTCTGCACAGACGGCTGAAGAATCCGGCGCGCGGGACGCCGCGGCCATACGGCCGGTACGGCGAGAACACCTCGACCGCCCACGACGTCTGGCTTCCCATCCGGTTCGATGGCGACATCCCTTGCATCGAGCGCCTGGATGAGTGGCGAATGGAGGACTTGCCGGAGAAGGCGTTTCACACGTCCCATTGGCCTACTATTCGAGCGTCTTTCCCACAGCGAGCTCGTTGTCGACGACGCTCGAAAATGAGGCCATTGCGACGACCGCTGGAATGCAAGCCGTTGCTAATGCGTCAGATTGGACCGTCGCCGACAAGACTCATGCGCTCGGGTGTTGTTGCCTTGGGGCGAGGTGAGGTGAGACGCTGAGCGGACAAGACAATACGTCGTCCGATCCGTCACACGCGTTCCTGCGCGTCGGGAGTTCGTGCCCACATGGTGCCCACGGACGATCACGATTGGTGCGGATCCAGAGGGAATGACAGCAGATTCTCGGCGGTAGCAAGCCGCGGAAATCCGCGGTTCTCGGTCGAGACAGATTGGGGTGGATCGAACCTCTTTGGGTTCAAATCCCACCGTCACCGCCACTTTGGGCCAGATCGACGTCCTTCTCGGACGGTCTCGATCTGGCCCATTCCTTTCGGTTCCCTCTCGTTCCTTCTCGGATGTGGGCAGGGCCGTGGTCAGGGGTTTTCCCGAGCTGGCGGGTGCACTGAGAGCGATCGTCCGGTGGTGGAACGAGACCGACTGAGACGGTTCGAGAAGGATCGAGACGGACATCGGATCGTCGTCGAGATTGGCCGTGCCCACATTTTGCCCACAGAATCTCCCGTGGGTTAATTGCCCACCGGAGGCCGAGGTTTCAAATCCCTCCGTTTCGGGCAAAAAATCCCTGGTCAGGGGCTTATCTTCTCGGTCGGGGCCGTCGAATTGCGTAAAGTCTGAGCAAGATTCTTTACGCAAGCCGCGGGGCAGCAGCCGCCACTAACTCCCGTGCGGCCTGTAGTTCCGCGGATGTTGGCGGCGCGAGACCGGGGGAGACTCTCCCTCGGTCCTAAGAGCCGACCGCTATCGCTGCGGTGTGCGCTGAGTAGATCGCGCTCGGATCACCTGAAGCGCCACCTCGGTGGTCACATCCCATACGGCTCGTTGCGGTGCCATCTCCTCGTGTCCCACACCACGATCGAGCAGATCGGCAGGGAGGGAGCTGGGCCGGCCGGAGCCAAGAACCTGGTCCTGACCTGTCGTCAGTTGTGACCCGCGTATATCTGGGTCTGGCCGCCGTCAACGGTGAGCTCAGCGCCGTTGACGAACGATGCTTCGTCGGAGGCGAGGAAGACGACGGCGTTTGCAATGTCTTCTGGCTGCCCGACACGTCCGGAGGGGATCTCTTCGACGATGCGCTTCAGGTAGGCCTCGCCTTCCTCTTTGCCCATGTCCTTCTCGAACACCTCGGTGTGGGTCGTGCCAGGGCTGATCGCATTGACCCGGATGCGACGGTCCCGGAGTTCGTTCATCCATGTGCGCACGAGACTGCGGAGGCCGGCCTTCGCTGCGGCGTAGACGCCGAACGTCGGCAGTCCCATGTCCTGGGTGATCGAGGTGTTGACGATGATGACGCCCGTGTTGTCGGGCAGCAACGGGAGGGCCGCCTGAACGGTGAAGATCGTGCCTTTGATGTCGACGGCGAGGCCCGCGTCGATTTGCTCTTCCGTCAGCTTGTCGATGGTGTTGTAGAAGGCGGCGCCTGCGTTGGCGAAGACAATGTCGAGCGCCGTGCGCTCGGTTCTGATCGTCTCTGCGACGCGGAGCATGCTGTCCCTGTCAGTCGCATCGGCTTGCATCCCTCGCACGTTGTCGCCGAGGCGGGCCACAGCGTTGTCCAGGCGCTCTTGATTGCGGCCGGTGATGTAGACGAATGCTCCCTCTTCGATCATCCGCTTTGCGGTGCCGAAGCCGATGCCGGAGCTGCCGCCGGTGATGAGGACTGTCTTACCCGTAAGTCGGGGCATGTTGTGATTCCGTTCTGGCGAAATGGGTGGACAGGTCAGGCTGCGCGTGCGGCGAATGACCGGCTGAAGCCCTGCCCGGACTGGACGAGGCTGCGGGCGCTGCGCAACCGGGCGCCCTCGTAGTCGCGGAGCGCGGTATCGACTCCGCTCCCGGCCGGCTGTGCGGCGACGGCGGCAGCGAGGGCTTCGGCGTCCTGGAGTGATTCGCTGAAGCCGCTGCCGGTCATCGGGGTGGGTACGTGAGCGGCATCACCGACGAGCGCCATCCGCCCGCGCACGAGCTGGTCGGGCACGTACTCAGCGATCGGCGTGCCGATGACGGCGCGGCGCCCGATGCTGTCGAGGATGGCGTCGCTCCACGGCGTGGGGAACAGACGGCGAGCCTGCCGGGCGAGTTCGCGGTACGTGATGATCGAAATGCCCGCCGGCATCAAGGAGTGCCGCACCACATTGCCTTCGACGGCACCCGATGAACGAAGCAGGCCGTTGCGACTGGCGTCGTACCAGGCCCAACCGAGTCGGCGCGAGCCGACCGAGGTCGACCCGTCGATTCCGGGCAGCGGGTAACCGAGGAGGGTGTTGTCGTAGTCACCGAGGAAGGCGACATCGCGAGGCCAGCGGGTGGACCCGATCGATGATTCGTCCGCGATGCCGATCCAGATCACGTACCCCGCGAACGTTGCATCCGGTTTGTCCGGAGCAACACGGCGGCGCACGACGCTGCGGTGTCCGTCAGCGCCGACG
>JAQZBG010000291.1 GCA_029239165.1 Microbacterium sp. | reverse complement strand
AGCTCGGGCATGAGCTCGCGCTCGGTCTCGTTCACGATGAACAGGTCGACCCGGCGCAGCAGACCCGCGGGCAACGGCTGGGCGGGCGCCGCATTGAGGGCGATGAATCCCTCCGCCGCAGCGGCGACCTCCTCGACCACCGAGAGCGAGATCTCCAGCTGCATGAGCACCGCCTCGTCCGCGCCGAAGGTCACGCCGTCCAGCGAGACGTGGTCGTTCGCGCCGGGGCAGACGGCGATCTGGTTCTCGGCATCCGCGTCGACGACGATGAGCGCGGTGCCGGTGGCGTCCTTCACGGTGCGCAGGTCGGTGACATCGACCCCGGCCCGCTGCATCTCCTCACGGGTCCAGGACCCGTCGGCATCGTCACCGACGGCACCGACCATCCGCACCCTTCCCCCCAGCTTCGCGGCGGCGACGGCCTGATTGGCGCCCTTGCCCCCGAGGTCACGGGAGAGTCGGCCACCCGCCACGGTCTCACCCGCGGTGGGGAGTCGGTCGACGAACGCGGTGACGTCGACGTTCGCGCTGCCGACGACGACGAGGGAGGGGAGAGCAGGTGAGGTCATGACAACAGCTTTCGGTCGAGGAGGCGTCGGAACGCGGAGACCGCGCCGGATTTGACGTTCATGAGAGAAAGTGTAAACGTTTACGCACGCACATCTGCAAAGGAGCACCATGACCATTCCCGTCCTTCTCGACTGCGATCCGGGCCACGACGACGTCTTCGCCATCTGGCTCGCGGCCGGAAACGACGCCATCGACCTGCGCGGGGTGACCACGGTGGGTGGCAACGGCTACCTCGAGCACACCACCCGCAACGCGCGGATCGCCCTCACCGTCGCCGGGGTCACGCACGTGCCGGTCGCCGCCGGTGCGGACAAGCCCCTCCTGCGAGACCTCACCCCCGGCTCATGGATCCACGGCGACAACGCACTGGGCGGACCGGCCCTCCCCGAACCCACCGTCCCGCTCGACCCGCGCCACGCCGTGGAGTTCCTCGCCGACACCCTCGCCGCCTCGCCGCAGCCGATCACCGTGATCCCCACCGGCCCGCTCACCAACATCGCGCTGCTCCTGCAGCAGCATCCGGAAGTCGTGCCGCAGATCAAGGAGATCATCTGGATGGGCGGCTCGACCGGGCGCGGCAATGTCGGCGCATACCCGGAGTTCAACGCCTGGGCCGACCCCGAGGCGGCCGAGGCAGTCTTCGCATCGGGCATCCCGCTCACGATGGTCGGGCTCAACATCTCCCACCAGGCGCTGATCACCGAAGAGGTGATCCAGCGGATCGGTGCGGTCGGCAACGCGACCTCGGCATTCGGGGTGGAGTTGCTGCGCTTCTTCTGCAGCACCTACGAGAAGGCTGAGGGCATGCCGGAGGGACCGCTGCACGACCCCATCACCGTCGCCATCGCGATCGATCGTGCCGTCGCATCGATCCAGCGCTGCCACGTCGACATCGAGACGACGGGCGAGTTCACGGCGGGCGCCACGTGCGTGGATCTCCACGACATGCTGGGCAAGGAGCCGAACACCGACGTCGCGATCACCCTCGACGTGCCGAAGTTCTGGGACCTGGTGACGGATGCCGTCGGCGCGCTGGCCTGACTCTCAGCGCGGCGCGGAGGCCGTGGTGGACTCGGCCACGCGCAAACTCGGTGCCAGACGGCTGAGGATGTACGGGGCGTCGGGGTCTTCCATCCGCCGCACCAGCGCCTCCGTCGCCTCGCGTGCGAGCTCGTCGAACGGCTGCACGACCGTCGTCAGCCGCGGATCGCAGACATCAGCGAGCATGGTGCCGTCGAAGCCCGTGACCTGGACATCGGACGGGATGCTCGTCCCCGCACGTTTCAGCGCCGCGATCGTTCCGGCCGCGACGAGGTCGTCTCCCGCGATGATCGCATCGGGAAGCGGACCCCGGGCCAGCAGCGCTTCCGCGGCGCTCTCCCCGAACGACAGCAGGTACTCGCCGAAGATGCTCTCCTCGTGCGGCAGTCCACGGGTGCGCACCGTCGCCTCGAAAGCGGCCCGCCGCTCGCGACCCACCGATGTCACATCGTTGCCGGAGACGAGCACGACTCGCTTCGCGCCTCGGGAGGTCACATGCTCGACGGCGAGGTCGATGCCGGCGTCGTTGTCGACCCCGACGAAGTCGGCCGGAAGGTCGAGCACGCGCCGGTCGAGCTGCACGAGGGGGACCCTGCGTGCGGTGTCCGCGACTGCCTCGAACGACAGCTCGGCGTCGGCGGGCACCACGAAGATGCCCTCCACGCGCCGTTCGACGAGCATGCGCAGACGGTCTCGTTCCCGGTCGACTTCGCCATGCGAGTCCGCGATGACCAGATCGAATCCGCGCCGCTGCAGATGGTCCTCGAGGCGGTGTATGAGCTCACCGTAGAAGGGGTTGCTGATGACCGGGACGACCACGCCGATGGTGGCACCGGTGCCGGCGCGCAGACCGCGACCGATGAGGTTCACCCGATAGCCCAGCTGCTCGGCCACCTGCCTGACATGCTCGGCTGTTGCTCCCGAGACGCGGTCCTTGCCGTTGAGGGCCCGGGACACCGTGGCGATGGACACACCGGCGGCCGCGGCGACCTCGTGCAGCGTGACGGAGGCCTTCTTCATCACGACTCTCATCCCCGGTGCCGGCGGCACCACGACTCAAAGATATGACGTGCGTAAAGGATTACGCACACGAACAGCCGACGATACGACACGAAGAAGTGAGCAATGACCAACCAGACAGATACGGTCCGTACCCGTTCCCGCGTGGCTTCGCTGATGATCGCGCTCCTCGCCGCATGCCTCGCGTTCCAACTCAACGCCAGCATGCTGAGCCCGGCCCTGGTGACGATGGAGCGTGAGCTCGATGCTACCGCCTCCGAGATCGCGTCGACCCAGACCGTCTTCTTCACAGCCGCCGCGCTGTTCACCCTCTTCCTTCCTCGTCTCGGTGACCTGATCGGACGCCGGCGGGTGCTGGTCGGGATGCTCGTCGTGATGGCGGTCGGGTGCGTCGTCGCGGCGCTCGCGACCAACGTGCCGATGCTCTTCGTCGGTCGCCTCATCCAGGGGGTATCGGGACCGGTGGTGCCGCTGTGTCTGATCATGCTGCGTGCGGCGGTCGCCGATCCGAAGGTGTACGGCACGCTGCTCGGCGTCGTCACGGCCGTCAACGGAGGGATCGCCGGCGGCGATGCGCTGCTGGGCGGCTACCTCGCCACCAACCACGGTTTCGCGTCGATCTTCTGGACCATGGCGGGTGTCGCCGTCGGAGCGGCTCTGACCGTGCGCGTGCTCGCACCGGAGACGATGGCCGAGGACCGCCCGAGGATGGACTGGTGGGGGTCGCTGCTGCTGGTCATCTCCGTCGGCTCGATGCTCGTCGCTCTGAACGAGCTCGGGAAACTCGCGGCTGCGGACCTGATCCTCGTCCTCGTCCTCGCTGCGGTCGCCGTCGTGTCGTTCGCCGCCTTCTGGAAGCTCGAGGGCACGGTCGATCACCCGCTCGTCTCGATCCCGCAGCTGAAGCAACGCGCCACCTGGGCGTTGAGCGCCACGTCACTCCTCACACTCTCCGGGATCTTCGCGATCATGAACGGCGTCGTGCCGGCCCTCGCGCAGGACTCGTCGATGAACCTCGGGATGAGCGCCGAGGAGGTGTCGCTGTGGATCCTCATGCCTTACGCCCTCGCCGGTCTGCTGATGGGGCCGCTCAGCGGCAGGCTCGCCGCCACGGTGGGATACCGGACGATGTTGCGCGTCGGTCTCGGCGGCACCATCGTGGTGCTCGGGCTCATGGTCGCCAACGTCGATACCACCTCACGTCTCGTTCTCCTTCTCCTGTCCGTCGCCGTCGGCATCACCTACGCCGGAATCGGGAACATCATGCTCAACGGGCTGGGCGTCGTGCTCTCGCCGAAGGAGCGCCCAGGGTCGCTTCCCGGGTTGAACACCGGCGCCATCAACCTCGGCGCGGGGCTGAGCTTCGTCGTCATCTATGCCGCGCAGACCTCGTTCGCCTCGGAGTCGGCGGGCGCGGCGGCGGGATACGTGGCCGCACTGGTGACCGGGTCCGTCGTGCTCGTCGGCGCGCTGGCCTTCTCGATGTTCATTCCGAAGCCGGTGCACGCCGAGCTCACGTGACGCGCCGCGGTCACCCCCTCCGGGCGAGCGTTTTCCCGGATCAGGTGCGAAATCTCGGTTCGTGTGATTTACTGTGGCCAGCCTCTCGGGGGAGGGAGCGGGTTCATAGGGGCGCGCGCCCCGCGGGTCTTCGGACCTCGCCCGACTCGAAGAGGTTCCGACGATGGACAAGTCCCCCCGCAGGCGTGCTCGGCTGAGCTTTCACTCGATGAGGACCCGCTTCACCGCGGCGGCCGTCGCACTGGCGGTGGGAGTGCTCGGGGCGTTGAGCCCCCTGGCCGCCACACCGGCGCAGGCCGAGTCGAGCGCACCGAACACGGTGCTCATCGG
>JAQZBG010000290.1 GCA_029239165.1 Microbacterium sp. | reverse complement strand
ATCGGCGATGAGGCGGCGCAGGGCCTCGCGCATCGGGGTGCGGCTCACACCGAGGCGTTCGGCCTGCTCGACCTCACCGAGCACGAAGCCGGCGGGAAGTGCACCGGACTGGATGTCGTCGAGCAGGGCCGTGTACGCGCGATCACTCGCGGAGAGGCGCTCGACGGCAAGAGTCATGCCCTCAGTGTATACATAAGCGGCAGAGAGTGGCGTTGTGGGTGATCGATCCGCCGATTCCGTATACATTCACGGATGGCCCCGACCGCTGACGATGGGGAGAAACACCCGCCGCGACTCCGGGAATCAGAGCGGAGGCTGCTGCCACTTCATAACCGACGGGTGCGCCGCAGGCGCGGGCTCCACGAACTCTGGAGCGACGGGCTCGCCCAGCTTGACCACCACGACGCCCA
Source organism: Microbacterium sp. (assembly GCA_029239165.1). Taxonomy (GTDB): domain Bacteria; phylum Actinomycetota; class Actinomycetes; order Actinomycetales; family Microbacteriaceae; genus Microbacterium. The sequence goes on along the minus strand of JAQZBG010000290.1, from coordinate 4,530 downwards.
CGAGCACGAGCACCCCGCCGAGCCCTCTTGCAGCAGGTCGGGGAGCTGGCCGAGCAGCAGCCAGCCGAACAGGAGCGCGGCGACCACTTCGGCGAGCGCGACGAAGGAGGCGAGCCGCGAACCCAGCATCCGCGTCGAGGCGATGCCGAGCAGGTAGGCGAGCGCCGTCGCGACGACACCCATCGCCAGCACGGGGACGAACCAGGGCACGGTGCCGAAGCGGTAGGCGATGTCGTCGGTCGTCCACACGATCGGCAGGACGCCGATCGCCCCGGCCGCCGTGAGACCGAGTGCACCCAGCAGCAGCCCGCTGCCGGCGAGCGCGAGCGGCGGCAGCCCCGTGTCGGCTTTGGCCGAGAGCACGAAGTACGTCGCCGCGCCGACCATCGCCCCGAGCGCCCACAGGATGCCGGCCACGTCGACATCGGCCCCCGTGAGGATGTCGAGCATGAGCACCAGCCCGACGATGGCGATGGCCGCACCGATGATGCTGCGGCGCGTCGGCCGCTCCCCTCGTCGCAGCCAGAGCCACAACAGCACCGCGACCGGTGCGGTGTACTCGATGAGCAGCGCCAGCCCGACATCCATCACCGCGACGGCCTGGAAGTAGAAGAGTTGGGTCGCGGTGACGGCGAGCAGTCCGTAGGCGAGGATCATGCCGGCGTTGCGGCCGAGAAGACCCCACCGGCCGCGCAGCGACAGGATCGTGGGAATCAGCAGCACGAGTGCAGCGACCCAGATGCGCGCAGTGACCGCGGCCCCCGGCGTCCATCCCGCGTCGATGAGCCCGCGCGCCCATGCCCCGGACATGCCGAACGACAGCGCGGCCGCGATGGCGAGCGGCAATCCCAGACGCGCACCACGAGGCGCCGCCACGCGGTCATTGCTCACCGTGCTCATGATCGATGACGGTACTCGCGCGCGCTGTAAGATGTCAATGTGATCTTCACCGATGACACCCAAGAGGGCCTCCGCGCCGCCGTATGGCTCGTCAACTCGGCAGAGGATCCAGACACACTGGTCGACCTCGACGATGAGGAGGCGTTCCTCCGCGAGTTCCCCTATACCGGCCGGCTCGACCGGAACGAGGCCGAGGTCGCGGCCCTGCGTCGACTACGCCCCCGGCTGCGCACCATGCTGCTCGCCCCCCGCGACGAGATGGCCGCGCACATCAACGATGCGCTCGCCGAGACTCGGCTCACCCCGCGGCTCCGCCGCCATGACGGCGCCGACTGGCACCTGCACGCGGTCGCCGACGAGCATCCGCTGGCGGAGCGCGTGCTGATCGAGACGGCGATGGCGCTGATCGACGTCATCCGCGCCGAGGAGGGCTCCCGCCTTTCCGTGTGCGCCGACGACACGTGCCGGGCGATCGCTCTAGACCTCTCCCGCAACCGCTCGAAGCGCTACTGCTCGACGACCTGCGCGAATCGCAACGCCGTCGCCGCCTATCGCGCGCGCCGGGCCGGAGACTGAACCGCGAACTCAGGCGCCGACGTGCGCACCCGTCCAGTCGGTCGAAGAGGGTCTGACGGCGCCGCGATGAGAGGTGTAGCTTCACCGCATGATCACCGACGATCCCACCCTGACCAACCCCGACCACTACCGCACCCTCTGGGAGAACGAGCACGTCCGCGTGCTCGAATACACCGACGTCCCCGGCGACAAGACGACGCCGCACGACCATCCCAACAGTGTGATGGTCACCCTCAGCGACTTCTCCCGCCGCCTCAGCGCCGGCGAGCGGACGTTCGACACGGCCCTCCCCTCCGGGCAGGCGGTCTGGATACCCGCGCAGCGTCACTCCGGCGAGAACACCGGGACGACGCCGACGCACACGATCCTCGTCGAGCTCAAGGGCGATGCGGCCGGCGAACCGATGGCATCGACACTCGGTCCGGAACATCCCGCCGAGGGGTGAGCACGCCCGGATGATCGTCGATGCGGCCGGTAGTCTCGAGGGCATGAGCGACTGGACCAGCACCGCGATCGCCCTGCTGGAAGCCGACGCGAACCGCAGCGCCGACACCCACCTGCACCTCTTCCCGCTGCCGCCGGAGTGGGGCATCGACCTGTACCTCAAGGATGAGTCGGTCCACCCGACCGGTTCCCTGAAGCACCGCCTGGCCCGCTCTCTCCTCCTCTACGGCCTCGTCAACGGCCGCATCCGCGAAGACACGACCCTCGTGGAGTCGTCGAGCGGATCCACCGCCGTCTCGGAGGCCTACTTCGCGCGGATGCTGGGCCTGCCGTTCATCACCGTCGTGCCGCGCTCGACCGTGCAGGAGAAGATCGACCTCATCGAGTTCTACGGCGGAACCTGTCACTTCGTCGACCGACCCGAGGACATGTCGCCCGAGGCGCAGCGGTTGGCGTCCGACTGCACGGGCCACTACCTCGACCAGTTCACGTTCGCCGAGCGCGCGACCGACTGGCGCGGAAACAACAACATCGCGGAGAGCGTGTTCAGCCAGCTCGCGCAGGAGCGGCATCCGATCCCCACGTGGATCGTGACGGGCGCGGGCACCGGGGGCACCAGTGCGACCTTCGGGCGATACGTGAAGTACCGCCGGCACGAGACGCGTATCGCCGTGGTCGACCCCGAAGGCTCGGCGTTCTACGACGGCTGGGCCGGCACGGTCGACCCGCCGGCCGGGCGCCCCAGCCGCATCGAGGGCATCGGCCGGCCGCGGGTCGAGGCCTCGTTCGTGCCCACCGTGATCGACGAGATGATCCGGGTGCCGGACGCCGGGTCCATCGCCGCGATCCGGATGCTGCGCGAGCGCACCCTGCACTGGGCAGGCGGTTCGACCGGCACGAACCTGTACGGCGCATTCCAGCTCATCGCCCGGATGCGCGCCGCGGGCGAGACCGGGAGTGTCGTGACCCTGATCTGCGACAGCGGAGTCCGCTACGCCGGCACCTACTACTCGGACGAGTGGGTCGCCGCTCAGGGCTGGGACCTCGCGCCGCACCGTGCGCGACTGGATCGGTTCCTCGAGTCGGGCATCTGGGCGGAGTGAGCCGGGCGGCCTCCTCGGCTCGCCGTTCACGACTCCTCGGAAGCAACCGCCGACCCCCGTCCGCGCCGCTTTCCGCGCTCGAAGCGGCCCTCGTCGAGGAGTTGTGAACAGCTACGCTGGCCGCATGACAACTCTGATCCTCACCGTCGCGGGTGCAGACCGTCCTGGCCTCGTGGCCGCCGTCGCCGATGTCGTGGATGCGCACGGCGGCAACTGGGAGAACAGCTCTCTGGCGGAGCTCGCCGGCACGTTCGCGGGCGTGATCGAGGTCTCGGTCGCGGAAGACCGGGCGCCGGAGCTGACTTCGGCGCTGCGCGGCCTCCAGGGTCAGGGGCTGCTGACTCTCGCCGTCCTCACCGGGACGCCGGATGCGGATGCCGCCGAGGATCGACTGCTCCAGATCCAGGTGCTCGGCAACGACCGCCCCGGCATCGTGCGCGAGGTCTCTGCCGTCCTCACCGCCCACGCCCTGAGCATCGAGGAGCTCGCCACCGAGACGCGGGATGCGGCGATGGCCGGCGGCCGCCTGTTCGAGGCATCGGTGGTGGCGAAGGTGCCGGCATCCGTCGATCTGGATGCGCTGCGCGACGACCTCGAGCGACTCGCCGCGGAGATCCAGGTCGACATCACCCTCGACTGAACCGGCACGCCACCGAGCTACCCCGGACAACGACAAGGCCGCCGTTCCGAGGAACGGCGGCCTTGTCGTGCCAGATGTCAGACCAGGCGGGCCTTCGGCGACACCGAGTAGGTGTGCTCGGCGTCGCGGTTGACCGTGTCACCGAGGGCGGTGTCGATCGCGGCCAGGGTGTCGGCGTCGAGCTTCACGCCCGAGGCCTTGACCGTCTCGGCGAGCTGCTCCGGACGCGAGGCTCCGACGAGAGCTGCCGCGACGTTCGGGTTCTGCAGCACCCACGCGATCGCGAGCTGCGGCATCGACAGCCCCGCCTGCTCGGCGATCGGCTTCAGCCGCTGGACGGCGGTGAGGATGTCGTCCTGCAGGAAGCTCTTGATGAAGTCGGCGCCGCTGTGCGGGTCGGTCGCGCGCGAGCCCTCGGGCACCGGCTGACCGGGCAGGTACTTGCCGCTGAGGACGCCCTGCGCCATCGGCGACCAGACGATCTGCGAGATCCCCAGCTCTTCGGAGGCCGGCACGACCTTGCCCTCGATCACGCGCCACAGCATGGAGTACTGCGGCTGGTTCGAGATGAGCTGGATGCCGAGTTGCTTCGCCAGCGCGTGACCTTCGCGCAGCTGTTCCGCCGTCCACTCGGAGACGCCGATGTAGAGCGCCTTGCCCTGCCGGACGACGTCGGCGAACGCCTGGAACGTCTCCTCCAGCGGAGTCTCGTAGTCGAAGCGGTGCGCCTGGTACAGGTCCACATAGTCGGTTCCGAGTCGCTGCAGCGAGCCGTTGATCGACTCGAAGATGTGCTTGCGGCTCAGGCCGGTGTCGTTCGGACCCTTGGGGCCGGTCGGGAAGTAGACCTTCGTGAAGATCTCCAGC
>JAQZBG010000289.1 GCA_029239165.1 Microbacterium sp. | reverse complement strand
GTACGCCTGACGGACCTCCGTGCCGGGTGCGACCCGGTAGCTGTCGTCCCATGAAGTGCCGCCGGAGCCGGTGAAGCGGCGATCCCAACCGCCGCTTCGTCCCTGGGCGCGCTGGATCGTCTTCGAGGAGGTGTTGTTGCTCGCGTCGTCGGTCGCCTGAGCGCCGCTGCCGGGTGCCGTGTAGGTGGGGGCGTTGGAGGTCAGCGTCACACCCGTGCTGCCTGCCGATGCCACCCGGAACCTCACCTGGCCGCTCGCCACGGCTGCCGCGTCGGTGCGGAGCGGGTTGCCGGCCGAGTCCTGGGTGGGAACCTGCGCGAGGGAGTAGTCGATCCCGGTCAGCGTCAGAGTGAACCGTCCGGGCGTCCCTGCGACCGGGGTGAGGGTGCAGGACTGCGCGGACCACGGGTGCCCCGGAGCCGCCCCGGTCGTGAACGCCGCACATGCGCCAGGGGCGACGGTGACCGTCGAGCCGTCCTGCGCAGCCACGTTGATCGTGTAGCTGACCGAGTTCGGGCCTGCCTCCGAGCGGTTATCGAGGAACAGCGTCCACTGGAAGTCGAGGTCGGCGTAGCCGGTCTGGTAGGTGACGCTGGAGGTCGGGCTGCCCCAGACCATGTCCATGCCGAAGTCGTTCTCGATGTCGACCGGCGTCAGGTCGGCGGTCTTGCCGTCGATCGTGCCGGAGCCGGTGAGCTGCGATCCGGTCTCGCCATCGGCCCGGATCGGGGTCTGGATGACGTGGGCCGTGCCCTCGTCCTGCGTACCGATGTTGCAGACCATCGTCTTGCCGTCGTCGGAGATGCTCGAGAGCGGCGTGACGCCGTCGACGAGACAGGAGCTGGGGAGCTCTTCGAAGGTGCCGTTCTCGATCGTCAGGGTGAAGTTGACGTTGTCGACGGGGTCGTTCGCGGGGGCTGCGGCGTCGTCGTTGACGTTCACGCGCCACTCCGCGGTGAGGACGTCACCGCTCTTCACCGTGGTCGCCGAGCCCTCCGCCCACTGCGCCGTGATCTCGTAGACCGTAGCCGCGGATGCGGGCACGGCCATGGCCGCTGTCAGTCCGGTCATCGCGAACGTCGCGGCGACGGTGCCGGCGACGAAACGCCGGACACGCTGGCGTGCCGCGAGCCGCGCCTCCCGCCGATGCCGGCGCAAGCCGGCGTGCGGGCGCTGTTCAGTCGTACGCATAAGATCCCTCCCCGATCGTGTGCAGGAAAGTCCCCGCACGTTATGCCTCTGCTTATACGAGCGGAAAGCTATGGATTCCTTCAGAACTTGTACAAAATTTCATCAATGAGTTCATCAATTCCTGGCTCGCAGGGCTGCCCGCGCTCAGCAAGATGGTTAAAGTGGCCGGCGACTCCATCGAGACTGAGATTGACGAGCGCATCCGTCGTGCGCTCGCCCTCGGTGACGTCGAGCAGATCGAGGCCGCATACGACGTGCTCTGGTACGAGCTGCCGTCGAGATACTCGACGGAGATCCTGAAGGCGACCGAGCGGTTCGGAACGGATGTCTACCTGCGGCGGCCGCGCCTGATGCACATCACGCTGCTCGCTCATCACCAACGCGACTACCGCGGAGACAACCCGGATCTGGGGCGGATACTGCAGATGTTCCGCACGCAGGGACGCCGCTACGCCAGCCGGCTGGCCGAGTTCGACAACCCGAGCGATCTGTTGACCGCCGGCACCATCGCGGTCATCGCCGCCCGACTCGAAGGCGCGTTCCGCCGAGCGGATCAGCTCGGGATGTGGTTGGACGACCGACTCGGCGCGATGCCGTCCAGCGCGCATGTCCCCTGGGCGCCCGACCATGCCGGAGCCAAGCCCGGATGGCTCTCCACACAACGAGGTCTCACCGCCACGCTCAGCGGAGACTACGACTACGCCAGCCGCCTCTACACCCGCGGTTTCTCGGAGGCGGGGCCCGCACCGCGTGGACATTTCGCCGGGGCCAACTCTGCGGCCAACCTCGCCATGGTCTTCGCCCTCCGCGGTCACTTCGACCTTGCGCGCCAGTGGATCGAGCGGATGGCGGCGCTGGGTCCACTGCCGGACTGGATCGAGCACCTCACCGCGCTCGGCGCCAAGATCGCCGGAGCCCTGATCGCCGTGGAGGAGGGCGACGCCGAACTCGCGCGCGAGCGTCTCGACCGCATCGGCCCGGCAACCCAACACGTCGAGCTCTGGCCGTTCATCCTCCACGTGCGAGGCACGTATCACGCATGCTTCGGAGACCCGTATGAAGGTCTCGCGGAACTGGAGGCTGCCCGTCTCGCGCACGGCACCAGCTCCGTCGAAGCCGGGGCGACCCAGCACCTCCTCCTCCGCACCGAAGCGAAGCTGCTGCTGCGCACGCACAACGCCGCGAGGGTTCTCCATCTCGCACGCACCGACCCTGATCAGTTCCCCGCTCACCTCACCGCCTGGGCGCACATCTACTCCGGCCACCCGCACCAGGCCATACGCGTCTCCGCTCGCGCGCTGCATCGGGCCTCCGAGCCGCTGGCGCTGGCCGACGCCATCGAACTCCATCTCACGATCGCTGTCGCTCACCTGAGGAACGGACACACCGACAGGGCGATCCAGTCGTTCGAGGCTGCCACGCGCATGCGATCGACCCCCATGCACGTCAGACCGTTCCTCCTCGCCCCGCCCGACGACATCGCGACCCTGGCTCGGCTGACGGACACCCCGAACCCGCTCGAGGCCATCAAGACGGCACGACCGAACCCGCTGCACACGATCGCGCTCGTCGACCTCACCCCGCGTGAACTCGCCGTCCTGCACACCCTCGATCAAGGGATCACGGCGGTGGCGGCCGCCCAGAAGCTCGGAGTCTCACCGGCTACCGTCCGTTCACAGACGGCCAGCATCTACCGCAAGCTCGGCGTCTCCCGTCGAAACGCCGCTCTCGCCCGAGCATACGAACTCGGGCTCTTCGGCAAGAACTAGGAGCAGGGCGATCTGCGGCGCACCTGTGTCTTCGTCAGCGAGGGCGGAGTTCGAGACCGGCGAGCATGATCTCGAGCATGAGCGCGCGATCCTTGCCCTCCCCGAGGCGAACCGCATACTCCACCCCGCAGACCAGCCGTTGGATCTGCTCCATCGACACGTCCGGTCGGATCCGTCCTTCGGCGATCGCCGCCTGCAATCCGATCGTCGCCGAGCGGCGGAAGGAGTCGCGGAGCCGGCGGGTCTCGGGTGAGACGTCGTCCGAGATGAGCACGTCTCGCAAGCCGTCGCGCGAGATCTGAAGCTCGGTTCCGCGCTGGACGAGTTCGACGAAAGCCGTCGCCGGAGACGCGGACTCGGTCACGCCACGGGACAGCTCCTCCAGCTCCACCAAGGCGTCCTCGTTGAGCGCTTCGAGGAGCGAGATCACCGTCGGGAAGTGCCGGTACACGGTGCCGACGCCGAGGCCGGTGTCACGGGCGAGGTCATTGAGACGGAGGGTCTCGGACGGCACCGCGCGGGCGGCGTCGAGGATCCGAGCGCGGGACCGCGCGGCATCCGATCTCAAAGACGTCACGCACCCAGTGTACTTCGAAACGGATAGCTCATCCGATTTAAGGGCTACGATAAACGGATGATCTATCCACTTTGGAGGAATGCATGATTTGGGATCCACGCCATCTGCCCGATCTGACCGGCCGCGCGTACGCGGTCACCGGCGCCACCGGAGGCATCGGCTACTTCGCGGCCGAACAGTTGGCGGCGGCAGGAGCGGAGGTCGTGCTCGCGTCCCGATCGGACGGGAAGCTGCGGGTGGCGAGCGAGGCCATTCGCGAACACGTGCCGACGGCGGTGACCTCTCACGTCCGCATCGACCTGACGTCGCTGGATTCCGTGGCCGACGCGGCGCAGCACCTCGCCGCGCTGCCGCGCCTGGACGGGATCTTCCTCAATGGCGGACCGATGCAGTTCTCCCGCACGGCACTCACCGCAGACGGGTTGCCGCTCATCCTCGGGGCACACACGGTGGCGAACGTCGCACTGATCTCGCACCTGCTGCCGTCGCTGCGGTCACGCGACGACGCAGCCGCGACGCGGTTCGTGCATGCCTCGACCGGGTTCGTGCAGCGATTCCCGACCCGCTTCGACGATGTCGAGAAGACTCCGCGTACAGGCATCGGCGCCTACGTCAAGGCGAAGACGCTCACCGAGGTGTACGCGTTCGAGCTTCATCGCCGTCTCCGTCAGCAGGGCCTGCCCTTCGCGTCGATCGTCACGCGTCCCGGCGTGGGGGTCGACGCCAAGACTCCCCGACGGGCCGGCATCCGCGATGAGACGGTCCCGTATCGACGCAATCCCTACACGCCGTGGGCCCAGGGCAAGGACGCGGCCGCGTGGTCCGGCGTGCGCGCGCTGGCGGATCCGGATGCTCGAAGCGGCGACTATTTCGCTCCCGCAGGAGGCGTGCGCGGAGAGCCGATCACTGTCGCTCCCGATCCGCGCACGGCCGCCCCGACGCCTGAGCTCGCATCCCGGGTCTGGGACCGACTGTCCGAGCTGTCGGGGGTGGCATCGCCACTCTGACCGGGACGCGCGGTCGACGCGGCTCGAAAGCCGTATGCCGGCGGCCGCGGAATCGGTGAGGGGTCTCCGCGCGGCCGGAGACCCCTCACCGATTCAGGCCCGCGGCAGCCGCAACGTCACGAGCTGGAACGGACGCAGCGCCAGACGGATGCCGTCGGCATCCTGACCCGACAGCGCCGCCTGCTCACCCTCCCGCTCGAGCAGATCCACTTCGCTGGCGTCACCACTCGGGAAGCCCACGGTGACGGTCGCCTCGGCGCGACGCCCGAGCGCCTCGTACAGACGCACGATGACGTCGCCGCTGCCGTCTTCGGCGAGCTTGACCGCCTCGACCACCACGCCAGGGTGGTCGATCGAGACGAGCGG
>JAQZBG010000288.1 GCA_029239165.1 Microbacterium sp. | reverse complement strand
GCCGACGGTGCGAACATCGCGATGCTCGCGAAGACCGACACCCCGCATCCGAAGCTCGAAGGCACCATCCACACCGCCGCGGATCAGATCCGTGCGGCAGGCGGGAATGCGCTCCCGATCGTCGGCGACGTGCGCGATGACGACGACATCACCGAGGCGGTCATGAAGACGCAGGGGGAGTTCGGCGGCATCGACATCGTCATCAACAACGCCAGCGTCATCGACCTCTCGCGCTCGCTCGACCTGGGTGCCAAGAAGTACGACCTGATGCAGGACGTCAACGTGCGCGGCACCTTCATGCTGTCTCGCGCGGCGGTGCCGATCCTGAAGGATGCCGAGAACCCGCACATCCTCTCGCTCTCGCCGCCCCTGAACCCGAGCCCGAAATGGCTCGGCGCGCACACCGGATACACGCTCGCCAAGTTCGGCATGACGCTGGCGACGCTCGGCCTCGCGGCGGAGTTCGCACGCGACGGGATCGCCGCCAACACGCTGTGGCCGCGCACCACGATCGCGACCGCCGCCGTGCAGAACCTCCTCGGCGGCGACAAGGTCATGGCGGCGAGCCGCACGCCCGAGATCTACGCGGATGCCGCGTACGCCGTGCTGCTCAAGCCCGCGGCGTCCTACACGGGGCAGTCGCTCATCGTGGAGGACGTGCTCGAGGCCGACGGCGTGACCGACTTCTCGGGCTACGCCGCGATCCCCGGCACGCCCGACAGCGCACTGTTCCCGGACATCTTCCTCGACTGAGGGCGCCGGGCCGTTCGCTCAGATCAGCAGATACACGGCGCCCAGGATCGTCAGCACGATCACGATCCGGTCGAACACGCGCTGGTTCATGCGCCGCGCGACCCGCAGGCCGAGCAGTGCGCCGATCACCACGAGCGGGGCGAGCACGGCATCCATCAGCAGCACGGGCGGGTGGAAAAGTCCCAGCCCGGCGAGGAACGGCACCTTGATCACGTTGATGATGGCGAAGAACCACGCTGAGGTGCCGAGGAACACCTGCACGGGCGTACGGGTGGCCAGAAAGTACATCGACATGACGGGTCCACCCGCGTTGGCGACCATGGTCGTGAACCCGCCGAGCGTGCCGTAGGCGCCCGCGAGCACGATACCGCCCGACGGCGGGGCTACCGTGTCGGCCTTGCTCTGCCGCCACCGGCGCCAGAGGGTCACCGCGATCATCAGGAGCAGGATCACCCCGATGGCACGGCGGACCACTCCATCGCCGGCGAGCGCGAGGAACGCGAATCCGACGAGGAGCCCCGCGATGACCGCGGGGGCCAGTCGCAGCAGTGTCGGCCAGTGGGCGTGCCGGCGGTAGGCGAAGAGTGCGAACAGGTCGCCCACCATGAGCAGCAGCAGGGTGGCGGCCGTCGACGTGCGGGCGGGCAGCACCGCGGCGAACAGGGCGATGGCCAGGATGCTGCCGCCGGGCAGCGCCGTCTTCGAGATGCCGATCGTGACCGCGGCGACGGCGAGCGCGGCCCATGCCCACGGGTCGAGGGCGATCACCGTTCGAGCTCGGCGACGATGGCGTCGTATCCGCGGCCGGCCGCGAGGTCGACCGGCAGCACGCCGTCGCCGTCCGGGATGTCGATGTCCGCCCCGCCGTCGATGAGCGCGCGCACGACCTCGACGTAGCGGGAGGAGCCGTCGCCGAGCACGATCGCCTCGTGCAGCGCGGTCCAGTTCAGGTTGTTGACGTGGTCGGGGTCGACGCCCGCCTCGAGCAGGATCTCGACCGTCGACAGCAGTCCGCGTTCGGATGCCGGGATCAGGGCGGTCCCGCCGAAGCGGTTCGTGCTCGTCAGGTCGGCGCCGTTCTGCAGGGTCAGGAGCAGGATCTCGTCGTGGCCGCGCGCCCCGGCGTACAGGTAGGCCGAGTCCTGGATGTCGTCCTTCGCATTCACGTCGGCGCCGGCCTCGATGAGTGCCCGCGCGGCGTCGACCTGATTCGCCTTGGTCGCCGCGATCAGGGCGGTCATGCCGCCGTCACCCCGCGCTTCGATCGCCGCTCCCGCGTCGAGGGCCGCGCGGACGGCATCGGCGTCTCCGGTGGTGGCGGCGGCGAGCAGATCTTGAGTCGCGTGGGACATGGAGACCTCCGGTGTCGGTGCGGACGGGGCGGCGTTCGCCGTGCAGGCGGTCGCGGTCAGCAGGGCGGCGAGGAGTGCGCCGATGAGGATGTTCCGTCGCGCACGCATGCATCCGGTATACCAAACGATGCCGAATGCGGTCGGGGGTTCAACCGTTCGAAGCGGCGAGCGCCGCGGCGAATCGTGCGGCGCGCTGCTCGATGTCCGCCCAATCGGAGGCCGCGATCGATGCGCCGTTGGCCAGGTCGCCACCGGCGCCGACCGCGACCGCGCCCGCCGCGAACCAGGCCGCCAGGTTGTCCGGGCTCACGCCCCCGGTCGGCATGAGCGGGGCGTCGGGGAACGGGCCTCGGAGTGCGCCGAGGTAGGACGGGCCGCCGAGCGACGCCGGGAAGATCTTCACGACATCGACACCGAGTTCGAGTGCGCTCATGACCTCGGTCGGAGTCATGGCACCGGTCATCACGACGCGTCCCGTGTCGAGCATCGTGCGGGTCAGGTGGGGGAGCGTGCCGGGGCTGACGAGGAACTCCGCCCCCGCCTCCGCCGCCGCTGAGGCCTGCACTGCGGTCGTCACGGTGCCCGCGCCGATGTAGGCGGTGTCGCCGTGGCGGGCGATGAGCTCGCGGATCACCGCGGGCGCGTCGGGCGTGGAGAAGGTCACCTCGATGCCGGTGACCCCGCCCCGGATGATCGCCTCTGAGGCCTCCAGGGCCAGCTCGGGGGACGAGGCGCGGAGCACGGCGAGGATGCCGGTGCGGCGCGCGCGATCGAGACGGTCGGTCATGAGGGCTCCTTGCGGTGGGGGACCCCTCCATTCTCCCTTGCCGGGAGCCCGCGCCCGTGCGGGAGCGGGAAGGGCTCGGGGCGCTCAGCCGCGGCGCGGAATCCAGGTGTCGATCAGGAGCTTCGATTCCTTGAGCCCGAGCCCCGTGTGCTGGCGGAGCACCTTGATCGCGCCGATCCGGGAATCTCGGGCGATGAGTGCATCGATCTCGGATACCACCGACGCGGGCAGCGAGGAGCGCACGGTCGAGGGTGTCGGAGCGGTCCGGGTGATCGAGGAGTGCACGGCGGTGGCGTTCGACACGGCCGCGACGTGCGGGGCGGTCGTGCTGGCCGACCAGTGCTCCACGCGATCCTTCGCCTCCTTCAGGCCGACGCCGGTGCGCTCGCGGTACAGCTTGATGGCGTGCAGCTTGTGCCCGGCGGCGACGAGCCTGTCGATCTCGGCGATCGCGTCCGCGGTGAGCCCGGAGACGGATGCGGGCGAGGAGGATGCGGGAGCGGAGCGCGATGTCACGGGGGCCGCGACGAAGTTCTGCGGCTCCGGCGGCTGCGGGCGCGTGCTGCGCACAGCGACCACGATGATCCAGATCCCCCCGACGATGACCCCGAGGATCACGAGGAAGAAACCCAGGAACAGCCACGGGAGAGAATCCCATCCGTCCGTCATGGGGGCATTCTACGGCGGCGTCCCTCGCTCCAGGCGCTTCCCATCCGCCACCGCGTACCCTGGAGGGTATGACCGAGACTCCCCGCACGCGCGAGACGCGCCCCGCAGCATCCGCGTCCGCACCGCAGGGTCGGCCGACCCAGGGCAAGGTCCGCGAGACGCGCCCGGCGCAGGTGCGCCCGGCGACCGAGGGTTGGACCCAGCAGAAGGATGCCGAGGGGCGTCCGCTCCTGCAGTTCGCGAGCCCCAAGCGCGGCAAGCCGCCGGTGCACCTGGCCGACCTCACGCCGGCCGAGCGTGTCGAGAAGGTCAAGGAGCTCGGGCTGCCCGGCTTCCGCGCGAAGCAGCTGTCGACGCACTACTTCCGCCACTACACGTCCGACCCCGAGCAGATGACCGACCTCCCGGCCGACACCCGCGAGCAGCTCGTCGCGGGGATGCTGCCGCCGCTTCTCACCGAGGTTCGGCGCCTGGAGACCGACCGCGGCGACACGATCAAGTTCCTGTGGCGCCTGCACGACGGTGCGCTGGTCGAGTCGGTGCTCATGCGCTATCCGGGCCGCATCACGCTGTGCGTGTCGAGCCAAGCCGGCTGCGGCATGAACTGCCCTTTCTGCGCGACCGGCCAGGCGGGTCTGACCCGCAACATGTCGACCGCCGAGATCATCGAGCAGATCGTGCGCGCCAACCGGCTCATCGCCGAGGGCGGCCTGGGCGGCAAGAAGTCCGACGACCACAGCATGGAGCGCGTCTCGAACATCGTCTTCATGGGCATGGGGGAGCCGCTCGCCAACTACAAGCGCGTGATGGATGCCGTGCGGTCGATGGTCGCCCCGCAGCCCGACGGCCTCGGGATGAGCGCCCGCGGCATCACGGTGTCGACTGTCGGCCTCGTGCCGGCGATCAAGAAGCTCTCCGATGAGGGGATCCCGGTCACGTTCGCGCTGTCGCTGCACGC
>JAQZBG010000287.1 GCA_029239165.1 Microbacterium sp. | reverse complement strand
TCGCACTCGTCCCAGCGCTGCTCCAGCGGCGACTGCTGCGCGCTGCGCACGCCGAGCTTGATCTGGCCGAACAGGTCGACCGGGTAGCCCTCCGGCGAGAACTCGGTCGGCGTCGCATCGGCGAGCACGACGAACGGGTTCGCCGACAGCGCCCACCAGACGTAATCGAACCGCGGCACCTCGTAGGTCGTTCCGGCGACCACGAGGTACGTCGCCGCGACCGAGAACAGCGGGCGGGCGATGAGGCCGCTCAGACCGACGCCGATCGCCGCGACCACGATGATCTCGACAGCGAGCACGAGCAGCGAGACCAGCAGCACGAGCGCGTCCGCTCCCCCGCCCAGGAGCGACAGGGCGAGGAAGGGCACGGCGACGAGGAGGAACGCGCCGCCGGTCGCGATGGCCGCGAGGAGCTTGCCGAGCATGATGTCGCCCGTGGACGCCGCGGTCACCTGGACTGCGGCGAGGGTCGCGGCATCGCGGTCGCCGTTGATCGCGTTGCCGCTGAGGGTCGGCGAGACCAGCACGACCAGCAGCAGCACGATGTTCACGACGATCGAGTACACACCGGCGCCGACGAAGTCACCCCACGAGTACACGGCGAACGCGAGTCCGGTGACCCCGAGCAGGATGAGGGCGAAGACGCCCAGCAGGACATACCAGCCGACGCTCCGCAGTCGCTGGGTCAGTTCGAGTCGGGCGATGCGCGGCGGGCGAGGATGCCGCATGCGGCGCCGGATGTGGCGGGGCGGAAGCGGAGGCCTGTGGCGACGGCGCCTGCGGCAGGTTGAGGAACGTGTGCTCCAGGTCGCTCTGCGCCGGAGCGAACTCCGCGATCGGGAGCCCTGCCTCCACGAGCGTTCGCAGCGACTGCGCAGCTGCATCTTCGCCGGCGAAGCCGACCAGCACCGCCCCGCGATCCGTGGCGAGCGAGTCCGGGGACAGGCCGAGGTTCGATGCCACCTGCCAGGTGTCGGCGTTGAGACGTTCCGGGGTCGCGCCTGCCAGCCGCACGCGCCAGGCACGTACCGAGGTCTGCAGGGGAGCGGCGTCGACGACGGCGCCGGCCACGAGGAAGACGGCGTCGTCGACGACCTCTTCCAGCTCGGAGAGGATGTGGCTCGAGATCAGCACCGTGCGCCCTTCAGCGGCCAACCGACGCAGCAGGACGCGCAATTGCACGCGAGCCTCGGGGTCGAGCCCCGATGCCGGCTCGTCGAGGAGCAGCACCTGCGGGTCGTGCACGAGTGCGCGGGCGAGGCCGAGCTTCTGCTTCTGCCCGCGGGACAGCACCTTCGCAGGCGAGTCCGCGAGTTCCCCCAGCCCGACGAGCGTGAGCAGGTGCTCCGCACGAGCGGCGGCATCCGGCTTCTCGATGCCGTACAGGCGTCCGGTCGTGACGATGGTCTCCCGTGCCGTGAGCGACGGCCAGGCGCCGAGCGCGTCCGGCATCCAGCCGAGCAGACGCCGTGCGGCGAGCGGGTCGACCGAGGGGTCGACGCCGCCGATGCTGATCGTGCCAGTGTCGGGCGCGAGGAGTGAGGCGAGCATGAGGAGCAGCGTCGTCTTGCCCGCCCCGTTCGGCCCCACCAGTCCGGTCACGCGGCCCGGCTCGGCTCGGAGGGTCGCCCCTCGCACCGCCTGCACCGTTCCGAACGCTCTACTGACGTCTTGCACCACGATTCCGGTCATGCGGTCAGTCTGGCATCCGGACCGCTGCGCGCCGGGGACCTCGGGGCGGATGCTCAGACAGCGGGTCGCGCGAGTGACACAATCTCCTCATGCGCACGATCCTCAACATCATCTGGGTCATCCTGGCCGGATGGGCCCTCTTCCTCGGGTACGTCCTGGCCGGCATCCTGCTGTGCATCCCGATCATCACGATCCCGTGGGCGATCGCCTCGTTCCGCATCGCCGCGTACGCGATCTGGCCGTTCGGGCGCGAGGTCATCAGCAAGCCGACGGCGGGCGTCGGCTCATTCCTCGGCAACGTCCTGTGGGTGATCCTCGCGGGCTGGTGGCTCGCGATCGGCCACATCGTCTCGGGAATCCTGCTGTGCGTCACGATCATCGGCATCCCGATGGGAATCGCCGACTTCAAGATGGTCCCGATCTCGCTCATGCCGCTCGGCAAGGAGATCGTCTCCACCCGCCGCGGCGCGTTCGACCGTACCCTCTGACCACGCCGTCTCCGGTGACGACGCCTCAGCTGCGGAAGAACGCGACGCCCAGATCGGGGTGGTCCACGAACACGCCGTCGACGCCCTGGCGCGCGATGACGCCCCACTCCGACTCGTAGTCCCCGAACTCGGAGCGTCCGCCCGAGCCGCGGAACTCCGGCGACAGGAAGGCGTTCTCCGGCCGGCAGGTCCAGGTGAAGACCTGCAGCCCGCGCGCATGCGCATCGGCGACGATCGTGTTGCCCCGGTCCAACAGCATCTTCTTGTTGACGCTGATGCCGTCGACACGTCCGACGAGCCCGTCAAGCCCCTGCGGGGTGACGGTCGCCTTGTATGTGAGCGCCTGCTTGCCCTCGGTCACCAGTCGGTCGTATGGCCGGCCGGTCGCCTCGATGAGGTAGATGTACGACGCCGCGACACCGCGCTCGCGCAGGTGGCCGAGCACCGTCGACTCGAAGCACTCGATCACCAGCGGCAGCTCACCTTCGGCCCAGCCCGCATCGCGCAGCTCACGCTCGATCAGCGGAGCCAGGTCGAGTCCGATGCTCGCGAAGTACGTGGCGTGCTTGACCTCGAGCACCACGCCGATCTCCCGACCGTGCTCAGCGGAGCCGTCGCGCACGATGTCGAGCACGTCGCGGAGGCGGAGGATCGCCTGCGAGTCGTCGAAGCTCGCGCTCGACACCCGCACCTCGGGCAGCCGCTCGCGACCGCGCAGGGTCGACAGCTCCGCCCAGGTGAAGTCCTCGGTGAACCAGCCGGTCAACGCCTGCCCGTCCACGCGCTTGGTCGTCTTGCGGTCCGCGAACTCCGGATGAAGAGCCACATCGGTCGTGCCCGAGATCTCGTTCTCGTGCCGCACGACGAGGACGCCGTCCTTGGTGGCGACGACGTCGGGCTCCACGGCATCCACTCCCATGGCGAGCGCGAGCTCGTACGAGGAGCGGCTGTGCTCCGGTCGGTAGCCGGGCGCACCGCGGTGCCCGATGACGAGGGGTGATTTCCTGGGCACGCTCTCAGCGTAGAACACGCCCGGAGCGCCACCGCCCGAGTATCGTGGAGGAAAGAGACCTACAACCCCCTTTGGAGTGAGGCCCACCAATGAGCAACTTCGCTTTCAACAACCCTGCTTTCCAGCAGCAGGACCCGCGCAACGTCGCGACCTACCCGGGCGGACCACAGGCTGCTCAGGGCGCGCAGAACGCCTCGCTCCAGCACGGAGTGATGGACGCCGCGGCCAATGCGCAGCTCGAAGGCATGTACGCCGCCCCGCCGGCAGGTGCGATCGAGACCGACCGCATGTCCGTCGAGGACACCGTCTGGAAGACCGCCGGCCTGTTCGGCATCCTCCTCGTCACCGCCGCCATCGGCTGGGTATGGACGCTCGGTGGGATCGACGCTCCTCCGTACAACCCCCAGAACCCGGCGCCCGTCAACATGATGCCGTGGATCATCGGCGCACTCGGCGGCTTCGTGCTCGCGATGGTCATCACCTTCACGTCGCGCAAGAAGGTCCGCCCCGCGCTCATCTTCGGCTACGCGGCGCTCGAGGGCCTCTTCATCGGTGGTATCTCGGCGTTCTTCGAGGTCATCTACCCGGGCATCGTCTTCCAGGCGACGCTCGCGACCGTCTCGGTCGTCGGCGTGACCCTGGCCCTCTTCGCGAACGGCAAGATCCGTGCGTCGAAGAAGGCGACCAAGATCTTCATGATCGCGATGATCGGCTACCTCGTCTTCTCGCTGCTGAACCTGGTCCTGATGTGGACCGGCGTCCTGCCGGAGGGTCAGGAGTTCGGTCTTCTCAGCGCGAACATCATGGGCATCCCGCTCGGTGTCATCATCGGCGTCCTCGTCGTCATCATGGCGGCGTACTCGCTGGTGCTCGACTTCGACCAGATCCAGCAGGGCGTCCGCAACGGCGCTCCCCGTCAGTACGGCTGGCTCGGCGCCTTCGGCATCATGGTCACGGTCGTCTGGCTCTACGTCGAGATCCTGCGCATCATCGCGATCGTCCGCGGCAACAACTGACGCGAACCACCGCGCGAAAGGCCCGTCTCCCTTGCGGAGGCGGGCCTTTTGCCACATCCGGGCCCGTGCACGCAAGGGGTTGCGAGGCGGCATGCTCCCTCGGCAATGTTGTCATCACGAAGCCCCGGTTTCCCGGGGCTCCTGACACATAGGAGCTGATCATGAGTTTTCTCGGCTTTCTTCTCCTCGGCCTCATCGCCGGGGCCATCGCCAAGCTGATCCTGCCCGGCAAGCAGGGCGGCGGGTGGTTCATCACCCTGCTACTCGGCGTCGTCGGCGCACTGCTCGGCGGCTGGCTCGGCAGCCTGATCCTCAACCGCCCGCTGACCGAGTTCTGGGATCTGGGCACGTGGCTTCTCGCCATCGCCGGTTCGATCGTCGTGCTGCTGATCTACGGCCTGATCGTGGGTCGTGGCCAGAAGGTCAACGACTGACGCTCCCCTGTCCTCGAACGCCCGTCCCCTTCGGCAGCCTCGTGCTTCCCGAAGGGGGCGGGTCATTTTTCTGCCCCGGCCGCCTTGCGCTCGAGGAGGGACCGCTCACGATCGTTGCCTGCGAGCCCCGCGGCGACGGCGAATTCGCTCCGGGCTTCCTCCTCGCGTCCGAGTCGCCGCAGCAACTCGCCCCGCGTCGCCGGCAGCAGGTGGTACCCACGCAGTGCGCCGGAGCTCGAGAGCTGATCGATGATGCGCAAGGCGGATGCCGGGCCAGTCGCCATCGCGACGGCGGCCGCGCGGTTGAGCTCCACGACCGGCGAGGGCGCGATGCGGCCGAGCGCCTCGTAGAGGAGCACGATGCGGTCCCAGTCGGTGTCGTCGACGGATGGTGCCACTGCATGACACTCCGCGATCGCGGCCTGCAGGCAGTATGCCCCGCGACCGCGACTGAGCGCGTCGGCGGTCGCGAGTGCTGCGCGTCCACGGCTGATGCGCCCGCGGTCCCAGCGCCGACGGTCCTGATCGGCGAGCAGCACGGGGTCGCCGTTCCGATCCACGCGCGCGGCGAACCGGGCCGCGGTGAGCTCCATGAGTGCGAGC
>JAQZBG010000286.1 GCA_029239165.1 Microbacterium sp. | reverse complement strand
GCCCCGATGTCGGTGCCGGCTCCTGCCGCCATGATCAGATTCTTCGGATTCACCGCCGACAGCAGGAAGCCGAGGCCCAGCGCGACCGGGAACGTGACCGTGTCGATGGCCTTCATCCACTTCGGGAGGGCGGCCTCCTCACCCGGTTTCGGTCGCTTGCGCCACTGTCCGAACGCGAGGAGGAACAGGAGCAGACCGAGCACGAGCTGCACCGCACCGCGGATCGGATGAGAGATGTCGGGGTCGTCCTCGGGGAGGATCGAGGACAGCAGGGTGAACACGGTGACCGCGACCACGATGCCGACGACCCACCCCAGCAAGAAGCCGACACTGGTCACTCGCGCTTTCGGCGAGAGCAGCATGAGGATCGCCGCGATGATCGGTATCGGACTGATCGCGACACCGAGTGCGAGCGGAAGGATGTCTCCGATGACGGTGCCCATCACTGGTCTTCTTTCGTCAGGGGTGTGCGCTCGGACGATGACGGCGCCAGCCGGGTGATCGCCGAGCGGTTGGTCGAAAAGACGTCTTCCGAGGTCAGCAGCCCGAGGCCGATGAGTCGGTGCAGCGTGTTCGGGCGGACTCTGCTGAACGAGAGAGACACCGACCGGGCCGCCAGCCAGTCCTTGAGCGAGGCGAACGATTCCGCGCCGGTGACGTCGACATCGGTCACGGCCTCCATGTCGACGACGAGGTGCTGGACGGCACCGTCGCCCGCGGAGCGGATGGCGTCCTTGACCGCGGTGGAGAAGACCGCGCCGTTGGCGAAGAAGAGCGGGGCGGCCAGCCGGATCACGATCACACCGGGAGCGGTCACGGTGCCGGCCGGGGCATCCTCCAACAGGGACTCGCCCGGATCGCCGCTGGACTCGAGGACGTCGATGGCCGGGTTGGAGGCGCGCCGGGCGATGTTGATCAGCGCGAGCACGAACGCGACCAGGATCCCGGGGATCGAGCCGACGAACAGAGTGACGAGGAAGCAGGTCGCGCCGATCAGGAACTCGAACCGGTCCTTGCGCCACAGATCGATGAACTCACGGATGCCCAGCAGGGGGATGATCGCGACCCCGACGATCGCGCCGATCGCCGGCGAGGGGATGTCCGCCAGGAGCGCGGTGCCGAACAGGAGGAGCAGAAGCGTTCCGGCGGCGAGGATCAGCGCTGGGAACTGCGTGCGTGATCCGGCCTGGTCCATGGCCGCCGTTCGGGATGTCGATGACCCCACCGCGAAGCTGCCTTGCGCTCCCGCGGCGACGTTCGCGACGCCGAACGCGAACAGGTCGCGGTTCGCGTGGAACGGATAGCCGTGCTTCTCGGAGTAGGACCGTGAGACGAGGAGCCCCTCGGCCGTGGTCACCAGTGTCAGCGCGATTGCCGAGGGCACCAGAGCGAACCACAGCGACCAGTCGATCATCGGCCAGGTGAGCACGGGCGGGCCGGCCGGCACAGCTCCCAGCACGTCGACGCCGCGCTGATCGAGCCCCGTCAGGACGACCACGAGCGTCGTCGCCACGAGGACGACGAGCGCCCAGGGGACGGCGCGGAGGTAGCGGCGTCCGAGCAGCAGGACGGCCACCGAGCAGACCGAGATCAGCACAGCCCAGAAGTTGATGGTCGGGAGACCGCCGACGAGGTCGGCGACCTTGCCCGTGAACTCCTTGCCCGAGTCGATCTTGACGCCGAGCATCTTCGCAACCTGGCTGACCATGATGTCCAGCGCGAGGCCCCCGACGAATCCGACCAGGATCGGCTTCGAGAGGAAGTTCGCCAGGAACCCGAGTTTGAACACGGCGAGGAGGACGAACATGCCGCCGCAGATGATGGCCTGCGCCAGTGCGAGGGTCGCGTAGTCGGCGCTGCCTGCTGCGGCGAGCCCGCCGATCGACGAGGCGACGAGCGCAGCGGCCGCGGCATCCGGGGAGGCGACCAACTGGCGGGAAGACACGACGAGGGCGTACACGATCGTCGGGACGATCAGGGCGTACAGCCCCGCCGTCGGCGGGAGCCCCGCGATCTGCGCATATCCGATGTTCAGCGGGATGGCGATCGCGAGCAGCGTGACGCCGGCGGTCAGCTCCGTGACGAAGTTCTGCCGGGTCAGCCCCGCGAATGGACGTTGCACACGGCCTCCCTTCGGAAGCGCTCGGAGCGAGCGCGTTCGCGTCCACGATCCCACCGGGAGTCTCGCGCCGACCATGCTTGGGAGGCAACCTCCTCCTGGTGATTTCCCGCGAACACGCCGGCCCTCTCGGTCACACGCCTCGCGCCGCGCGCCGCCGGCGTCGAGCACGCGCGACGGGAACCTGTTCCGTCTCCGGTTCGGGCGGAACCGACGTGCGGTCACCGGAGAGCCACCGCACCCACGTCGCCTCCGGGTCACCCTCGAATACGAGTGCACGCACGAGCAGCGTGAGCGGAATGGAGAGGATCGCACCGAGCGGCCCGATGATGAACGTCCAGAAGATGACGGAGAAGAAGCTCAGCGTGAGG
Source organism: Microbacterium sp. (assembly GCA_029239165.1). Taxonomy (GTDB): domain Bacteria; phylum Actinomycetota; class Actinomycetes; order Actinomycetales; family Microbacteriaceae; genus Microbacterium. Next base: position 2,053 of record JAQZBG010000286.1, on the reverse strand, counting down.
CTGAGGTCGACGGCGTCGCTGACGAACTTCGGCTGCACGAGCACCTGGAGCACCACGTTGACGATGCTGTAGACCGCGATGACGCCGAGCAGCAGCGGCCAGCCGCCGACCACGAAGGCGAGGATCGCCGGGGGGATGAGACCGACCACGAAGCCGACGTTCGGGATGAAGTTCGTGACGAATGCGAGGATCGCCCACACGACCGGAGCAGGGATGCCCATCCACCACAGGGCCAGGCCGTCGATGACCGCGACGATCGCGCCGAACGTGGCGTTGACGATGTAGTAGCGCCGCACCCCGGCGTTGAGGTGCGAGATCCGTGCGAGCACGGCGCCCTTCGTTGCGCCGAACAGGGCGGGCGCTTCACGGTAGCGGGCCGCGTCGATGGCCATGAAGATGATGTAGGCGCAGACGAAGAACAGCGCCGTCGCGACGCTGAGGACCGTACCGCCGATGCTGCGCGCGACGCCGAGCAGCGTCTCGGGATCGAGGATCGACGTCGCCGCATCCGAGGCTTCCTCGTCGAGACCGAGCGACTGCAGCCATCCGACGAGCTCTGCGGCGGCGTCCTCGAGCCCGCCCTGCGACACCAGGTCGCCGATGAGCCGCGCGAACTGCGTGCCGGCGAGCCAGAGCAGAGCGCCCATCGACAGCAGGATCAGGTACGCGACGACGATGACGGCGGTCGTGCTCGCCCACTGCGGCCAGCCACGCCGATCCAGCGGTCGGCGCAGCGGCTCGCAGATGAGGACGATCACGATGGCGAGTGCGATCGGGCCGAACAGATCGCGCGCGAAGTACACGCCGGCCAGCGTCACCGCGCTCGCCGCGAGCAGAAGAAGCACGCGCAGGCTGGGGGACAGCATACGGTCGGTGGGGCGCTCGGGCGCGGGCGAGGGAGTCACGCGGCCAGCGTAGCCCCCGCCCGGCGGGAGGCCGGTTGCCTCGCGGGCGACGACCCCTCGGTCGGGGCGCTCAGAACGGCTCCGGCGGTACCAGCGGTGGCGGCGCGTTCTGCGGCGCGACCACGGCCTGCAGCCCGGCCGCCTCGAGCGCCTCCGCGACGCCGCGCACGGTGCCGGAGACCACGGCACTGCCGTGCAACGGGTGATGCCAGATCTGGAGGGTGAGCATCCACCGAGCGGGCGAGATCGCGGCGATGCGGACGTTCGGGTGCTCGCGTGCGTGCACGCCGTCGACACCGCTCGCCGCCGCGGTGATGGTCGTGATCACGGCATCCAGATCGACTCCGGCGGATCGTGCGATGCGGATGTCGACGGCACTTCGGCGGGCACCGTGCCGGGAGTCGTTGACGAGCACGCCGGTGAGCAGCGCGGCATTGGGCACGTGCACCGTGCGGCCGTCGATCGTCGTCAGGATGACGGAGCGTCCGTTGAGCTCCTGCACCGTGCCCCGGATCACCCCATCGGGGCCTTCGATGCCGATCTCCTCGCCGATCTTGACCGATTGGCGCGACTGGATCAGGACGCCCGCGGCGAAGTTGTCGGCGACACCTCGCAGCACGAGGACCAGGACGACGACGGCGATGGCGGTCATCGCCAACAGCGGTTGCACGTTCGCCCCGAGGAAGGCCAGTCCGACGCCGATGCCGACCAGGAGCAGTGCGTACTGTGTGACGCGGGCGGCGAGCTGCGACACGGAGTCGGAGATCCCCGGCGTTCGTCCGGCCAGCTTCAGCACGCCCTTGCGGGCGAGGCGGGACAGCAACCAGCCGATGAGCACCGACAGCAACGCGAGCACGACCTGCCACGCCGAGAGCCCCTCCGGGAAAAGGTTCCCCAGCGTCACGATCGTCGGCCGCTCGGCATCTGACTTCGGCTCCACCACCTCATGCCACCAGCATGCGGTGCTGCGCCGGCCGGTGTGTGTGCTGGTCACCCCCGCCGGGTGAGCGACGGGAGACACACCTCTCCGATACCGCCACGATTGCCGAATGGAAGAACGGCCGGCTCCCTCGTACGACCGCAAGTACGGCGTGCTCGAGATCAGCACGGTGGTGCTGCTCTCCCTCACCGCAGTGGTCACGGCGTGG
>JAQZBG010000285.1 GCA_029239165.1 Microbacterium sp. | reverse complement strand
GAGCCGAACGACCCGGTCTTGTGGAGCCCCGGGAGGCTGCCGTCGCTCAGCATCTGATCGACGGGTTGATCCACGGTCGTCAGCGGCACGGTGATGCCGGCGTCTTGCGTGACGGCGACGAGGGCCTCGAGGTAGGCCTTGTCCGAGCCGTAGGCGCCGTATTCGTTCTCGATCTGCACGAGCACGACGGGCCCGCCGCGGTCGATCTGGCGCGGTGCGACGATGTCGTACACGCGCCGCAGATAGGCGCTCACCTCGATGAGGAAGTCGGGGGCGGACGACCGGAGATCATCCATGCTGCCCGTCAGCCAGACCGGCAGGCCGCCGTTGTGCCACTCGGCGCAGATGTAGGGACCGGGGCGCACGATCGCGTCCAGCCCCTCGGCGTGCACGAGGTCGAGGAAGCGCCCGAGGTCGTTCCACCCGCTCGCATCCCACTCGCCGCGTCGTGGCTCATGCGCGTTCCAGGCGACGTAGGTCTCGATGGTGTTGAGCCCCATCAGCCGTGCCTTGCGGATGCGATCCTGCCACTGGTCCGGATGCACGCGGAAGTAGTGGATGGCGCCGGAGATCACCTGGTGCGGCTGACCGTCGCGGAGGAAGTCGGTGTCGCCGAGGGAGAAGCTGGTCACGTGTCGGAGTGCTTTCGTTCAAGGGGCTGAGCCGGCCCCGATGCGGGACCGGCTCAGCCGCCGGCATTACTTGTTGACGGTGAAGCCCTGGGCGTTGCCGTACTCGACCAGCGCGTCCTGCCAGGCGGTGAGGCCTTCGTTCAGGTCGGTGCCGTTCTGGTACGACTGGCCCACGGTGTCGCCGAAGATGCTGTTCGCGTACACCTGGTAGGGCAGGTAGCTCCAGTCCTCGACCACGTCGTCGGCTGCGGCCGCGAGCACCTCGTTGATCTTCTGACCGCCGAAGTACTCCGGAGCGTCAGCCAGGAATTCCTCGCTCGAGAGCTCTGCGGTCGTGGACGGGAAGCCGCCCGACTCGAGGAAGATCGAGATGCTCTCCTCCGAGTTGTTCAGCCACCACAGGAAGCCGGCCGCGAGTTCCGGGTTCTTGCTCTGCGTCGTGACGGCCTGACCGCCACCGCCGTTCTCGGCGCTCGCCGGGGTGCCGTCGTAGGTCGGCATCGGCGCGACGCGCCAGTCGCCTGCGCCGTCGGGGGCGCCGGTGATGAGGTTGCCGGGCATCCAGGCGCCGATCACGAGGGTCGCGAGGCTGCCGTCGCCGAGGCCGCGGAACCACTCATCGCTCCAGCTGCCGTAGGGCGCCACCAGATCCTCTTCCACGAGGCGGTTCCAGTTCTCGGTCCACTTCTTCGACCCCTCGTCCTGCAGGTCGATCGTGACGTCCGTGCCCGAGGTCTCGAAGGGCTTGCCCCCGGCCTGCCAGATCATCGAGGTCGCGAAGCCGGCGTCGCCGGTGTCGTTCGTGATGTACGCGTCGGGGTTCGCCGCGTGGATCTTCTTCGCTGCCTCGTAGTACTCGTCCCACGTGGTGGGCACTTCGACGCCCGCGGCATCGAACACGGTCTTGTTGTAGAACAGTGCCATGGGGCCGGAGTCCTGGGGCAGGCCGTAGATCGCGTCGCCGCTGGTGACCGAGTTCCACGTGGAGGCGGTGTAGTCGTCCTCGAAGTCGGCGAAGCCGTACTGCGACAGGTCGGCGAACGCATCGGTCAGCGCGAACTGCGGGAAGGCGTAGTACTCGATCTGCACGACGTCGGGGGCACCGGAGCCCGCCTTGATCGCATTCTGCAGCTTCGTGTACTCCTCGTTGTTCGTGCCCGCGTTGACGAGGTTGACGGTGACGTTCGGGTATTCCTTCTGGAACGCCTCGACCTGGGCCTCGGCAGACGGCGTCCACGACCAGTACGTGATCTCGCCGCCCTTCTCGAGTGCGGCCTCGACGGAATCGAAGGAGCCGGAGGGGGCGTCGGAGCCGGAGCCGTTGCCGGCATCGCCGCCGGTGCTGCAGCCGGCCAGCGCCAGTGCTGCCACGGTTCCTGCGGCGAGCACGGCGAGGGTGCGCCGCGTCGGTGAGGGAAGGTGCTTCATTGCTGTGTCCTTTCGGGGGTGCGGTCCGTCGTCGGATCGCGAGGGGGTGAGGAAGGGGTGCGGGGCTACTGCTTGACGCTTCCCGCGGTGAGACCTGACTGCCAGAAGCGCTGCAGCAGCAGGAAGGCGATGACGATGGGGATGATCGTGAGCAGCGAGCCCATGATCACGAGGTTGTAGATGGGCTGGGAGCCGGCGCCGATGGCCTGGGCGCTCCATTGGTTGAGACCGACGGTGAGCGGGTACCAGGCAGGATCCGACAGCATGATCAGCGGCAGGAAGTAGTTGTTCCAGGTCGCCACGACAGTGAACAGCGCGACCGTCACGATGCCGGGCGCGAGCAGCCGCATCGAGATCGTGAAGAAGGTGCGGAACTCTCCGGCGCCGTCGATGCGCGCAGCCTCCAGCAGTTCCGTCGGCACCGACTCGGAGGCGAACACCCAGATCAGATACAGCCCGAAGGGACTGATGAGGGAGGGGATGATCACGGCCCACGGGGTGTTGGTCAGCCCGAGCTCGCTGAACAGCAGGAACGTCGGGACCGCGAGCGCCGTACCGGGAACGGCGACCGCCCCGAGGACGACGGCGAAGACCGCGCGCCGACCGGGGAAGCGGAACTTCGCGAGACCGTAACCGGCGAGCGTGGCGAGCAGCGTCGCCCCGCCCGCGCCGACCACGACGTACAGCAGCGTGTTGCCGAGCCAGCGCAGGAAGATGCCGTCGCGGTAGGAGAAGGTGGCGACGAGGTTGTCGAAGAACGCGAAGTCGTCGGAGAACCAGAGGCCGAAGGAGCTGAACAGTCCCGCCTGCGTCTTGGTGGAGCTGAACAGCAGCCAGACCAGCGGCACGAGCGTGTACAGCGCGTAGACGATCATGACGATCAGCAGCGTGTTGGACTTGCGCGGGTTCAGCGGATCGTGGCGTCTGTGTGAGGGGCGGGCGAGGGGGAGTGCCATGTCAGCGCACCTCCGACTTCGAGCCGCGCAGCTGCACGACGTAGGCGATGACCGCGGTGATGATGCCCATGATGATGGCGATCGTGGCGGCGTAGTTGAACTGCTGTCCGGCGAACGAGAGGTTGTAGGCGTACATGTTCGGCGTGAAGAACGTGGTGATCACGTTCGGAGCCAGCGGCCGCAGGATGTTCGGCTCGTTGAAGAGCTGGAAGCTGCCGATGATCGAGAAGATCGTCGCGATCACGAGCGCACCGCGCACGGACGGGATCTTGATGGAGAAGATCGTGCGCCACGCACCCGCTCCGTCGAGGGAGGCCGCCTCGTACATGTCGGTCGGGATGGTCTTCAGCGACGAGTAGAAGATCAGCATGTTGTAGCCGACGAACTCCCACGTGACGATGTTGCCGATCGAGAGCAGCATCCACTCCTTGGCGAACGGGGTGATCGCATCGACTCCGAGGAAGTCGTTGATGTTGCTCGTGAGTCCGAACTGGTCGCCGTAGATGTAGCCCCACATCAGCACCGCGACCACCGCCGGCACGGCGTACGGCAGGAAGATCAGGATGCGGAAGAACGACGCTCCGCGCAGGCGTGCGCTGTCGATGGCCAGGGCGGCGCCGAGCGCCAGGACCAGCATGATCGGCACCTGCACGACGAGGAAGATCAGCACGCGGCCGAACGCCTCCCAGAACTGCGGGTCGGTGAGTGCGCGGACGTAGTTGTCCAGCCCGACGAACGCGTTGCCGCCGATGAGCTTCTCCTGGAAGAAGCTGAGGTACAGCGCGTAGGCGAGAGGTGTCAGGAACACCAGGGCGAACACGACCATGAACGGGCCGACGAAGGCCCAGCCCTTCCAGTCGCGCTTGTCGCGGCGACGGATGCCGGGGGCGCCCAAGGCTGCGGGGGTTTCAGTCGTCATCGACGATTCCTTCTTACGTTCCGGGCGCACCGTGCGCCGTGTGTCAACGTCAACATATGTGATCGACTGCTAGTGTGTCAACGTCAACATATGAGGGGATGGGTGATCGTGACCCCAGTGCAACCGACAGAGACGTCGGCCCGCCGTCGTGAGCCCTCGATGGAGGATGTGGCCCGTGAGGCCGGCGTCTCCGGACAGACGGTCTCGCGCGTCGTGAACGCCAGGGGCTATGTCGGCGCCGCCACCCGGGAGCGTGTCGAAGCAGCGATGCACAGCCTCGGCTACCGCCCCAACAGTGCCGCCCGCGCGTTGCGGTCAGGGCGCTTCCGCACGATCGGCGTCGTGATGTTCTCGTTCAGTTCCTACGGCAACCAGCGCACGCTCGACGCGATCGCCGTGCGTGCCGCTCAGCTCGGCTACGCGCTCACCCTGATCCCCGTGGAATCCACCGCCGGCGAGACCATGGCCGGTGCGTTCCGACGACTGGAGGAACACGCGGTCGACGGCATCATCATCGTGATCGAGGCGCACCAGCTCGACGAGGCCGACATCGAGATCCCCGATGCGCTGGACCAGGCTCAAGGGGCGCGGCTGGCGACCGAGCACCTGCTCGAACTCGGACACGACACGGTGTGGCACGTCACCGGTCCTGCGCGGTCGTATTCTGCGGAACGGCGTCGCGACGCCTGGCGGGAGACGCTGGAGAAGCACGGACGCCCGGTGCCGGAGCCGTTGCAGGGCGACTGGTCGGCCGCCTCGGGGTACGCGGCGGGTCTCCGGCTCCGAGAGCTCGACGACGTCACCGCGGTGTTCGCCGCGAACGACCAGATGGCGATCGGTGTGCTCCGCGCCTTCCGCGAAGCGGGGAGAGAAGTGCCGGGTGACGTGAGTCTCGTCGGCTTCGACGGGCTCCCGGATGCCGCCCAGCTGTGGCCGCCGCTGACAACGGTGCAGCAGCATCCGGAGCGGGTCGGCGCACTCGCGGTGGATGCGCTGCTCGCCGAGCTCGACGGCACCGGACGTCAGCAGACGCCGCTCGTGAGCACCGAGCTCATCGTGCGCGCGAGCACGGCGGCTCCGCGCGAGCGCTGAGGTCCGGCCAGGATGCGCTGGACCTCAGCGCCAGATGGCGGCGATGCCTGCGTTGACGGCGGTGAGGATGCCGACGAGCCAGAACATCGCCGGGGGAACCGTGCCGGTCTTGCGCTGCTTGCCGGCACCGATGCCGAGGAGGGCGCCGATCGCGAGCAGGATGACGAGCTTCGTGCCGATCTTGGCGTAGTTCATCTCGACGCCCTCGGGCAGACCCCAGGGGGCGGCGAGAGCGAGACCGGCGACCGCCGCGATCGTCATGCCGATGCTCATGAGACGCGTGAACTCGCGCTTGCCGCCGAACGCCTGGACCGCCCACGCCCCGAAGAGCACGGCGAACCCGATGAGGTGGACGAACAGCACGATGTGGCGCAGAGTCTCCATGCCCTCACCGTAGGAGGTGGGGGCACGTCGGCGCTAGCAAGGTCAGGCTGACCTCCAGGCTCGGACCGGCCTCAGCCCCGCAACTCTCGAACGACGAGTGCGGTGCGCAGTGCGGCGTCCGCCGCCTCGGCGCCCTTGTCCTCCTTGGAACCCTCGAGTCCGGCCCGGTCGAGACCCTGCTGTTCGTCGTCGAGGGTCAGCACGCCGAACCCGACGGGCTTGCCGGCGTCGAGCGCGACGCGGGTGAGGCCATCGGTGGTCGCCGCCGACACGTATTCGAAGTGCGGGGTGCCGCCGCGGATGATGACGCCGAGCGCGACGACCGCATCCGCGCCACCCACGAACGCGGCCTGCGCGGCGAGGGCGAGCTCGAACGAGCCGGGTACGCGTACGAGGCGGTGCGTGGCCTGCGCCTCGTTCAGCACGCGCTCCGCGCCGGCGATCAGGCCGTTCGAGATCGTCTCATGCCAGGTGCCGGCGACGATCACGACGTTCAGACCGCGTCCGTCGATGTTGCCGGTCTCGGGTGCTCCTGCGCCGCTCATTTCTCGTCCTTCCCGTGGGCGAGCGCCTCTGCGAGTTCCGCTTCGCCGATGATGTGACCCATCCGGTCACGCTTGGTCTCCAGGTACTGGTGATTGTTCGGTCCGACACCCACGATCAGGGGGACCTGTTCGATGACGTCGAGTCCGAGCTCCCGCAGCTGCTCCACCTTGTCGGTGTTGTTCGTCAGCAGCCGCACCTTCGATATGCCGAGGTCGGAGAGGATGCCGGCGGCCGCGGCGTAGTCCCGAGCGTCTGCAGGCAGCCCGAGGGCGAGGTTCGCGTCGACGGTGTCGAGGCCCTCCTCCTGCAGGCTGTAGGCCCGCAGCTTGTTGATGAGGCCGATGCCTCGCCCCTCGTGCCCGCGCATGTAGATGACGACGCCGCCCTGCTTCTCGATCGCGTCGAGCGCCGAATCCAGCTGCGGTCCGCACTCGCACTTCAGCGAGCCGAACGCCTCGCCCGTCAGGCACTCCGAGTGCACACGGACGAGAGCCGTCTCACCCAGCTCGCCCGAGACGACGGCGATGTGGTCGGTCCCGGTGACACGGTCCTTGTAGGCGAGGAACCGGAAGCTCCCGTGGGTCGTCGGCACCGTGGCATCGGCGCGCAGGCTCACGCGGCGTCCGCGGTGCGCCGACGGCGTGGCGCCTTCCGGGTCG
>JAQZBG010000284.1 GCA_029239165.1 Microbacterium sp. | reverse complement strand
CGCGCGGAGACGGCCGACCAGAGTGCGGGCGGCGCGGTCGAGTTCGGCCCGCTCCCCCGTGATCCCCATGGTCGACACCGTGTAGACGAAGCCGGTGGACGACTTCACGACCAGGTCGAGGCGCTCGTCGGAGGACGTCGGCGCCGCGAGGAACACGCGGTCGAGGCCGGTCCGCTCACTGGCGGCGATCCACTCCCCTGCCGCGTCGGGCGTGATGTCGGGGGTGATGAGGCCCGCGCCGCCTGCAGCGAGCAGATCGTCGGCGTACCGGTCGACGCCGTACTGCATGACCGGGTTCCAATACGTCATCACCAGGACAGGGACGTCGGTGGCTGCGGTGATCGCACGGATCGCCGTGAACAGGTCGGCCATCCGGAAGCCCGCGGCGAGAGCCGTGGTGGTCGCCTCCTGGATGATCGCGCCGTCCATCACCGGGTCGCTGTACGGCGGGCCCAGTTCGATGATGTCCACGCCGTTCTCGGCCAGGGCGATGGCGGCCTGGATGCTCGTCTCGAGGTCGGGGAAACCGACCGGGAGATAGCCGACGAAGGCACTGCGACCGGCATCCTGCGCGCGTTGGATGGCGTGTTCGACGCGACTCATAGCTGCGGCTCTCCCTTTGAGGCCGTTTCTTCGGCCTCGCTCTCCTCGGCGACATCGTGCGCCAGAGCGGCTTCGTCGTACAGCTCGAAGTAGCGTGCGGCGGTGTCCATGTCCTTGTCGCCGCGGCCGGAGAGGCAGATCGCGATGAGTCCGTCGGGGCCGAGCTCACGGCCGATCCGCAGAGCGCCGGCCAGGGCATGCGCCGACTCGATCGCGGGGATGATCCCCTCGGTGCGGCTGAGCAGGCGCAGCGCCTGCATCGCCTCGTCATCGGTCGCCGGGATGTACTCGGCGCGTCCGATGTCGGCGAGCCAGGAATGCTCCGGCCCGACACCCGGGTAATCGAGACCGGCGGAGATCGAGTGCGACTCGATCGTCTGCCCGTCCTCGTCCTGGAGAACATAGGTCTTGGCGCCGTGGAGAACGCCGGGACGACCGCGTTCGATCGATGCCGCGTCCGGGACGACCGCGTTCGATCGATGCCGCGTGCTTCTCGGTGTCGACGCCGTCTCCGGCTGCCTCGACGCCGTAGAGCTTGACGCCCTCGTCGTCGAGGAACGCGTCGAACATGCCGATGGCGTTGGATCCGCCGCCCACGCACGCGACGACCGCGTCCGGAAGCCGGCCGACCTCGTCGAGCAGCTGTGCGCGGGCTTCTTCACCGATGATCTTCTGGAAGTCGCGGACCATCGCCGGGAACGGGTGCGGTCCGGCGGCGGTGCCGAAGATGTAGTTGGTCGTCTCGACCGACGCCACCCAGTCGCGGTAGGCATCGTTGATCGCGTCCTTGAGCGTGCGCGAACCCGAAGTGACCGGGACGACCTCCGCACCGAGAAGGCGCATGCGCGCGACGTTGAGCGCCTGGCGCTCGGTGTCGACCTCGCCCATGTAGATCGTGCAGTCCAGACCGAACAGAGCGGCGGCGGTCGCCGTGGCGACACCGTGCTGTCCGGCCCCGGTCTCGGCGATCACTCGGGTCTTGCCCAGCCGCTTGGTGAGCAGCGCCTGGCCGAGCACGTTGTTGATCTTGTGCGACCCGGTGTGGTTCAGGTCTTCGCGCTTGAGGAAGACCCGCGCACCACCGGCATGCTCCGCGAACCGCGGAACCTCGGTGATCGCCGACGGGCGCCCGGCGTAGGAGCTCAGGAGGTGTGCGAGCTCCGCCCGGAATTCGGGGTCGACGATCGCCTCCTCGTACGCGACGGTCAGTTCGTCGATCGCGGCGATGAGCGACTCGGGCATGAAGCGCCCGCCGAAATCGCCGAAGAAGGGGCCGTGCTGGTCGCGCAGGCTCATCATGCCTCCAGGAAGCTCTTGAGGGTGGCGACGGGATCGCCGGTCACGAGCGCCTCGCCGATCAGGACGACGTCGGCGCCGGCAGAACGGTAGTGCACGACATCGGCGGGCGTGAGCACGGCGGATTCGGCGATCTTGACCGCGGTCTTCGGAATGCGCTCGACCAGGCGTCCGAACAGATCGCGGTCGAGCTCGAGGGTCTTCAGATCGCGCGCGTTCACACCGATCAGCGGTGCGCCGAGGTCGACGGCCGCCTCGAGCTCATCTGCCGAATGCGTCTCGACGAGAGGCGTCATCCCCAGCTCGCCGATGAAGCCGAACAGGTCGCGCAGCACATCGGGTTCGAGGCCGGCGACGATCAGCAGCACGAGATCGGCGCCCGCGGCGCGTGCCTCGAGCACCTGATAGCGGGTGGCGATGAAATCCTTGCGCAGCACCGGCAGCGACACGCGGGCCGTGACGGCCTCGAGGTCGGCCAGGCTGCCGCCGAAGCGGCGCTCCTCGGTGAGAACGCTGATCGCGGAGGCTCCGCCCGTCTCATACAGCGAGGCCTGCAGAGCAGGGTCGGGGATCTCGGCGAGTGCGCCGCGCGACGGACTCGCCCTCTTGACCTCGGCGATGATCTTGACGCGGTCGGCCGGAGCCAGGAACGAGAGCGCGTCCTTGGCGGCAGGGCGTGCGATCGCTGCCCGCTCGACAGCATCCAGCGGGCGCGACAGAGCGCGACGCTCAGCGTCTGCGACTGCGCCGGCCGTCAGGTCGGCGAGGACCATTAGTGCGCCTTCGGAGCGTACTTCGGACCCTTCACGCCGTAACCGGCCCTGGCCAGCACCCAACCCGCGATCGCACCGATCGGGACGAGTGCCAGCGAGATCATGACGAGCACCGGCTGCTCGAAGCAGAATGCGACCGTGCCGGCGGCGACGCCGACCAGCATGATCACCACGGCGGTCCAGGCTGCAGGCGAGTGTCCGTGGCCGGGATCGGCGATCGGGTTGGTCATGTTCTCCTCCGGGGGACGACGTGCAGTTCGGAATCAGTCTATCGGGGTCAACGAGTCGGATCGGTTCCCCGGGACAGCTCGTCCCAGGAATCGACCGCATCCACGGGACCCTCGTGGGCAGCCTCGACAGGGTCGGTGCGGTACCGCCGCCCGCCCGCCTTCCAGCCGCGCCAGGTGATGAGGACCACGACGGATGCCGCGAGCAGGATGACCCATCCGACGAGGGCGATGTACGGCCAAGCCGATGGCACGATGCTCGTGACGACCTCGTGGACCGCGCCACCGCCGGCGAGTCCCGTGACCTCTGTCACGGTCGCAGCCACCGCATCGAACGGTTCGGTCAACAGGAGCTGGAGCGTCGACCAGCCGAGGAACAGCGCCGTCGCAGCCGCGAGCACGCCGAAGACGAGGCGGACGACCTTGCCGGAGATCGCGAGCGCCGCACCGAGTGCGAGCACCGCGAGGCTCAGAGGCGCGAGCAGCACCAGGGCGGAGGCTCCGGGAACCAGGATCGCCTCACCGGCATCCGCTCGCTCCACCGTCAACCACGTCTGCGTCGACGAGATGATGCCGATCGCACCGGCGAGCAGAAATCCGGAGACCGACACTGAGCGGCCGCGCTGCGCGAAGCTCATGACAGATCTGCTCCCGGCGTCGCCTCGAGATCGGTGGTGTCGAAACAGGTGCGTGTGCCCGTGTGGCAGGCGGGCCCGGTCTGCGCGACGAGGAGCAGGATGGCATCGCCGTCGCAGTCGAGACGGGCCTCATGCACCGCCTGGATGTGACCCGAGGTGTCGCCCTTGCGCCAGTACTCCTGACGAGACCGCGACCAGTAGGTGGCCCGCCCCGACGTCAGCGTGCGCCGCAACGCCTCCGCATCGACCCAGGCGAGCATCAGCACCTCATGCGTGTCGAACTGCTGCACGATCACCGGGGCCAGTCCGTCTGCATTGAATGCGACCTGCGCGATGCGGTCTTCCACGGAGGTCATCGGACCACCACTCCTTCGGCCCGAAGGGCGGCTTTGACGTCGCCGACGGTGAGCGCGCCCGTGTGGAACACGCTCGCCGCGAGAACGGCATCGGCGCCGGCTTTGATGGCCGGCGCGAAATCGGTGACCTGACCCGCACCGCCCGAGGCGATCACGGGAACAGACGCCGCTTCGCGCATGAGCCGTACGAGTTCGAGGTCGAAGCCGTCGCGCGTGCCGTCGGCGTCGATCGAGTTGACCAGCAGTTCGCCGGCGCCCCGGTCGACGGCCTCGCGCGCCCAGGCGACGGCATCCAGGGTGGTCTGCGTGCGGCCACCGTGCGTCGTGACGACGAATCCGGAAGGCGTGGTGGGCGCGCGCTTCACGTCGAGCGACAGGACCAGCACCTGCGCACCGAAGCGATCCGCGATCTCGCCGATCAGTTCGGGGCGTGCGATGGCGGCCGAGTTGACCCCCACTTTGTCGGCGCCGACCGAGAGCAGCCGCGCGACGTCCTCAGCGCTGCGCACTCCCCCGCCGACCGTCAACGGAACGAAGACCTGCTCAGCGGTGCGCTGCACGACGTCGTAGGTCGTGGCGCGCGCATCCACCGTGGCGGTCACATCGAGGAAGGTGATCTCGTCTGCCCCCTGCGCCGCGTAGTGCCTGGCGAGTTCGACGGGGTCGCCCATGTCGCGCAGGTTCTCGAAGTTCACGCCCTTGACGACGCGGCCTTCCGCCACATCCAGACACGGGATGACACGACTGGCGAGAGTCATCAGAGCCTCGCGTTGTGGATGGCGGTGACCAGGATGGCGCGGGCGCCGAGCGCGTAGAGCGCATCCATGACCGGGTTGACCCGCGTGCGTGCGACCATGACGCGCACCGCCACCCATTCCGGGTCACGCAGCGGTGAGACTGTCGGCGACTCGACGCCGCCGGCGATCTTGACGGCCTCGTCGAGCAGTGCAGCGGGCAGGTCGTAGTCGATCATGACGAAACGCCGAGCCACCATGACACCGCGAAGGCGACGCAGAAGCGTCTCGGCGCCCTCGGCATCGGTGGGACCGGCGATGAGCACGGCCTCCGACTGGAGGATGACCGGACCGAAGACCTCGAGACCCGCCTGACGGAGCGTCGTCCCCGTCTCGACGACGTCGGCCACCGCATCCGCCACGCCGAGCCGCACAGCCGACTCGACCGCTCCGTCGAGCGGCACCAGGTCGACCGCGATGTCGCGCTCGTCGAGGAACGCATCGACCAGCCCCGGATACGAGGTGGCGATGCGCAGCCCGTCGAGCTCGGACACCTCGGTGTAGCGACCGGTGGGAGCCGCGAATCGGAACGTCGAGCCGGCGAAGCCGAGCGCCTCGATCTCGCGTGCCCCGGGCATCCGAGCGTCCAGGAGAAGGTCACGCCCTGTGATTCCCACATCGATCGCACCGGATCCGACGTAGGTCGCGATGTCCTTGGGCCGGAGGAAGAAGAACTCCGCGTCGTTCTCGGCGTCGATGACATGGAGGGTCTTGGGATCACGGCGGCCGGCGTAGCCCGCTTCGGCGAGCATGTCGGCGGCGGTCTCGGATAGCGAGCCCTTGTTGGGCGGAGCGCATCACAGATGTCGGTAGACGTCCTGCAGGCTGAGACCCTTCGCGAGCATCATCACCTGGACGTGGTACAGCAGCTGCGAGATCTCCTCGGCGGCGGCCTCATCGGACTCGTATTCCGACGCCATCCACACCTCGGCGGCCTCTTCGACGATCTTCTTGCCGATCGTGTGCACGCCGCCGTCGAGCTCCGCGACCGTACCCGATCCTTCGGGACGGGTCTCGGCCTTGACGCTGAGCTCGGCGAACAGTTCGTCGAAAGTCTTCACGATCCCAGGCTACCGGCTCGGGCGAGGTCTCTCAGCCGGGTGACGGCTGCTTCGATGTCATCGGCGCCGTACACGGCCGAACCTGCCACGAAGGTGTCGGCGCCGGCTGCGGCGGCGAACCCGATCGTGCTGTCCGAGATTCCGCCGTCGACCTGGAGCCAGACGGCGGAGCCGCGCCGGCGCGCTTCCTCGGCGAGAGATCGCAGCTTCGGCATCGTCTCGGGCATGAAACTCTGTCCGCCGAATCCCGGCTCGACCGTCATCACCAGGATCTGATCGAACTCGTCGAGCACATCGAACAGCGAGTCGACCGGGGTACCCGGCTTCACGGCGACGCCCGCACGGGAGCCGATGTCGCGCAGCCGACGGGCGAGAGCCACCGGGTCGGCGGCAGCTTCGAGGTGGAACGTGACGCTGGCTGCTCCGATCTCTGCGTACTCGGGTGCCCACCGCTCCGGATCGGTGATCATCAGATGCACGTCGAGCGGGATCGGACTCGTCGCCTGGATGCGCTCGACCATCTGCGGCCCGAACGTCAGGTTGGGGACGAAATGGTTGTCCATCACATCGACATGCGCGAAGTCCGCAGTCGCGATGCGGGCGAGATCCGCCTGCATGTTCACGAAGTCTGCAGCGAGGATGCTCGGGTTGATGCGCGGTTGGCGAGGCAGATCCACTGTCCTAGTCCTTCCCTGGGGTCTTCACGGTGTCGGAGCGTTGCAGGAGCGCGAGGAACATGGCATCGGTGCCGTGCCTGTGCGGCCAGAGCTGCGCACTTCCGGAACCGGAACGCCCTTCGGTCGCGAGGTCGATCGGGGACCGTGAGACACCGGCGATCGCTGCGCGCGCATCGAGCTCGACGATGTCGGCGCGCTCGCGGAGCACCTCCTGTACGACTCCCGTGGTCTCGGCCAGATGCGGCGAGCACGTGACGTACGCGACGATCCCGCCCGGTGCGAGCGCATCCACCGCGGCGGAGAGCAGCTCCACCTGGAGCGGCACGAGTTCAGCGACGTCTGCCGGGGACTTGCGCCACCGGGCTTCGGGTCGACGACGCAGCGCACCCAGCCCGGTGCAAGGCGCGTCCACGAGGATCCGATCGAATTCGCCGGCACGAGAGGCCGCGAGTTCCCGGCCGTCCCGCTCGTGCACCACGATCTCGCCTGGCACCGCACGGAGCGCCTTGCGCACCAGACGCGCACGGACGGGAACGACCTCATTGGCTTCGAGGACGACATCCTTCTCGAGCGCGATCGCGGCGAGAAGGGCGGTCTTCCCCCCGGGACCGGCGCAGAGATCCAGCCACCGCTCCCCCGCCACGATCGGCGCGACACCTGCCAGAGCGAGCGCGACGAGCTGAGAGCCCTCATCCTGCACCCGGACCGTGCCGCCCGAGGCCTCCACCGAGCGACGCGGATCGCCGCCGGGCGACGCGAACGCCGTCGGCGCGAAGGGCAGACGGGGCTCGCCGGGCTCCGCAAGGCCGGGGAGGGCGACGAGCGTCACATCGGGTGAGGCGTTGTCGGCCTCGAGGAGGGCGTCCAGTTCTGCCTCGCGCCCTTCCGCGGCCAGAGCGCGACGCAGAGCCCGGATGACCCAGACCGGGTGTGCAGAACGCAGTGCCAATCGCTCGTCGTCGGAGCGGGCCTGCCCCTCGATGCGCTCCTGCCAGACCTCCGGCGAATCCCGGGTGATGCGGCGGAGCACCGCATTCGCGAAACTCGACGCTCCACGACCGGACTCCACTGCGACGAGGTTGACGGACTCGTTCACCGCGGCGTGCGAGGCGACACGTGTCGCGAAGAGCTGATGCACGGCCAGCCGAAGTGCATCGAGTACGGCCGGATCGATGCTGTCGGTCGCACGGTCGGCCGCGGATGCGATGATCGCGTCGTAGGTCCCCGACCGTCGCAGAGTGCCGTAGGTCAGCTCCGTCGCGAGCGCCGCATCCTGAGGAGTGAGCCTCGCCTCGGCGATGGCGGGAGGGAGGACGAGGTTCGCGTAGGCGTCGGTCTCGGACACCGCGCGCAGCACGTCGTAGGCCACCCGCCGCGCGGGCTGCACAGTGCGAGCAGGACCCCGCTGGCCGCCGCGTTTCCGCTCGGCCGGTCCCTGCGCAGGACGCGGTCGACCGTTCGACGGCGGGGTTCGACGGTTCCGTCGCTCGTCGCTCATGATCCGGCCACCAATTCTTCTCCCCCGCGCAGACCGCGCCACCAGTCGACCGCGTTCATCGCGCCCTTTCCGGCGGGCTGAACCCGGGTCACGGCGAGTGCCCCGGTGCCCGTTCCGATGTGGAGCGCGGTCTTGGTGCCCCGCAGATGTCCGGGAGGCAACGCCTCCGCGTCCGGCGCGGGAACCGCCTCGAGCACCTTGAGGGG
>JAQZBG010000283.1 GCA_029239165.1 Microbacterium sp. | reverse complement strand
CCGCACGCGGTCGACCGTCTCGCCGTCATGGACTGCCTCCCGATCAGCGAGCACCTCCGGCGAGCGGATGCGCAGTTCGCGACGAGCTGGTGGCACTGGTTCTTCTTCGCCCAACCGGACATCCCGGAACGCGTCATCGGCGCCGACCCCTCCGCCTGGTACGCACCGAAGGCGGACCGGGCGAGCATGGGAGAGGCGAATCACGCCGAACTGATGGCCGCGGTGCGAGACCCGCGTGTCGTCCGCGCCATGCTCGAGGACTACCGCGCCGGCCTCACGGTCGACCGCGACCACGAGGAAGCCGACCGCGCCGCCGGACGCCGAATCCAGGCGCGCACGCTCGTCCTGTGGTCGAAGCGAGACGACCTCGAGGCCCTCTACGGCGACCCGCTCGAGATCTGGCGCGAGTGGGCCACGGAGCCGGAAGGCTTCGCCATCGACAGCGAGCACCACATGGCCGAGGAATCTGCTCCGGCCGTCGCTGCCGCGCTCGGACGATTCTTCGCCTGAGCCGCCGCTCCCCTTCCACCGGGTCCCCGCCCGCACTCGGCGCCACCCCATGCGGGCGGCCGTAGGCTGGAAGCATGACTTCTGCTGCCTCCGACACCATCACGATGTTCGGCGCCGACTGGTGCCGCGACTGCATCCGCACCAAGAAGCAACTCGATGCGCTGGGTGTCGAGTACACCTACGTCGACCTCGTCGCCGAGCCCGCCGCCGCGGACGTCGCGAAGGAGATCTCGGGTCGCACGAACATCCCGGTCGTCCTGTACCCCGACGCCTCGCACCACGTCGAGCCGTCGAACGCCGACGTCGAGTCGAAGCTGCGCGAACTCGCACTGATCTGAGCGGTCTTCATCGCGCCGCTACACTGGCGCGATGAGCACTGAGGCTCGGCCCGAACGAGCATCCGTCCGTCTTCCCCCGCGCACGATCGTGCTGTACGCGATCGGGTCGCTGGGGACCGGCGGTTACGCCACCCTGCCCGGGCTCGTGCTGACGTACTTCCTCACCGACAACCTCGGTGTCGCCGCCCTCGCGGCCGGACTCATCGTGACCGCCGCCAAGATCTGGGACGTCCTGATCGACCCGTTGATCGGCGCGGCTTCCGACCGGCAGCTTGCCCGGACCGGTTCCCGTCGGGGCTTCATGGTGACCGGCGCCCTGACCCTCCCGCTGTTCTTCGCCCTCACGTTCGCCGTGCCGCCCTCCTGGGGGCCGGTCGCCGGCGCGACCTGCGTACTGCTCGCGTTCCTCGCGACGGCAACGGCTTTCAGCCTCTTCCAGGTGCCGTACGTCGCGCTGCCCGCCGAGCTGACCGGCGACTACGACGAGCGCACGCGGCTGCTGGGCTGGCGCGTGGTCGTGCTCACGGCGGCGATCCTGCTCTTCGGCGCCGGAGGCCCCGCGCTGCGCAATGCCGGCGACGACCCCGTCACGGGATACCTCCTGATGGGCATCGCGTCGGGTGTCGTGATCGGCGTGGGCATGCTGATCGCGGCCCGGACGGCGACGATCGCCGCCCGACAATCCGACGCCCCTCCCGCCGCGGCGATCGCCGACTCGACATGGCGCGATCAGTACATGTCCGGCTTCCGGGCGCTTCGCCGCAGCCAGCCGTTCCGCGCGCTGCTGGGCACGTTCGTGCTGCAGGCTCTCGCCACCGGCACGATGCTCGCCGGCGCGCAGTACGTCGCGACGTGGGTGCTGCGCAGCGAGGATGCCGTGACATTCGTGTTCGTCGCCCTGGTCGGGCCCGCACTTCTCGCCACACCGGTGTGGACCGTGATCGCACGGCGCGTGGGCAAGGAGCGGGCGTTCGCGATGGCCAGCATCCTGTTCACCGCGGCCGCTGCGACACTCGTCTGCGCGGTCTGGGCGCCCGGTGCCTGGATCTACGCCTCGGTCGCTGTCGCCGGCATCGCCTACGCCGGGCTCCAGTCGCTGCCCATGGCCATGCTGCCCGATGTGATCTCGCACGACGAGCGCACCAGCGGGCCCGGACGGGCCGGGACGTTCACGGGCATCTGGACGGCCGGCGAGACCGTCGGCTTCGCCCTCGGCGCCACCGCGGTATCGCTGACCCTCGCGGCGACCGGCTACATCTCCACCGTCGCCGGCACCACGGTCGAGCAGCCGACGGCCGCCATCACCGGCATCGTGCTGAGCTTCAGCATCCTGCCCGCCGTACTGATGGCTGCGAGCCTGCTGACACTTCGGCACTACCGCCTGCGCCGCGCCGACATCGAGGCCGTCGGGACCCCCGACGCCTAAGCTGGGATCCCGTCCGAAGGAGACGTCGATGACCTCTGCGAGCACCACTCCCGCCCCTGCATCCGCCCCGAAGAGCGCGCCGAAAGCAGATTCCCCGTCACTGGCCGAGGGCGAGCAGGAACGGCTCGACACCGCGGTCGACGATCTGCAGTCCGGTGCGCATACCTGGTCCGCTCTGACGGTCGCCCAGCGGGTCACTCTGCTGCGCGCGGTGCGCACGAGCGTCGCCGCCACCGCCGAGGACTGGGCGAACACCGCCGCAGCGTCGAAGGGGCTCGCCGGCACGCACCCGCTGCGCGGCGAAGAATGGCTGAGCGGGCCGTACAGCGTGCTCGGCGCGCTCGACGCGTACATCGAGACGCTCTCCCGCCTGGCGAAGGGCGTGAACCCGCTCGACGGCATCACCCTCGGCCGCGCCCCCGGCGGACGCACGCGTGTGCATGCCTTCCCGCTGACCGGCATCGACCGTTTTCTGCTCTCCGGCTTCACCGGGGAGGTGTGGCTGGAACCGGGTATCACCCCGAACGCCGCACGCGCGGGTGCCGGGCTCGCGCAGCGCACCCCCACCGAACCGGGCGGCGTCGGGCTCGTTCTCGGCGCGGGCAATGTGACCTCGATCCCTGTGCTCGACGTGCTGTACGAACTGCTCGCGCACAACCGCACGGCTCTGCTCAAGGTCAATCCCACACAGGACGCCCTGGTGCCCGTGTACAAGCGCGCCCTCGCGCCGCTCATCGAGCCGGGCCTGCTGCGCATCGTCCGCGGCGGTCCGGCGGTCGGCGCCTACCTCACCGGGCACCCCGGTCTCGTGCACGTGCACATCACCGGCTCGGCGGCGACGTTCGACACGATCGTCTGGGGTCCGTCGAAGGGCGAAGGCGCCGCCGCGACGAAGCGCCGCCGCCGCGAGAATCGTCCGCAGCTGAAGAAGCCGATCACCGCCGAACTCGGCGGCGTCTCCCCGATCATCGTGGTGCCCGGCGCCTGGACAGACGCCGACCTCACCTATCAGGCCGAGCACATCGCGACCATGCGCCTGCAGAACGCCGGTCACAACTGCATCGCCGGACAGGTCGTCATCCTGTCGTCCGACTGGGACCAGGCCGATGCGTTCCGTGCCGCGCTGCGACGCGCATACGCCAATGCCCCCGAACGACCCATCTGGTATCCGGGCTCACCCTCTCGGATGGATCTCGCGACCGATGCGTACCCCGACGCCCTCGTGCTCGGCGACCGACTGCTCGTGGAGATCGACGCCGACGACGACGCGGCCGCGCTGGAGACCACCGAATACTTCGCACCCGTGCTCGGCGTCGTCACCGTGCCGGGCGCCGGGCAGGACTTCCTCGACGCCGCCATCGCCCACGCGAACGACAAGCTCCAGGGCACCCTCGGTGCGAACCTGCTGATCGACCCGGCGACGGAGAAGGCACTCGGCGCCGGTTTCGAGCGGGCGATCGCGGCACTGCGTTACGGCTCGATCGCGATCAACGGCTGGACCGCCTTCGGCTTCATCACCCCGACCCTCACCTGGGGAGCGTTCCCGGGAAGCACGATCGAAGATGTCGGCAGCGGCATCGGCGTCGTGCACAACGCGCTGCTGCTCGACGGCGTGGAGCGCTCCGTGCTCCGCGGACCCTTCCGTCCGTTCCCGCGTTCGCTGCCGATCGCGAACGGCGGCGGACGCCTCACGATCCTGCCGAAGCCGCCATGGTTCGTGTCGGCGCGCACGGGCGCGGCCGTGAGCGAGGGGCTGACCCGGCACCGCGCGAACGGCGGCGTCGTCGGACTCCTGAAGACGCTGACGAAGGCTCTACAGGCCTGAACGTCAGCGGGCGGCGCGGGCGAAGCGGTCGGTCGCGGCGCGCAGCGCCTTCTGCGTGCCCGGCTCGGTAGCGGCATGACCCGCGTCATCGACCACGACGAACTCGGCCTCCGGCCAGGCGCGATGCAGGTCCCACGCGGTCATCATCGGCGTCGCGACATCGTGCCGCCCCTGCACGATGACCGTCGGGATATGGCGGATCACGTCGACCCCGGCGATCAGCTGCCCCTCCTGCCACCAGCCGCGGTGGACGAAGAAGTGGTTCTCGATGCGCGCGAACGCGGTGGCCTTCTCCGGGTCGGACATCGCGGCGATCTGCGCGGCATCCGGCGTCAGAGTCACGGTCGCCGCCTCCCACGTCGACCAGGCGACGGCTGCCGGCACGTGGACGGCGGGGTCCGGATCGAACAGCCGTCGGTGGTACGCCTCGATCATGTGCGAGCGCTCGAGCACCGGGATCGG
>JAQZBG010000282.1 GCA_029239165.1 Microbacterium sp. | reverse complement strand
CGAGGTCGAGGCTGCCGTCGCGGCGGAACGCGGTGGGGACGGCGGTCAGGATGTCGTAGCGGGTCACTTCTCGGTCTCCTCGGAGTTCTTGCGGGACTTACGGGCACGTCGCGGCGGAGCGTCGACGCTGCGGACGGTGGAGGTGAGCAGGTCGGGCTGGGCGGCGAGCTCGTCGTGCGCCTTCTCGATCTGCTGGATGCTGTCGTCGTGCAGGATCGAGTCCGCGAGCGACGCGCGCTCGGCGCGGGGCTTGCGTGCCGCACGGATCGCCGGCATCACGATCGAGAGCACGGCCAGCGCGAGCAGCACGATCGCGATGGGGCTGACGACCTCGAAGAACGGTCGTGTGGGGAGGATCGCCAGCGTGCGGGCGAGGTTCTCCTCGGCGAGCGGCCCGAGGAGGAGGCCGAGCACGATGGGGCCGGCCGGCACCTGCATGCGCTTGAGCAGCACGCCGATCACGCCGAAGACGAGCATGGTGACGACCGTCGAGAGGCTGTTCGAGGTGGCGTAGGTGCCGATGATGCAGAAGATGAGGATTCCGCTCCACAGGTACGGCTGCGGCACGTCGAGGAGCTTCACCATCCCCTTCATGCGGATGAGGCTCAGCACCAGCGACAGGATCGTCGCGATCAGCATGATGCCGACGATCGAGACCACGAGGTCCGGGCGGTTCGTGAACAGCGTCGGCCCGGGAGTGATGCCCCAGATGATCATCGAGCCGATCATCACCGCCATCACGGAGTCGCCGGGGATACCCAGCGCCATGGTCGTGGTGAGCGAGCCGCCGAGCGTGGCGCTGGATGCGGTATCGGAGGCCGCGACACCTTCGATGGACCCCTTGCCGAACATCTCGGGGTGCTTGGACACCTTGCGTGCGCGTTCCCAGCCGATGAGTCCGGCGATGTCGCCGCCCGCCGCGGGGATGAGGCCGACGCCGAGTCCGACAGCGCCACCGACGGCGGTCGCGCGACCGCTCTGCTTCAGCTCGGCGCGGTTCGGCCACCAGCGGCCGAGGCTCGAGATCGGGCGCACGGCCGACTTCCGGTGCGTGAGCAGCTGGTCGAACAGCTCGGCGATGCCGAACAGCCCGATGATCACGGCGATGAAGTTCACGCCCTCCACGAGTTCGAGGACCCCGAAGGTGAAGCGCTGGTCGGCGGTCGCGGCGTAGGTGCCGACGCTGCCGAGCATGAGGCCGAAGAGTCCGGCGAGGATGCCCTTGAGCATCGACTTCGACGAGATGCCGATCATGATCGCGATGCCGAAGACGACGAGGGCGAACAGCTCCGGCGACTTGAAGTAGTCACGCGCGAAGCTGGCGATCGGGACCGCGGCCACGGAGAAGAGCACGAGGGAGGCGAGGATGCCGACCGCCGAGACGATGGCGGAGATCGTCAGGGCGAGGCCCGCCCTCCCCTGCTTGGCCATCGGATAGCCGTCGAGGGTGGTCGCGATGGATGCCGGCGTGCCGGGGGTGTTGATGAGGATCGAGGGCACGCGGTCGCCGAAGTTCGCGGCGACGTAGATGGTCAGCAGCACGGCGAGGCCCTGCACGGGCTCGAGGGTCATCGTGAATCCGGCGGCGAGCGCGACGGCCATGGTCGCGGTGATGCCGGGGAACGCTCCGACCATGAAGCCGAGCACGAGGCCGACGAGCATGTAGAGCAGGATCGAGATGTCGAGGAGCGAGTTCAGCCCCTCCATGAGCGCGTTCACAGGGGGATCCTCAGAAGCATCCCGAACACGACGTAGACGAACGCCGTGACGGAGGCGGAGTAGATGATCAGGCTCAGCCAGCGGCGGTGGCCGTAGAGGAGCATGAGGGCGGCCATCAGCAGCGCGGCGGCGATGGGGAACACCTCGACGCGGTAGCCGAAAAGGATGACCGAGCCCAGCGACCACAGGGCGATGAAGGCGCCGGTGATCGCGAGGGTGGCGATGACGCGGAGGGCGCCGCCGGGCTGGATGCGCTCGAGGTCTTCGCGGGTCGGGGCCGGGCGGGTGATTGCGACGGCGAGCAGCGCGATCGCGACGACGACGCCGGCCACGCCGATGACGAGGGGCCAGAAGCGGGCGTCGATCTGCCCGGGGGCGGCTTCTCGTCGCAGCGGGATCTGCGTGGAGAGGAAGAGGTAGCCCGAGGTGAACGCCAGGGCGACGACCGCGAAGACGATCTCGAGGGGGCGGGATGCGGGCGCACCCTGGTATTCGCCATCCGCGACGGCGTCCGGCGCAGACGCATCCGATGCAGGGGTCGACATGGTGCTCCTTTCGTGATCCGAGAAGTGATCCGAGAAGTGATCCGAGAAGTGAGGGAGAAGACCGCGGGGCCGGCGACGAGGTCGGCCCCGCGGTCCTCTCAGCCGGTTCTTCTCAGCCCAGCAGGTCCTGGAACAGGTCGAACTGCTCGTCGACGAAGGTGGTCCACTCGGCGGAGTCGCGGTACACGACCAGGTTCCCGGCGTCGGCCTGGAACTTCTGGTAGCTGTCGGAGTCGACCGCTTCCTTGACCGCGTCCTCGAGGGTGGACTTCACGTCGTCCGGCAGGCCCTTGGGGGCGTAGATGCCGCCCCAGCCGCCGAAGACGACGTTCTCACCGATGGCCTCCTCGACCGTCTCGACGTCTTCCGCATCGGGGTGTCGCACGTCGTTCATGACGGCCAGGATGCGCACGGATTCACCCTGGGCCAGAGCCTCGCCGAGACCGGAGACGGCCGCGACGGTCTCACCCGAGGCAGCGGCGGCGACGGCGGTCGCTCCACCGTCGTACGGCACGGGGGTGAACTCGGCGTCGGTCGCACTGCCGAGTCCGACGGTGGCCGCCTCCCAGATGGAGCCAGCGCCGGAGTTGGCGACGGTGACCGCGCCGGCCTTGGCCTGGGTCACGAGGTCTTCGAGGGTCTCGATGCCGCTGTTCGCGCCGACCGTGACGACGCCGGGGGCGAGCATGATCTGGCCGAGCAGGTCGAAGTCCTCCGGCAGCACGTTCGCGCCCTGGGTGGTGTTCAGCATGGCGATCTCGACGGGAGCGAACCCGATGACGTAGCCGTCGGGATCCTGCGCGCCCACGTATTCCATCGCGAGGGCGCCCGCGGCACCCGGCATGTTCTCGGGGATGACGCTGACGTCGAGGATCTTCTCGAGCTCGGTGGCGAGCGCGCGCGACGAGAGGTCGGATCCTCCGCCGGGGTTGGCCTGGATGATGAGTCGGATGTCGTTCTCGGGGAAGGACGATCCGGCTTCTTCGCCCTCTTCGACCTTGGTGCAGGCCGAGACGATGAGAGCGGTGGCTGCGAGGGCGGCGATCGCGGCAGCCGCCCGGGTGATGCGCTTGCGGGGCATCTTTGCTCCTCTACGTGGGTCGACCTTGTTGTCGACTCCCTGAGGCTAGCAGTGTTGACTGTTAACAGTCAACACTCGCGCTGTCCCCGCCCCCAGCAGACGCTCGCACTCAGGCGCGGTCGGCGATCTCGGCGAGCATGCGCTCGCGGGCGCCGTCGAGGTGCTCCGACAGCACCTTCGCGGCCTGCGCGGGTTTTCCACTGCGCATCACCTTCATGAGCGTGACGTGGTCGTCCGACGACTCGTGCAGGTCTTCGTCGTGGTTGATCGTGACCTCGAGCAGCGCGGTGAACGTCGGAAGGTATTGATTCCACGCGCCCTCGAGGCGCGGGTGGTCGGCGAGGGCATAGATCTGCGAGTGGAACTCGAGATCGGCGGCGACGAAGGCCGCGTGGTCGCCGGCATCCGCGGCTTCCCCCATGCGGGCGACGGCCGCGGCCATGGCGGTCCAGCGCGAGTCGTCTTCGACGCGCATCGCCCGGGACAGCGCGAGCTGCTCGAGGGCGCCGCGCAGGCTGTAGAGCTGGTCCACGTCGTCGTGAGTGAGGCCGACGATGTAGACGCCGCGCGGACGCTGCACCTCGACGAGCTTCTCGAAGCTGAGCTGCGTCAGCGCGTCGCGCACCGGTCCGCGGCTGACGGAGAACTCTTCGGCCAGCGCCTCTTCTGTGATGCGGGCACCAGGGGCGAGTTCGCCGCGCACGATGCGCTGCCGCAGCACTCGGGCCACTTGCGCGCCGAGGGATTCTCCACGCTTCACGGACTGCGTCATGGTGACCTCCTGTTAACTGTTGACAGGATACACACCAGGTTCGGAGTGCGAGCTACGCACTCCCGCGCGGGTCCCAGAGCACCACCTCGGTGGAGCGGCGCAGGCGGCGGCCGGTCGGCATCGGCACGACGCCGGCGGATCCGGCGGCGAACACACGCACACCCGGACGATTCTCGCGCTCGGCTCGCAGGGCGCTCTCGAGCACGGCGATGCGGCTGCGCAGTGCCCGGTTCTCGTCTTCGAGGTCGAGCAGGCGTGCGATGGCGGGAAGGCTCACACCTTCGGAGGAGAGCTGGGCGACCTCGCGCAGCTGCTCGATGTTGCGGGGGGAGTAACGGCGGGATCCCCCGGAGGTGCGTCCGGGGACCACGAGCCCGATGCGGTCGTACTGCCGCAGCGTCTGCGGGTGGAGGCCGGAGAGTTCGGCGGCGGCCGCGATCGCGAAGA
>JAQZBG010000281.1 GCA_029239165.1 Microbacterium sp. | reverse complement strand
CGCGTTCGAGCCGCTCCATGAGCCGCTCCTTCTGCTCATCCGGTGAGATGTGCAGCATGACCTTGATGATGCGAGTGCCGGATGCGGCCACCCGGGCTTCGAACTCGTTGATGGCGTCGTAGCGGCGCTCGATCTCCGGGCCGTCCGCCAGCTCCCGCACCTTGCCGATCAACACGTCCTCATAGTGCGAACGGTCGAACACCCCGATGAACCCCGGTTCGGGGAGCCGCTTCTCGATCCGCCACAGGAAATCCTGGCTGCGCTCCTCGGGCGTCGGCGCCTTGAACGCGGCGAGCGCGACGCCCTGCGGATCGACGCCGCCGACCACGTGCCGCACGATGCCGCCCTTACCGGCCGAGTCCATCGCCTGCAGCACCAGCAGCACCGCATCGTTCGCCTCGCCGACCCTGCTCTCGGCGAACAGCCGCTCCTGCAGATCGTTCAGCTTCTCGAGTCCTGCCGCGAGGTCGCGGGCGCCGTGCGACTTCCCGCCGACGTATCCGGGCTTGGTGTCGGGGTCGAGGTCGGCGAGGCGGAATCCCTCGCCCACTCGCAGCGTCTGCGTCCAGGTGTGCGCGTCCATACGCACATCCTGCCAGTCAACGCGGCAGCGGGACCTCGATGATCTGACGGGCACCCCGCGCGGACGTCAGCGCCTGGTCGAGGGCTGTACGGGTGGTCACCCTCTGGTACTCCCAGCCGTAGGCCAGCGCGAGCTGCTCCAGCCGCACGGTGTGCGGGGTGTAGAACACGCGATCGAGGTCGGCCGGGCGGGCGGACCCGGCCACCTCGAGGGAGTCGAAGATGGTGCCGCCACCATCGTTGCCGACGATGACCTGAAGTCGAGGTTCGGTCTCGTCCGGGGGCAGCAACAGTGCGCCCACGTCGTGCAGGAAGGCGAGGTCCCCCAGCAGCACCCGCGTCACGCCCGGGGCTCCGGCTGCTTGACTGGCGAGAGCGATGCCGGTCGCCGTAGCGATCGTGCCGTCGATCCCGGCGAGCCCGCGGTTGGCGTGCACCGGCACCTTCTTGCCGCCGAGGACCTGGTCGGCGACGCGCACGAGCCGAGATGAGCCGAACACCAGGCGGTCATGCGGCCAGGTGGCCCGCCACACGGCGTCGACCAGGAGCGCGCGGTCGAGGGGACGACGGACCGCGTCGAGCTCGGCCTTGACCGCTTCCCTGCGGGCGGCGAAGTCCGTGGAGGCGAGACCATCGGGGTCGGGGGCGTTCTCACTCAGGTCGACGACCTCGGCGGCCGACGCCTGGAGCCATTCCCCGAGCCAGGCACGGTCAGCGGGGCCTGCGGCGACGGACACGGCGCCGACGGCACGGGTGCGGTGGTTGAGGTTCAGCTCCTCCCCGCCCCGGCGCACCGCGATCACGTCGATATCCGCACGGGCGAGCAAGGCCGCCGCCTCACGGCTGAGTGTCGGGTGGCCGAGCACGACGACCCGCTCGATGCGACCGCCCAGGTCTTCGCGCGACAGCAGCCGTCGGTAGCCGTGCACGAGCTGTCGACCGTACCGCGCACCGCTGACGATCTCCGCGATCAGCGGCCAGCCCCCGGCGTGGGCGATCTCCTCGGCATCCGCGCCCGCATCGGCACCGGCGATCACCACCGTGCGCGGACCGCGCTCGAGTTCGAACGGCTCTTCCCGGTACGGAGCAGGAGCCTCACCCGGTGTGACGGTGACCGAGGCCATGGCACCCGAGAGCGGTTCCCTGGCGGGGAGGTTCAGGTGCACGGGTCCCGCGACACCGGACAGCGTGCCATCGACCTCGCGCGCACCCACCGCTGCGGTGACGGCGCGCGCGGCGAGTCCGTCCCAATCACCCTCCCCCGGCACGGGGGCATCGACCTGGTCACGCACCCAGGGGTGGAAGAGGCCATCCTGGAGCGTGGCCTGGTTCGCGCCGACGCCGCGCAGCTCGGGCGGACGATCGGCGGTCAGCAGCAACAGGGGCACACCGGAGTGGAACGCCTCCTGCACCGCGGGGAGCAGGTTCGCGACGGCCGTACCGGAAGTGCAGATCACGGCGGCGGGCACCCCCGTCTCGCGGGCGATCCCGAGCGCGGTGAACCCGGCGACGCGCTCATCGATGCGCACGTGCACCCGGACGTGCCCCTCATCGGCGAAGCGCACCGCGGCAAGCGCGAGCGCCTGCGAGCGCGAACCCGGCGAGAGCACGATGTCGCGCACGCCGTGCGCCACGAGGTCGGCGAGCAGGGATGCCGCAGCATCCATCGCCGGAGACGAGGTCACGGGCGCGGGTCCGAGGCGGGAGGCTCGTCGGTCTCCTCGTCCAGACGGGCGAGCTCCTCTTCGAGCCGGCGGATGCGGGCATCCTGCTCGGTCTTGCTGATGCTGCGCAGGAACGCCGGATCGTCGTCGGGGGCGATGACGGGTCGGACACCGGAATCGTTGGCGCGGCGGCGGCCGATCACGAACCAGAGGATTCCGCCGATCACGGGAAGGAGCACCACGATCGCGATCCAGGCGGCTTTGGACACACCCCGGTGCCGCGTCGCCGGCTGCACTGCGCAATCGACGATGCTGTACACCCAGAACACGGCGGCGAGGAAGCCGCCGACGATCAGTAGTCTCGCCACCCCTCCAGTGTAGGCGCGTCGGGGGCGACCCGGCCCCCGGGAGAGACAGAGGCACCGTTGCTAGACTGCGCGGGAAATGCTGCCCTCATCGTCGGATCGGATGCCGCGAGCCCGGGCCGAGCGGATGCTGATCGCCCGGGTGATCACGGCCGTCGGCCTCGCGCTCCTGCTCGTGATCGGCGCCTGGTCCAGCTCCCACGGCCCCGCCGATGTGCATGCCACCCTCTGCCTCGCCCCCGGCGTCTCGTCCTCCGCCGACACCGCGTCAGCCGAGGGCGTTGCCGACAGTGCGACGGCCGTCGATGTGCTCTCCTCCGACCTCGGCGTCTGCCTGCTCGCGGTGCTGTGCGGCGTCGCGCTGGTGCTGCTGCTCCTCCGGCTTCGCGGTCGGGACACCCGGCCACTCGGCAGTCGGGCGCCCCGCCGGACATCGCCGCCCCGCGCCGGCCCGCGCATCACCGTCCCCGCACTCTCCCTGACACAGCTCTCGATCTCCCGCACCTGAAATCCGACGCGTGCATCGAACCGCCTCGTGCGGCATCCTTCCCCGTCGTCATCCCTGTGTCTGGAGACCCCATGAAGAACTCTGTCAAAGCGACCCTGATCGCCATCGCCGTCGCCATCGTCCTGTTGATCGCCGGCATCGTCTTCGCCCTCACCCAGAAAGGGGCGACCCCGCCACCCGAAGGCGAGGAGCGGCAGACCGTCCGCACCGACTCGCATGTGCTCGACGACGGCGGCGAGGGCGCCGTCACCGTCGTCGAGTTCCTCGACTTCGAGTGCGAGGCCTGCGGGGCGTTCTACCCGATCGTCGAAGACCTCCGCGCGAAGTACGACGGCGAGATCACCTACGTCGTCCGCTACTTCCCCCTACCGGGGCACATCAACTCCACCCAGGCCGCCCTCGCCGCCGAGGCCGCGGCGCAGCAGGACCGCTTCGAGGACATGTACCACCGACTGTTCGAGACCCAGGCGCAGTGGGGCGGGCAGACGGAGGAGACGCCCGCGGTCTTCCGGGGCTTCGCCGAGGACCTGGGACTCGACCTCGCCGCCTACGACACGGCCATCGCCGACCCGGCGACCGCGGAACGCGTGCAGGCGGACAAGAGCGACGGCGAGAAGCTCGAGGTGAGCAGCACCCCGACGTTCTTCGTCGACGGCCGCAAGGTCGAGCTGCAGGAGTGGGACGACCTCGAACAGGCGATCGAGAAGGCCGTGAACGGCTGAACCTCGGCGACGGGATCGTCCACCCCCGGCATCCGGCGTGGGCGGTCCCGTGGCCCTCCGGTCCCGATACGCTGAGACCAAAATCAGGGAGAGGGCCCGGATGACCATGGAACTGACGTCGATTCTGCAGGGGACGCACAACGCTCGAGAGCTCGCCGGTCTCCCGCTCGCCGGCGGAGGAACGCTCGCCTCCGGTCTCCTGTTCCGTTCCGACGCCCTCGCCGCCCTGACGGACGAGGGGCTGCAGGAGCTCGTCACCCTCCGCATCGGCACCGTGATCGACATGCGCACGGACGCCGAACGCTCCCGTGCCGCGGATCGTCTTCCCGAGGATGGCAGCGTGACGCTGCTGCCGCTGCCGATGCAGGGCGGCGCCATGGACGAGATGGTGAAGCGCCTGCTCCCCGCCGCGACCGGGGCGAGCCTGTCGGTGACGCAGGTCGCGGAGGCGCTGAAGCAGGTTCCCACTCTCGACGGCCTGTACGTGTCCATCCTGGAGGCCAGCGCCCCGCAGTTCGCGACGGTGGCACGGACCGTGCTCGCCGCATCGCGGACCGAGCGCCCCGGCGTGCTGCTCCACTGCACGGCGGGCAAGGATCGCACCGGACTCGCCACGGCGATCCTGCTGTCGGTCGCAGGCGTGCCGCGCGACGCGATCGTCGCGGACTACACGCAGACGGAGAAGAACCTCGCACGCGGTTTCGCCGAGGCGCTCACCGGCCTCATCAC
>JAQZBG010000280.1 GCA_029239165.1 Microbacterium sp. | reverse complement strand
GAGAGGTCGAACGGTCGCCGTCGCGCCTGCCGGGACTCCGGCACCGCCCGGCGAGTGAAGACGAGCACGGCGACGCAGACCGGGACGTTGAGGAAGAAGATCCATGGCCATCCGAGAGTGTCGGTGACCAGGCCGCCGAGCAGGAGCCCCGCGGTGGCACCGATCCCGCCGATTCCGCCCCAGATGCCCAGAGCACGGTTGCGTTCCGGACCCGCCGGATGGATGCTGAGCAGGAGCGCGAGCGCGGCGGGAGTGAGTGCGGCGGCACCGAGTCCCTGCACGCCTCTCGCGGCGATCAGCGCCGCTCCGGACGGCGCGAGCCCGCAGGCCATCGAGCCGACACCGAAGGCGATGACGCCCGTCAGGAAGACGCGCCGACGGCCGAGGGCGTCGGCGGCGCGGCCGAACGGCAGCATGAGGCCGGCGATGACGACGCCATAGACCGCGACTGCCGCCGCCAGCACAGTGGGGCCGATGTCGAGGCTCCGGCCGATCGCGGGCAGTGCTGCGAAGGTGCTGGTCGAGCCGAGCACCTCGATGAAGAACGCCGCGCACAGGACGGCGAGCGCAAGGCCGCGCCGGCCGGGGCTGGCCGGAACGACCTCAGCCATCGGCATCCGTCCGTTCGAGTTCGCCGCGCTGCATTCCCGAACTGTAGCCGTGTCACGCATAAACTGCTAGCTATGCGTGACAACGTCGCCAGGCAAGTCGAGCGTCACGCGAGCTAATATGGCTACGCGTGACGGAGGTGCGGCATGGCGAGGCAGGTGAACCCCGAGGTTCTGCCCATGCCGCTGCCCGTGCTCGTCCGGCTCGTGAACGACTGGGGCGACGCCCCGAGGGCGGTCGCAGGCAAGAGGGATGACGCGTATCCGGACATGCCGGCGTTCCGCGCCGAGTCCGCGGAGTACTGGGAAGGCTTCGGCCGACTGAGCCCTGGCGACTTCACCCGGGTCGCGAATCTCATCCGTCCGGTGTTCGAGTCGGACTCCGGCATCGAGTGCGCGGCACGGCTCAACGAGCTGATGGCGCAGGCGCGGATCTCCCCGGAGTTCGGCGCCGACGAATGGACGGTGCGCGAGGTGTGGAGCGCCCCTCGGCAAGAGCAGCTCCTCGCGTCGGCAGCGCTCGCCCTCATCGGTCAGTTCCGTACCGACCCGGATGCCGGAAGGCTCGGCATCTGCATGGCGCACGACTGCGCCGGTGTCTACGTCGATCAGTCGCCGGCGGCGCGCCGCCACTACTGCTCACTCACGTGCCAGAACCGCAGTCGCGCACGGACGTATCGAGCCCGGCGACGCGAACCAGCGGCCTCCTAGGCGACGGTCTCGGATCTGGCCCGCGAGACGGTGCGGATCGGACTGTTTCGCTCATGTGTCGAGTGGATTGCAAACGGACACTTCATCACATGAACTGATCTAGTGCACCGGGTACCGATATTGGCGTGCGGGGTCATTCGTGAGGTTGACTCGACCCGCGATCGAAGCCAATGGTGGCGTTCGAGGCAGCCGCGACCTTGGACCGAGGAGTCCCCATGAGTGCTGTACAGATCGAGACATCGGATATCCGAACCCAGCCCTTCCGCAAGACGCTGGGGCGCCTCGACATCATCTTCCTGTCGGTCAGCGCCATCATCGCGATCGACACGATCGCTCAGATCGCGGCGGTGGGCGGCGCCGAGGCGTTCACATGGACGCTCGTGATCGGCGTGACATTCCTCTTCCCCTACGCCCTGGTGATCGCCGAGCTGGGGAGCACGTTCCACGGCGAGGGCGGCCCGTTCGTGTGGGTCAGGCTCGCGTTCGGCAAGCTCACGGCAGCGATCGCGACGATGTTCTACTGGATCACCAATCCGCTGTGGATGGGCGGCGCGCTGGTGTTCATCGCGGCGGCGACCTGGAGTGCGTACATCAGCCCCCTCGAAGAGGGTGGCTTCTGGGACTTCGTCTTCAAGCTCGTCTTCATCTGGGCAGCGATCGCCACCGCGATCATCGGCCTGCAGTACGGCAAGCGCATCGTGGCAGCCGGAGCGATCGTCAAGGTCTCGCTGCTGGCCATCTTCGTGGTCACCGTCGGGATCTACGCGCTCCAGAACGGTGTGCAGGGGTACGCGGCCGGTGACTTCGCCCCGACGGTCGTGGGCTTCCTGGCGGTGACCCCCCTCATCCTGTTCGCGGTCGTCGGTTTCGAGGCGCCCAATGGAGCCGCCGAAGAGATGCGCAATCCGCAGAAGGACGTGCCGCGTGCGATCGCCTCCTCGGGCACGATCTCGATCCTGTGCTACCTGGTTCCGGTCTTCGCCATCCTGGCGGTGCTGCCGGCGGAGAAGGTGCAGGGTGCCAGCGGGTTCCTCGATGCCTTCGAGGAGGTCTTCAGCGTCTACGGGATCGCATCCGGACCCGTCATGACCGTCGCGGCCCTGCTGTTCATCTTCATCGTCCTCACCCAGGCCAGCGCGTGGATGATCGCCTCCGACCGCGTGCAGGCGGCGGCCGGCGCCGACGGTGCGTTCTTCCGCTACTTCGGCAAGTTCTCGGAGCGCCTCGGCACCCCGGTGCGCATGAACATCCTGTCGGGCGTCGTCGCCTCGGTGTTCTGCATCATGGCCACGGTGCTGCTCACGGGGAGCACGGCCGCCGTCTTCACGGTGGTGCTGATCATCGCGATCTCGACCCTGCTGCTGTCGTACCTGGTCATCTTCCCGACGATCATCGTGCTGCGCCGCAAGTATCCCGACGTCGAGCGTCCCTTCACCGTGCCGGGCGGACGCGCCGGCCTGTGGATCTGCACCGCTGTGATCTACGCCTGGGTTCTCCTGGGCTCCTGGGTCGCGGTGTTCCCAGGTACGATCGAGTCCGCGCTCGGTCTGGAGTACGACTTCATCGACATCTGGGGTGTGGACCAGCTGACCTTCGAGGGCTTCACCATCGGCACGCTGCTGGCCATCACGGCCCTCGCCCTCGTCGGCTACTTCTGGGAGAAGCGCCGCGGCCCGTCCGCCGTGGAGCCAGAACTCGAGGAGGCGTCCGTCTGATGGAACAGCAGATCCGCATGGGGACGGGCCCGACGACGGCGGCGGCGTCTGCACATCCGCTCGATCCGCTCACCGCCGATGAGATCACCGCCGCCCGCGACCACCTCGTCGCTGAGGGGCGGCTCGGAGACACCGTCCGGGTCGCGTATCTCAGCCTCAAGGAGCCCGAGAAGGCGACGCTGGGGGACGGCTCTCCCGCCCCGCCGCGTCGGGCGAGGGCCATCCTTCTCGACACGGCGACGGGTGAGACGACGGATGCCGTCATCGACGTGACGAACGGTCTGACGGTGTCGGCGACCACCGTCGACGCGGGCGTCGGCCAGGCGCCCGTGCTCCTGGAGGAATTCGAGGCGATCGAGAGCATCCTCGCGGCCGACGACGGCTGGCGCGCGGCGCTGAGCGCGCGAGGGCTCGAGCCGCACCAGGTGCGCGTCGCCCCGCTGTCGGCGGGGATCTTCGACTACGAGGGTGAAGAGGGCCGGCGCCTCTTGCGCGGCTTGGCGTTCGTCCAGCATGAGCCCGGCGACTATGCGTGGGGGCATCCGATCGATCAGCTCGTCGCATTCGTCGACATGATCGAGCGACGCGTCGTGCGCATCCTCGACGACGGGCCGTCGGCAGATCCGCTGACGAACGGCAACTTCGAGTCGCCCGAGCTCACCGGCCCGCTTCGCACGGATCTGAAGCCGCTGCACATCACCCAGCCGGAAGGCCCGAGCTTCACCCTCGAGGGCAACGTGCTGCGGTGGCAGAAGTGGGACCTGCACGTCGGGTTCGATGCCCGTGAGGGGCTGGTGCTCAGCCGCATCGGAATCGAGGACCGCGGCCGGCGTCGGTCGATCATCGACCGCGCCTCGATCGCCGAGATGGTCGTCCCCTACGGCGATCCCGCGCCGTACCGGTCGTGGCAGAACTACTTCGACACCGGCGAGTACCTCGTCGGGCGCGATGCGAACTCGCTCGAACTCGGATGCGATTGCCTCGGCGAGATCACCTACCTCTCGCCGGTCGTCGCGGACGACTTCGGCAATCCGCGCGAGATCCCGCAGGCGATCTGCATCCACGAGGAGGATTTCGGCCTGCTGTGGAAGCACACCGACGAGTGGGCGAACCACCGATCGACACGGCGACAGCGCCGCCTGGTGGTGAGCTTCTTCACGACCGTCGGCAACTACGACTACGGCTTCTACTGGTACTTCTACCTCGACGGCACGATCCAGTTCGAGGCGAAGGCGACCGGTATCGTCTTCACGGCGCGCTACCCGGGCGAGGGGTATCCCTACGCGTCGCAGATCGCGCCCGGACTTGCCGCTCCGTACCACCAGCACATCTTCTGCGCCCGCCTCGACATGGCGGTCGACGGCGACCGCAACGCCGTGCACGAGCTGGACCTGAAGCGGATGCCGCAGGGTGAGGGCAATCCGCACGGCAACGCGTTCTCACGATCGCGTCACGTGCTCGCCACCGAGGCCGACGCGCGACGCAAGGCGGACGGCTCCGTCGGGCGGGTGTGGGAGATCATCAACACCGAGAAGACCAA
>JAQZBG010000279.1 GCA_029239165.1 Microbacterium sp. | reverse complement strand
CAGATTCCGCTGGTGCTCGGAGCGGTGTTCCTCATCTATCTGGGGCAGATGACGCTGAACCCCATCATCGCGCCGCTGTCCCGCGAGGTGGGCCTCGCGGAATGGCAGGTCGGTGTGACCATCAGCACGGCCGCGGCCATGATCGTCCTGACCAGCCAGTTCTGGGGTCGCAAGTCCCAGTCGTGGGGACGGAAGCCGGTCCTCGAAGCCGCGTTCGGCCTCGCCGTCGTCGCGATGGCGCTGTTCGCCGTGCTGGCGTGGCTGGGCATGACGGGTGCGATCACCGGCACGCTGCTGTTCGTCCTGTTCGTGCTGTCCCGCGGGGTCGGCTTCGGCACGGCCATCGCCGCAGTGCCGCCCACCGCTCAGGCCTACATCGCCGATGTGACGGTCGACGAGAAGGCACGGGTGAAGGGCATGGCCGGAGTCGGTGCGGTGCAGGGCATCGCGATGGTCGGCGGCTCGATCGTGGGCGGCGTGCTCTCCGCGTCCGGACTCATCGCCCCGCTCATCGCCGTTCCCGTCCTCCTCGCTGCCGGCCTCGGCCTGATCGTCTTCCGGCTGCGTCGTGAACCTCGCCACGAGCTGATCGAGACCCCGGTCAGGGTCAGCCCCTTCGACCCGCGCGTATGGCCGTTCCTGCTCGCCGGGTTCGGCATGTTCACGGCGCTCGGGTTCATCCAGATCATCACCGGCTTCATCGTGCAGGACCGGCTCGGGCTCGACGCCGCGATCACGGGCCTCGTCACAGGCGGCGCGCTCCTGGCGGCAGGGGTGGGCATGATCCTCGCCCAGACGGTCATCGTGCCGCGCACCGGATGGGCGCCGTCGATGCTGCTGAGAGCCGGCGGCCTCGTCGCCTTCGCCGGGTTCGCCCTGCTCATCGTCGACGCCGGGGCCGTGCCGTTGTTCGTGGCGATCTTCCTCGTCGGCCTGGGGCTCGGCATCGCGATGCCCGGATACACCGCCGGGCCCACTCTGCTCGTCGACCGCGACGAACAAGGCGGTCTCGCCGGTGTCATCGGCGCGACGACGGGACTCACGTTCGTCGTCGCTCCGACGGCCGGAACCTTCCTCTACGGGGTGTGGGCACCGCTTCCGATCATCACCGGAACGGCGATCATGGCCATCGTCACGATCTTCATGCTCGTCCACCCGCGCTTTCGCACGCTGCCTCCGATGCCCGCGGCGTCTCAGCGGGCAGCGTAGCGCTCCTCGCACGCGACGAAGAGGGTCGGCGGATGATTCCGCCGACCCCTCTTCGCGTACCGATCAGCCCTGTCGACCCTTGAAACGGGGATTGAGCTTGTTGATGACGAACACCTTGCCGCGGCGGCGCACGACCTGGGCACCAGGCTGATTCTTCAACGACTTGAGCGAAGCGCGAACCTTCATACGATCTCCTTATTGATAATCTTTCTCATTAACAGGTTAGGGTGAGACGCAGAAGCCGTCAAAAAATGAGGAAGCGCAGGTCGTCCGTGGAGCACAGGAATCCGCTCGTCATCGTCGGCGTCTGCGTGCCGGAGCGGCAGTCGTACGCCGCACACCTCGCACGGGCGACCCGGGGCCACCTGGTCACCCTCGCAGAGCGGACGATGCCGGGGCGCTCGGAGCACATCGTCCTCTCCGCCGCGCACCCGTCGGTGGCGAAACGGCCGTCGCATCTCGTGCTGGACGTCGCCGGCGAACTCGACCTCCCACACCTCGGCCTGGCGAACGACCCGCGGTCCGCCGTGATCTGCGTGGTCGATGCGGTTCACTTCACCGATGATCTCCGCGACGGCAAGCCCCTCTCGGAAGCGGCGGGCGGGGGCGACGACAGGGGCGACTTCGGATCGAGAGCGCGCCGCGCGGTGTCGCACGTCGAGGGTGCGACCCTGGTCACGTTCGTGAACTGGGAAGCCGTGCCCACCGCCGAGTTGTCGCTGCTCATGGCCATCGCCTCGCACCTCAACCCCACTGCCCGCGTGCGACTGTCCCGGGGGCCGGCCGAAGACCTCCGAGCCCTGCGCGCCTCTGGGCACGAGCCGCCGACCCTGCTCGAGCGGGCCGGATGGATTCATGCCCTCAACGATGAGCACGACCCGCACATGACGGATCCGCGCGTGACGACGCTGCGCTACGAGCAGCCTCGGCCGTTCCATCCGGGACGACTGACCACGGCGCTGAACGACATCGATTCCGGCCGCCTCGGGACCGTGCTCCGATCGGCGGGCTTCTGCCGCCTCGCGACACGCGCCAGGATCCTCGCGCGCTGGGATCAGGTCGGCTCCGCGATCTGGATCGACCCGCAATCGGCCGACCTGGAGGCCGCGACGACCGCGCAGGATCTCGCCCTCACCGGACTCGACCTCGACCCCGACGGGATCCGCGTCGCTCTCGATGCCGCCGCGGTCACCGACGAGGAGCTGACGGCGGGACCTGCGGCGTGGCGACGGTTCGCCGACCCGCTTCCCGCCTGGCCGACGATCACGGAGGAGCTGTGATGAGCGGTCACGATCGCGCCCGCCGCTCCGGGGACGACCAGAACCCGGCCCCCTTCGCGTCGTCCACCCCCACCGTGCAGCCGGCGGCGCACGCTCGATGACCGGTCAGTCGGCGACGCAGACCCGCCCCTCCCGGAGAGGGATGCTCTGCTCCGCATCGCCGATGACCGCGGGGTCGTGGGAGACGCACACGACGGCGACACCGCGCGCCGCTTCTTCCCGCAGCACGGCGCGGATGCGGAGCGCGCTCTCCGCATCGAGGCCCGTCGTCGGCTCGTCGAGCAGCAGCAGATCGGCACGGCGCGCGAGCCCCTGGGCGAGCAGCGCCCGCTGCTGCTGGCCACCCGAGAGCGAGGTGAACGGATGGCGCTCCAGCGACCGGATGCCGAGTCGCTCCATCGACCGCTCGACGAGGTCACGCGCGGTGGCGTCCATCCGTCGCCACGGTCCGAGCCGCCCCCACGCACCCACGCTGACGACGTCTTTCACGGAGACCGGGAGACCTAGCGGGATCGCGGCTCGCTGCGGCACGAAGGCGACGGCACCACGGACGATCCGGGCACCCGCGGCCGCCGCCCTCGTTCCGCCGAGAACCTCGAGCAGGGTCGACTTTCCCGCGCCGTTCGGCCC
Organism: Microbacterium sp.; assembly: GCA_029239165.1. Lineage (GTDB taxonomy): Bacteria > Actinomycetota > Actinomycetes > Actinomycetales > Microbacteriaceae > Microbacterium. Next base: position 1,458 of record JAQZBG010000279.1, on the reverse strand, counting down.
GGTGATGACGGTGACGGTCCCCGACGAGATCGTGACGTCTACGTCAGACAGCGCAGCCCGACCGTCGAACGATACGTGGATTCCGGTGAGACGCGCGGCAGCAGCGGGCAGAGATCGAGACTCGGGCATGTGGTCAGTTTATGAGTTTGATAATCATTCTCAAAAACGTCTAGGCTCACAGATCGTGACCCTCCACCCGACCGGCCTCCTCGATCCGTTCGCCCTCGACTTCCTGCAGCGCGGGATGCTCGGCGGCGCGCTCGTCGCGATCCTCTGCGCCATCGTCGGCACCTGGGTCGTCATCCGCGGGATGGCGTTTCTGGGCGAGGCCCTGGCACACGGCATGCTCCCCGGTGTCGCTCTGGCCACCGTGCTCTCGCTGCCGGTCCTCATCGGCGGTGCACTCAGCGCCATCGCCATGAGCCTCGGGATCGGGGCACTGCAGCGGCGCGCCCGCCTCTCGTACGACACCAGCATCGGCCTGCTGTTCGTGTCGATGCTGGCCATCGGCGTCATCATCATCTCCCACTCGGGAAGCTTCGCCACCGACGCGACGGCCATCCTGTTCGGAGACATCCTCGCCATCAGCCCGGTCGACCTGATGCTGCTCGCGGCCGCGGCCGCCATCGGGCTGATCGTCGCCATCCTGTTCCACCGCTCGTTCGTCGCCCTGTCGCTCGATGCGCGCATCGCCTCGGTGCTCGGCCTTCGCCCGCAGCTCGCGCAGGCCGCGCTCGTCGGACTCGTGACCCTGGCGGTCGTCGCGTCGTATCAGGCGGTGGGCTCGATGCTCGTCGTCGGACTCCTGCTCGCACCGGCCGTCGCCGCCGGGCATTGGACCACCCGCATCCCGAGCCGCATGGCGCTGGCCGCCGTGTTCGGAGTGGCTGCGGTCTTCCTCGGCCTGCTCGCCTCCTGGTACGCGGCGACGGCCGCAGGCGCCTCGGTCGCCGCATCCGCCATCCTGCTCGCCTGCCTCTCGTGGGCAGTGCGCGGCGCGCTCAGCTCTCGCCGGACCAGGACGCAGAACGCCTGATCCCGCTGTCGCGACGACGCGGCCACTCGCACGAACACGACAAGGAAGGACCCTGTGCGCTCTCGCATCGCCCTCTTCGCCCTCGCCGGCGCTCTCACCGTCTCGCTCGCAGCCTGCAGCACGACCCCCGCCGACCCACCCCCGTCCGATGGCGCCGCCGAAGACGGGCACGGTGCCGTCGCCGGGGCGGCGGAGGTGGCCGAGCCGCAGTTCGGGCTGACCTCGATCGACCCCGACGGCAACGTCTCCCATCTGGACCTGCTCGACGAGAGCGTCACCGAGATCGGTGAAATCCCGCCGGCGAACGGCATGACGACCGACGGACGCTACCTGTTCGCCCAGACGGACGGCGGCATCGAGATCGTCGACAGCGGCGTATGGACCTGGGATCACGTCGATCACTTCCACTACTACCGCGCCGA
>JAQZBG010000278.1 GCA_029239165.1 Microbacterium sp. | reverse complement strand
TCGGCGACGCCGCAGAGCGCGCAGTTCCCGACCCTGCTCGGACCGCAGTTCCCGCTGCTCGACCTCGGCTTCGTGATCGTGATCGTCGCGACCCTGTTCGTCTGGTGGCTCATCGAGCGCTCGTCGCTCGGTATGCGGATGCGCGCCGTGGGCGAGAACCCCCACGCCGCACGCGCCGCCGGCATCAGCGTGCAGCGCATCTACGTGTACGCGATGCTGTTCGCCGGAGGCCTCGCAGGTCTCGCCGGCATGAACCAGATCCAGGGCGCTGTCACCACCGGTGTGACCGAGACGATCGACGCCGGCATCGGCTTCGACGCGATCACGGTCGCGCTCCTCGGGCGCAGCCGCGCCTGGGGCACGTTCGCCGCCGGCATCCTGTTCGGGGCGCTCAAGGCGGGCTCGTTCTCGATGCAGGCGCAGGACATCCCGGTCGACATCGTGCTCGTGGTGCAGTCGCTCGTGGTGCTGTTCATCGCCGCGCCGCCGCTGCTGCGCACGGTGTTCTTCCTTCCGAAGACCGACGCGGAAAAGGCGGCCAAGGCGAGAGCCAAGGCCGCGAAGAAGGCGGTGATGGCATGATGTCCCTCGTTCAGACCCAGGCCGCCGATGGCACGGTGCAGCTCGCGACCGTCAAGGAGCGGCACCTCAAGGCGCCGATCGTCCTCGCCGCGGCGACCGCGCTGCTCGCGCTGCTGTTCCTCGCGGTGCCGCGCTCGGGCACCAGCACCTTCCGTCTCTCCGATCAGTCCTCGGCGCTCTCGCTGCCCGACGTGGCACTGCCGACCGCCTCGACCTTCTGGGTCGTGTTCGGCATCCTGGTTGTCCTGACGGTCGGAGCCTTCCTCCGGGCGTGGACCTACCGCGAACCCTCCCTGTGGCTGGTCGTCGCCTATGGTGTGCTCGCCGTCTTCGCGTTCCTCGTGTGGGCGTCCGCCGGGGGGCTCGTCCCCGTGACGAGCCTGCTGTTCGGCGCGGTGTCGCTGTCGGTGCCACTCGTGTTCGGTGCGCTGGGCGGCGTCATCGGCGAGCGTGCCGGTGTCGTGAACGTCGCGATCGAGGGTCAGCTGCTGCTCGGCGCCTTCTCCGCTGCGCTGCTGTCGAGCATCACCGGCAACGCCTTCGTCGGTCTGATCGGCGCGATGGTCGGCGGTGTCCTGGTGGCCAGCGTGCTCGCGGCATTCGCGATCAAGTACCTCGTCGAGCAGGTCATCGTCGGTGTCGTGCTCAACGTGCTCGTCACGGGTCTCACCGGTTTCCTCTACGGCGCGCTGCTCGCACCGAACGAGACGACGCTGAACGCCCCTGTCCGATTCCCGCGCGTCGAGATCCCCGTGCTCAGCGACATCCCGATCATCGGACCGGTCCTGTTCAACCAGACGTTCATCGGGTACCTGATGTTCATCACCGTCGCGGTGGTGGCATGGGGGCTGTACCGCACCCGCTGGGGCCTGCGGCTCCGTGCCGTGGGCGAACACCCGCAGGCCGCGGACACCGTCGGCATCAAGGTCAACCCGACCCGGTTCTGGAACGTCCTGCTCGCGGGGGCGATCGCCGGCATGGGAGGCGCGTACTTCACGCTCGTCTCGGTGCCGCAGTTCGGCAAGGACATGACGGCGGGGCTCGGCTTCATCGCCCTCGCCGCCGTGATCTTCGGACGTTGGGACCCGATCCGCGCCACGCTCGCCGCGCTGCTGTTCGGCTTCGCGACCAATCTGCAGAACCTGCTGTCGATCCTGAAGACGCCGATCCCCGGCGAGTTCATGTTGATGCTGCCGTACCTGGTCACGCTGCTCGCTGTCGCAGGCTTCGCCGGGCAGATCAAGGCGCCGGCCGCCGACGGCAAGCCCTACATCAAGTCATAGCCCCGGTCGGAAGAGGAAATATCGCAATGACAGACATCGACTGGGATGAACTGCGCCAGGTCGCCACGGATGCCATGACGAAGGCGTACGCGCCGTACTCGCGGTATCGCGTGGGGGCGGCAGCCCTCGTCGGCGACGGTCGCATCGTCGCCGGCTGCAACGTCGAGAACGCCTCCTACGGTGTGACCCTCTGCGCGGAGTGCGCCCTCGTCGGCGATCTGCACATGTCCGGGGGCGGCCAGCTCGTCGCCTTCGTGTGCGTGAACAACGACGGACAGACGATCATGCCGTGCGGTCGCTGCCGCCAGCTGCTGTTCGAGCACGCCATGCCCGGGATGCTCCTGGAGACGGTCTCCGGCATCCGCACGATCGACGAGGTGCTGCCCGACGCTTTCGGGCCTCGCGACCTGGAGGAAGCACGATGACTGTTGAGCCCTTCGACGCGGTGGATGTCATCCGCGCCAAGCGCGACGGCGGTGCGGTCCCCGAAGCGGCGCTGCGCTGGATGATCGACGCGTACACCCGTGGCTACGTTTCCGACGCGCAGATGGCCTCGTTCGCGATGGCGATCTTCCAGCGCGGCATGGAGCGCGAGGAGATCCGCGTGCTGACCGATGCGATGATCGCCTCCGGGGAGCGGATGAGCTTCGCCTCGCTGGGCAAGAAGACGGTCGACAAGCATTCCACCGGTGGCGTCGGCGACAAGATCACCCTTCCGCTCGCCCCGCTGGTGGCATCCTTCGGGGTCGCCGTCCCGCAGCTCAGCGGTCGCGGACTCGGCCACACCGGCGGCACGCTCGACAAGCTCGAGTCGATCCCCGGCTGGCGCGCCGCCCTCAGCAACGAGGAGATGTTCGCCCAGATGCAGGGTGATGTCGGTGCGGTCATCTGCGCTGCGGGCTCCGGTCTCGCCCCCGCCGACAAGAAGCTCTACGCCCTTCGCGACGTCACCGGCACGGTCGAGGCGATCCCGCTGATCGCGTCGAGCATCATGTCGAAGAAGATCGCCGAGGGCACCGACGCGCTCGTGCTCGACGTGAAGTTCGGCTCCGGCGCGTTCATGCAGGACATCGACCGCGCGCGGGAACTCGCACGCACGATGGTCGCGCTCGGCACTGATTCGGGTGTGGCCACCACCGCGCTCCTCACCGACATGAACGTTCCGCTCGGACTCGCCATCGGCAATGCCAACGAGGTCCGCGAGTCCGTCGAGATCCTCGCCGGTGGCGGTCCCGCCGATGTGCGCGAGCTCACCCTGGCCCTGGCCCGGGAGATGCTCGCCCTCGCCGGTCAGCCCGATGCTGACGTGGAGGCCGCGCTCGACGACGGCCGCGCGATGGACACTTGGAAGGCGATGATCCGCGCGCAGGACGGCGATCCCGATGCGGCGCTGCCGACCGCGCGGGAGACGCACGTCGTGACCGCCCCGGTCGACGGTGTGATGACGCGCATGGACGCCCTGCCGTTCGGCATCGCCGCCTGGCGTCTGGGCGCAGGGCGTGCCAGGGCCGAGGACCCGGTGATCTTCGAAGCCGGGATCGACCTGCACGCGAAGCCCGGTGACCGTGTGGTCGCGGGGCAGCCGCTGTTCACGCTGTCCGCGGCAGACGACGCACGATTCCCCCGTGCGGTCGACGCGCTCGAGGGTGCGTGGGAGATCGGCGACGAGGCTCCGGCAGCCGGTCCCATCGTGCGGGAGCGCATCACCGCGTGACGTGTGACCGCTAGCCTGAACTGAGCACATCCGCGACCGAGAGGATCACCATGTCGATCGATGCGAACGGCGACGTCACGCTGCAGGGCGTCTCCCTGCGGAGCCTCCCGAAGGTGTCGCTGCACGACCACCTCGACGGGGCCTTGCGGCCTTCGACGATCCTCGAGCTCGCGGACTCCATCGGCCTCGAAGTCCCCGAGTCCACTCCTGCAGCCCTCGGAAAGTGGTTCGCGAAGCAGAGCGATTCCGGATCGCTGGTGGAGTACCTCAAGACGTTCGACCTGACGACCGCCGTCATGCAGACCAAGGAAGGCCTCGCCCGCGTCGCGCGCGAGTTCGTCCAGGACCTCGCAGCCGACGGCGTCGTGTACGGCGAAGTCCGCTGGGCTCCGGAACAGCACCAGGCAGGCGGCCTCACCCTCGAGCAGGCCGTCGAAGCCGTGCAGCAGGGCATCGAGGAGGGCGAGGACGCAGCGGACCGTGACGGTCGCAGCATCCGCGTCGGCCAGCTCATCACGGCGATGCGCCACACCGACCGCGCACGGGAGATCGCGGAACTCGCGGTCGACTTCCGTGGTCGCGGCGCCGTGGGTTTCGATATCGCCGGCCCGGAAGACGGCTTCCCGCCGTCGAACCACCGCGCGGCGTTCGACTACCTCGCCGAGAATTTCTTCCCGGTGACCGTGCACGCGGGCGAGGCGGCGGGTCTCGCCTCCATCCGCTCGGCACTGCTCGACGGACGTGCGCTTCGCCTCGGCCACGGCGTGCGCATCGCCGAAGACCTCCAGGTCGTCACCCAGGAGGGCGACGAGGTGCAGGTGCAGTTCGGTGACCTGGCCCGCTGGGTGCGCGACCGCGAGATCCCGCTGGAGCTGTCGCCGTCGTCGAACCTGCAGACCGGGGCGATCGCCGCGTGGGGTGACACGTCGAGACGTTCGAGTACGACCTCGACGATCTCGAGACGTTCCAGTTCAACGCGGCTGCGGCCGCCTTCCTTCCGGTCGAGGAGCGGGAGGAGCTCGTCGAGTTGATCGCCGAGGGATTCGACATCTGACCGTGGCCTCCGGGGGGAGACGGCGCGGGGGCGTCGCAGCGATCATCATCGCGGCTGTGATCGTCGTCGTCGGCGGGAGCTTCACCGCTTACGTGTGGTTCACGCACGCGCCGGCGGAGGCCGAGACGAAGCCGACACCGAGACCGACGCCGGTGGAGACCGTCACACCGCTGACGCCGGCGGAGCAGCTCCTCGCGGATGCCGGTGATCCGCTCGCCTGCGCGGTGACGTTCACGGGCGAGGGCGCTCCGGCGGACCCGCAGCTGCAGCGGCAGGACGGTCTGTACCAGGGGCTTCCGATCCCGGCGCTCGCGGGACGCGTTTTCGCCGGCTGGTATGCGACCGAGACGGATGCCGCAGCCTTCACCGTCGCCGCCCGAGTCAACGGTGCGGATCCCGTCGTCTGCGAGGAGCAGCAGATCGAGCTCTTCGCCGCCTGGAAGACGCCGGAGCAGAACGCGGCTGAGAGCGTGCAGGTCCCGATCCTCATGTATCACCAGTTCACGTCGAACCCCGAGGGGGAGTCGGGGTGGCTACGGGGGAACTACGCGTACATCGGCGACTTCGATGCACAGATGAACCACATCGCGACGACCGGCTTCTATCTGCCCACCTGGGACGAGCTGAGCGCCTTCATCGACGGTCGGCTGTCATTGCCCGCGCGGAGCGTGATCATCACGGACGACGATGCCGATCAGACCTGGTTCGACCTCGGGGCACCCGTCGTGGCGGCGCACAAGCTGCTCGCGACCTCTTTCATGGTGACCGCCTACCGGTCCGATCCGCCGCCGTCCATCCACGTGCTGCGTCGCTCGCACACGCACGACATGCACAAGGCGGGCGACAACGGCGACGGCTTGATGGTCAACTGGTCCGCGGAGCAGATCGCCGCCGACCTGAACGTCTCCGGCGACACCCTGGGGGTCCGCGAGGTCGTCGCCTATCCGTTCGGGCACTTTGACGACACCGCAAAGCAGGGTGTCGCGCAGGCCGGCTACGAGATGGCACGGACGATCGAACCCGGGTTCGTGGAGATCGGCACCGACAAGCTGGCCCTCCCCGTGGTGCGCATCGACTACGGCATGGGACTGGACGCCCTGGTGTCGCGCATCGGCTGACGCCTCGAGGCGGCAGGATGGTCGCATGCCCGACTCCGTCTTCATCGCCGGTCCCGCCTCGTGGAACACGATCGTCGTGCTCGATCGACTCCCCGAACCGGTGCCCCACATGCAGTTCGCCGAAGACGCGTGGTCGACCGTCGGTGGGACGAGCGCCGGAAAGGCCCTCAGCCTCACCGGGCTGGGACGCCCCACTCAGCTCTATGCCCTCGCCGGCTCCGATGCGGAGGGAACCCGCGTGCGCGCGGCCCTCGACCGGGCGGGGGTCCAGGTGCGCTGGGGCGAAGGAGCCACCGAGCGGCATCTGAACCTCATGACCCGCGCCGGTGCCCGGGTCTCGCTGTACCTCTCATCGCCGGAGGCGACCGTGGGGGAGGACGACGCCTGGGTGCGCGAACGGATGGCCGAGGCGGGCGCGATCGTGCTCGATCTCGCCGCCGAGCCGCTGCGGCTCCTGCCGGCCGCGCGCGAGACGGGTGTCCCGATCTGGGTCGACGTGCACGACTACGACCTTCCTCCATTCGCGCATCGCGGCCGGCGCGTCACTCGCCGTATGCACGCTCGGGGCGGAGGGCGCGGTGGCCGTGGATGCCGACGGGACCGAGCATCGCGTGGCGGCGGTGCCCGTCCACGTCCTCGACACGAACGGTGCGGGCGACGCCTTCCTCGCCGGCGTGCTCGATGCGCGCCTGGATGGTGCCGGGGTCGGTGCGGCACTCGAGGCGGGCGCGCGGACAGCCGCAACCGTGCTCCGTTCGCGACACCTGCATCCGCTGCTGGATGCGGTCCTCGACGTGGGGGAGTGACCGTCAGGGCGCGAGCGGCGCGAGGAACTCCTCGGTGAGGCGGGTGACCTCGTCGTGCATCTCTTCGGTCGAGATCGTCGGGGTGCCGTCGCCGGCCTGAGGGCCGTAGTCGCCGAAAGACGCGTGCGATGCGCCGTCGATCTCCACCATCTCGGCGTCTGCGGGCAGCAGATCCCGCGCATCGGCGATCTTGTCCGGGGTGGAGAGCCCGTCTTCGCTGCCGGAGATGCTGAGGACGGGAAGCCCGCTCTCCGATACGTCGGTCGCGCAGTACGACCCGAACAGGACGAGGGCGTCGGCATCCGCGGCGAGCTGGCAGGCGCGCACGCCGCCGAGCGAGTGTCCTCCGACACCCCACACATCCACATCCGGAGCGGCGGAGGTGAAGGCGTCGAGCCCGCGGGGGTCGAAGAAGGCCAGGTTGAGCCAGGGGCGGGTGATCACGACCGTGGTTCCCTCTTCGGCGAGCCCCTGGAGGATGGCCGCATAGGCCCACGGGTCGACCTTGGCGCCCGGGATGAAGACCAGGCCGAGATCCGAGTCGCCGTCGGCGGGGGCGAGCACGATGCCCTCGTCCGCGTCGGTCACCGTGATCGCGGGGTTCTCCCGCACGCTCGCGAGCGGTTCCGGCTCGGCGGCCATGACCCCGATCTGCGTGTACGCGATGACGCCGACCACCGCCAGCACCAGCACGATCGCGAGGCTCCACAGGACACGTTTCAGGAGCCGACGGCCACGCTTCTTCTGCACGGATCAACGCTACCCCGCGAACCCCGCAGCACAGCCTCGGGACGGCGGGTCCGGCGAGTCCTTTCGCGCTGTCGTCTTCGAGCGACGGCGCTCCGGCCATTTGGGGGATACCGCCCCCTCGCACGGCTGCTACTGGATGTGAGGAGCGGTGCGGGGCGAGTCCGCCACGACATCGCCGCCGTTCCCGACGACGGCCGGGTGCGCGCGGAGGTACTCCTCGAAAGCCTCCCGCGTGGTGCGGCGCGGCGTGTAGCCGAACACCTCCTTCAGTCGGCGATTCGCCAGCACCGGCCGGTACCGGAGGAACGGCACCTTCTCCGGACCGTGCGGGGTGAGGCGCAGCATCCGTCCGATCCGCAGCACGCTCGACAGTGCCCACGCGGGCAGCACCAGCTGCGGCTTGCCGAGACGCGCGGCGATCTCCGGCACCGTCATCCGCCCGTCGCCGGCGACGTTGAAGATCCCGGCCGGGCCGTCGGTCGCCGCCCGCACCATCGCGGCTGCCACATCGTCCACCCAGACGAACACGAAGGGAGACTCCGAGCCGGCGATGCGAAGGATCCGGCTCCCGTCCCAGAGCGCGGTGATCTGATTCCGCACGGTCGGACCGAGGATCGTGCCGATGCGGAAGATGACCTGCTGAAGCTCGGGGTGGGTCCGCCGGTGCTCGGCCAGCATCTCCTCGACCAGGCGCTTGTGCCGGGCATACGGGAAGGCATCATTGCCCCGCAGCGGCTGGTCCTCGTCGATCCACTCCGGGTTGTCGGAGTGGTAGCCGTACGCGGCACCCGAGCTGGAGACCACGATGCGGTGCACACCCGCCTCGACGCACGCGGCGAGCACGTTCGCGCTGCCGGTCACATCGACGCGGTACTCCAGGTCGACGTCGTGGCCGGGATTCACGATGGCCGCGAGGTGCACGACCGTGTCGATGCGATGCTGCCGCAAGACGGGAGCGATCGCCGTGGCATCCGTCACATCCAGCGTCGCGTCGATGACGCCCTCGCGGGGTGCGCCCGCCCGCAGGTCCCCGGCGACCACGACATCGACATCGTCCCGTGTGGCGAGGGCCTGCGCCACATGCGAGCCGAGGAAGCCGTTGCCGCCCGTGATCAGCACCCGCGGCATCAGGCGGCCTCGACCGTCGTGCGCCCGCTCGCATCGCCGGTGCTCGAGCCCGTGCGCTTGCGCGTGTGCCGGGCCCAGAGCCCGGCGAGGACCAGGCCGGCGACGATGTCCCAGATGCCCCACCAACCGGCCACGATCGCCATGCCGCCGAGACCGTCGAAGAACAGGAACACCAGGCCCAGCCCCAGACCGGCGTTGCGGATGCCGACCTCGAAGGTCATGGCCTTGCGCTCGCGGGTCCCGAGCCCGCCGATGACGGCCGTCCCGTAGCCGAGCGCGAGCGCCACGGCATCGTGCACCGCCACCACGAGCAGGATGATGCCGAGGACCTGCACGAACACGGCCCAGTTGCCGATGAGCGCGGCGAGGATGAACCCGATCAGGGCGATGAGGCTGAACCACTTCACGAACGGCTGCACACGCGCGCTGAACCCGGGTGCCTTCGCGCGGAGGAGTAGCCCCAGCGCGAAAGGCAGACCGACGATGAGGAGGATCTCCAGGAGCATCCGCCAGGGGTCGAGCGTGATGTCGCGCAGCAGGGTGCGAGCGGTCGGATGCAGCGAGGCCCAGAACGTGATGCTCAGCGGCATCGCGACGATGTAGATGAGGTTTCCGACCGCCGTCAAGGAGACCGAGAGGGCGACGTTGCCGCCCGCGCGATGCGTCAGCACCTGCGAGATGTTCCCCGGCGGGCAGCAGGCCACCAGCAGCATCCCCAGTGCCATCGACGGCGGCACGGGAAGCACGAGCGTGAGCACGAACGTCGCGATCGGCAGCAGGAGCAGCTGCGCGAGGATTGCGATCGCGAACGGCTTCGGGTGCTTCGCCACGACGCGGAAGTCGCTCGGCGAGGTGTCCAGCGCGATGCCGAACATGATGAGTCCGAGGACCACGTTGAGGAGTGTGAGCGTACCGGGCGTGAACGAGAGGACGACGTCGTCGACGTTCATGCCGAGGCCTCCAGCGCACTCTTCTCACGCCGCACCGCACCCCGGTAGGCGTCCTTGTTCACGTAGTACGCCATGCGGTCCAGGCCCAGGTAGTGATAACCGCCGGTCACATCGGGCCATGCCGTTCCGGTGACCCTGTCGCGGAAGCGGGCGGCCCGCGCGGGGTCGGTCTCGGCCGCCTCGAGGTAGGCGGCGAGCAGCTCGGCCTGTTCATAACGGCCCTGCCAGCCGATGCCGGATGCCTCGATCATGCCCATCACATAGAGCCCGTTGAAAGACGCGGGGAACACGTTCAGGAAGAGCCGTGGCGAGGCGCCGCGCCAATGCAGGTGCTCCCGGTCGACGAACGGATAGTCCAGGGTGTAGCCCGTGGCGAGCAGCACGAGGTCGTAGTCGTCCGCGCTGCCGTCGCGGAAGTACACGGTGCGTCCGTCGAAGCGGTCGATGTCCGGGCGGATGCGCAGGTCGCCCTGGCCGAGATGGTTGAGGATCAGCGTGTTCACGATCGGGTGGGACTCGTAGATCCGGTAGTCGGGCTTCGGGAACCCGAACCGCACGGGATCCCCGGTGAACGCGCGAAGGAC
>JAQZBG010000277.1 GCA_029239165.1 Microbacterium sp. | reverse complement strand
AAGTCCAGGCGTCCGTGCTCGATACGCAGGTCGTCGAGGTGCCGCAGCGCCTGACGGGCGAAGTAGCCGATCTCCGGGTCATGGCGTTTGCCCTCGAGCTCCGTGATCACGACGACCGGGACGACGACCGAGTGCTCCGCGAAGCGGAAGAACGCCTGCGGATCGCTCAGCAGAACGGAGGTGTCGAGCACATAGGTGCGCAGATCCTGGTCCGGATCGGCGGACGATGCCCGGCTCGACGTCTTACGGGTGGCCTGCTGCGCGGTGCTGGTGGCCTGCTGCGCTGTACGTGTGGTCACGACCCACTCCCGACCCGGGTGATCCCGGCTATTCGAGCGAGTCGACCAGAGGGTCACGAGTCGTCAACCTGAGGCCGACCCGATCGGGCACCTTGCCCGATGCCTAGAACGTACGACCGCAGGAGGGATTAACACGGTCTCGACACGCCAGGGATTCGTTACGTGCTGATGAACGTCTCATTGCCGAACGCGTGCAGCGTCTCGTCGAGCAGTTCGAGGGTGGCCGCGTCCGTCCCTGCGTGCGGCGCGATACGCACCGAGGAACCGCGCGCCGTCACCACGACCCCGGCGTTGGCGAGCGCCGCTGCGAGCCGCGCGGGCTCTTCGGGTGCCAGCGCGACGATGCCGGCTCGCTGCGAACGCTCACGTGGCGAGCTGACCTCGATGCCGTGGCGGTCGGCGATCTCGATCACGGTGTCGACGCGCTCGGCCAGCCGCTCTTCGATGGCGACGATGCCGGCGTCGCGCACGTCCCGTACTCCGATCGCGAGCCGTCCCGCCGCCAGGGTGTCCGGACCGCTGACCGTGTAGGCCCTGGCGGATGCCGCCGGTGCCGGCAACTCGTCGACGAAGAGTCCGCTCGCCGTGGTCCCGGTGATCCCGGAGAGCACCGGGACGATCCGCTCGCGTGCACGCGGCGCGAACCACGCGAAGGCGCTGCCCCGCCCCGCTCGGAGCCACTTGTAGCCGTGGCCGACCACCACGTCGGCGGGAGCGTAGTCGACGTCGATCACACCGAACGACTGCACGGCGTCGACGATGAGCAGGCGGTCGGGCCCGATGACGTCGCGCAGTGCGGCGAGGTCGGCGCGATACCCGGTGCGGAAGTCGACGTGACTCACTGCCAATGCCACGACCTCGTCGTCGAGCGCCTCGGCGACGGCATCCGGGGTCATACGTCCATCGTCGGGAGTGATCCATCGAGGCGTGACCGCGCGGTCCGATGCGGTGGCGGCCCGCTCGAGCGTCAGGCTGACACTGGGGAACTCCGCCGTGCTCGCGATGACCGCCCCAGAGATGCCGAACAGTGCGTGCATGAGTCCGTGCGTCGATGAGGGCTGCAGCGTGACGTCCTCCGCGTCGCCGCCGAGCATCTCCGCGACCAGCTCCTGCGCCTGGCCCACCCGCTCGGCGACCAGTGACAGAGAGGAGGGGCGTCCGCTTCCCAGCAGATCGGCATCCGCGAAGACCTCTTCACGCACCGAGGGAGACAGCGGGCCGAAACCCGCCCAGTTCAGGTAGCCGGACTCGTTGTCGAACGTGTCGACGTAGTCCTGGAAAGTGCTCACTGCGTCATTGTGACACGGTGTCGACCGCCCCGCCCCCGGGTCAGCGGCCGAAACGACGCTCGCGATCCGTGTAGTCGCGGATCGCGCGCAGGAAGTCGACCTGCCGCAGGTCCGGTCCGAGAGCCTCGACGAAATAGAACTCGCTGTGCGCGCTCTGCCAGAGCAGGAAGTCACTGAGTCGCTGCTCGCCACTCGTGCGGATGACGAGGTCGGGGTCGGGCTGTCCCCCGGTGTACAGGTGCTCGCCGATCATCTCCGGCGTGAGGTGGGCGGCGAGATCCTCCAGCGTCCCGCCCGAGGCCTCGTGCTGGGCGATGATGCTGCGCACGGCGTCGACGATCTCGTTGCGGCCTCCGTAGCCGACGGCGAGGTTCACGTGAAGTCCGCTGTGACCCTTGGTGCGCTCCTCGGCATCCGCGAGCACACGCGCGAGCTCAGGCGGGAGGATGTCCGAGCGCCCGACATGCTTCACGCGCCAGTTTCCCTCCTGCGACAACGCCTCTGCCAACTCGGCGATGATCTCGATGAGGTCGGCGAGCTCCGCGGAGTCTCGCTTTCGCAGGTTGTCGCTGGAGAGCAGATACAGCGAGACGACGCGCACACCGAGCTCATCGCACCAGCCGAGGAACTCACGCATCTTGGCCGCTCCGGCGCGGTGGCCTTCTGCCGCGCTCTCGAATCCGAGCTGGCGAGCCCATCGCCTGTTGCCATCGATCATCATCGCGATGTGGTGCGGGACGGAAGCAGGATCGAGGTGGCGACGCAGTCGACTGGTGTAGAGCCGATACAGCGGCCCTCGCACCGGATTCTCGCGTGATATCACCTCCCTACGCTATCGTGCCGAGGCATTCGCCACCGTGTGCGGATGCTGAGGATATGTGCTCTGCGCCGCATGCCACTCGGCTTAGAGTGAGCACGTGAGCACTCCCGATTCGTCTGTTCCCGATGTCCCCGAGCTCCCGCTGCACGCCGCCGGCGAAGTGGACGCCGCGGTGGAGATCCGACCCACATGGCGAGGATGGATCCACGCGGGCACCTTCCCGGTAGCGGTGGTCGCCGGCGCCATCCTGATCCTCGTGGCCGACGGCGCCGCGGCGAAATGGGCCGCGGCCGTGTTCATGGTCACCTCGATGCTGCTGTTCGGCAACTCCGCCCTGTACCACCGGTTCGACTGGCAGCCGAAGGTCAAGGTGCTCCTGAAGCGGATCGATCACGCGAACATTCTGCTGCTCATCGCCGGCACCTACACCCCGCTCGCGGTGCTCGCACTGCCACCGGCGAAGGGTGTCCTGCTCCTCTCCCTCGTCTGGGGCGGGACGGCCATCGGAATCCTGTTCCGAGTCTTCTGGATCAACGCGCCGCGCTGGCTCTACGTCGCCCTGTACCTGCTGCTCGGCTGGGCGGCCGTGATGTACATCGGCGACCTCCTCCTCGCGAACGTCGCGATGATGGTGCTGGTGATCGTCGGCGGGCTGCTGTACACAGGCGGCGCGGTCGTCTACGCACTCAAGAAGCCGAACCCCTGGCCCGGCCACTTCGGCTTCCACGAGATCTTCCACGTGTGCACCGTGCTCGCGTTCCTGTGCCACTGGACCGCGTGCCTGCTCATCGCCCTCGCACCGCTGTCGCCCTCGCTCGGCGCCCCGTGATCCCCGGCTCCCGGCCACCGCGCGTCGCGCTGTGACGCGGAGAACGGTGAGGCCGAGAGTGCTGCCGGGGAGAACGACTCAGCGTGTCGGCGGCTCTCCACCCTCGTCGGGCGTACTCGTGCCTTCGCGCTCCGGCGCGTCCGTGCCAGCAGCCGAGTGGTCGTGGGCGGCGCGCGCGGCCTCTTCGGCGTCGAGCTCCTCGCGCACCTCGTCGCGGTACCGGACGCGGCGGATCCGGCGGTTCATGTCCCAGATCAGCAGGATCACGGCGAGCACGATCACCACGATCACGGCGAACCCGATGAACCCCGGGGTGACGGCCTCGGGAGCGACCGTCATGGAGGGCGTCGGCATCGGGGTCTCGGTCAGAGCGAGCATGAATCGGCCTTTCGTACGCAGGTCGCATAACCTGGTATCACCAGCCTAACGATCGGGAAGACCCACCTGTGACGACCGCACGAGAGCTCGACGACCGCTATGGACGAACCCGACGGCGTCGGTGGCCGTGGATCGTCGGCGGCGGCCTCGCTCTGCTTGCGGTGGGCGCGTTCAGCTGGATGACCGTCGCGCAGTCGATGGCTTCGGTGGACGCCGACGATCTGGGCTTCACGCTCGTCGACGAGTACTCGGTGGAAGTCAGCTTCCAGGTGACCGGCGTGCAGGGGCGGGACGTCGTGTGCGCGCTCGAAGCACTCGACGAGGAGTTCGGCGTGGTCGGCTGGAAGATCGTCGAGATCCCCGCCGGAGACAGTCACTCACAGGCGAAGTCGGTCACCATCCCGACGGTCGCGGAGGCCACGACAGGTTTGGTGAACACCTGCTGGGTCGCCTAGACTCGTGCCAGACAATACGACGCCCCGGCACGTGCCGGGGCGTCTTGGCATATCCCCCGCAGCACGCCGGAGGGATCCCGAAAGAAGGAGCTTCGCCATGTCCACCGATGCTCAGGTTCCCTTCCTCACGCAGGAAGCGTATGACCGGCTCGTCGCCGAGCTGGAGCACCTGTCGACCGTCGGCCGCGATGAGATCGCCAAGCGCATCGAGGCGGCTCGCGAAGAAGGCGACCTCAAGGAGAACGGCGGATATCACGCCGCGAAGGATGAGCAGGGCAAGCAGGAGGCCCGCATCCGCACCCTCGAGGCTCTGCTCAAGACCGCCAAGGTCGGCGAGGCTCCCGCCAGCCGCGGGATCGTCGAGCCCGGCACCGTCGTCACCGCTCTGGTCGCCGGCGGCGAAGAGGTCTTCCTCCTCGGCAGCCGGGAGATCGCGGTCGGCAGCGACCTCGATGTCTACAGCGAGGCCAGCCCGCTCGGTCAGGCCATCCTCGGCCTCAAGGTCGGCGAGAAGTC
>JAQZBG010000276.1 GCA_029239165.1 Microbacterium sp. | reverse complement strand
ACGACTACGACACCCTCGTCGGCGGGCGACTGCCCGCCCCTGTCGCCCAGCTCCTGCCTGCCGTGCTCCCCGCCGGAGCCGCAGCCGGCACCCTCACCGTCGATGGCGCCGCCCTCCTCGACCCGAGCGGCACGCTGCGTCCCGGCGTCCCGCTGTGTCCGCCCGAGGGCGACGCGGGAACGGGCATGGTCGCGACCAACTCCGTCGCCCCACGCACCGGCAACGTGAGCGCGGGCACCAGCATCTTCGCGATGGTCGTGCTCGAGCGGCCGCTGGCCGAGGTGCACCACGAGCTCGATCTCGTGACCACCCCGGCCGGGGACGCCGTGGCCATGGTGCACTGCAACAACGGCGCCAGCGAGCTCGCCGCCTGGGCCGGTCTGTTCACACGCTTCGCCACCGCGGCCGGTCAGGCGATCGACGACGATGCCGCGTTCGACGTCCTGTTCCGCGAGGCGCTCGACGGCGAGCCGGATGCGGGTGGCCTCCTCGCCTACAACCACCTGGCGGGTGAGCCGATCGCCGGCCTGGTCGAAGGTCGGCCGCTGGTCGTGCGCACCCCCGACAGCGCGCTCACGCTCGCGAACTTCATGCGCGCCCAGGTCTACGGCGTGTTCGGCACGCTCGCGCTCGGCATGCAGGTGCTCGCGGCGGAGGGCGTGCAGCTCGACCGGATGTTCGCGCACGGAGGCATGTTCCGCACCGCCGGCGTCGCGCAGCGGTTCCTGGCCGGTGCGCTCGACGCCCCGGTCGCCGTGGGCGAGCTCGCCGCGGAAGGCGGTGCGTGGGGTATCGCCGTGCTCGCGTCCTACCTCGCCGAATCCGACGGACTCTCGCTGGCCGACTACCTCGAGCAGCGCGTGTTCGCCGCCGCATCCCTCACCACCGCCGACCCCGACCCGGCCGATGTCGCCGGGTTCTCCTCCTATCTCGACCGTTACCGAGCGGGCCTGGCCGTCGAGGCCGCCGCCGTCGCATCCCTGTAAGGACCGTCATGACCCGCACCCCGCTCACCACCTCCCTCGACGGCTACGAGGTCTGGTTCCTCACCGGCAGCCAGCACCTGTACGGTCCCGAGACGCTCGCGCAGGTCGCGGCCCAGTCCCAGGAGATCGCGCGGCTGCTCGACGAGTCGCCGGAGGTTCCGGTGAAGATCGTCTGGAAGCCGGTGCTGACGGATGCCGCGGCCATCAAGCGCACCGCGCTCGAGGCCAACGCCGACGACCGCGTGATCGGCCTCGTGGCCTGGATGCACACGTTCAGCCCGGCGAAGATGTGGATCGCCGGACTCGACGCGCTGCAGAAGCCGCTCGCGCACCTGCACACCCAGGCGAACGTCGAGCTGCCCTGGGGTGACATCGACTTCGACTTCATGAACCTGAACCAGGCCGCGCACGGCGACCGCGAATTCGGGTACATCCAGACGCGGCTGGGCGTGCCGCGCAAGACCATCGTCGGGCACGCGTCCGACCCGCGCTTGCGCCGGGAGCTCGGCACCTGGCAGCGGGCGGCGGCCGGTCTCGCGGCCTCCCGCGACCTGAAGCTCGCCCGCTTCGGCGACAACATGCGCTTCGTCGCGGTGACCGAGGGCGACAAGACCGAGGCCGAGCTGCGGTTCGGGGTGCAGGTGAACACCTGGGGCGTGAACGAGCTGGCAGACGCGGTGGCTGCGGCATCCGCCTCCGACATCGACGCGCTCGTCGCCGAGTACGAGGAGCTGTACGAGGTCGCGCCCGAGCTGCGGCGCGGTGGCGAGCGTCACGAGTCGTTGCGTGATGGCGCGGCGATCGAGATCGGTCTGCGGTCGTTCCTCGAGGAGGGCGGCTTCGGCGCCTTCACGACCTCGTTCGAAGACCTCGGTGCGCTGAAGCAGCTGCCGGGGCTCGCGGTGCAGCGACTGATGGCCGAGGGTTACGGCTTCGGCGCCGAGGGCGACTGGAAGACCGCCGTGCTCGTGCGCATCGCGAACGTGATGGGTGCGGGGCTCCCCGGTGGCGCGAGCCTGATGGAGGACTACACCTACGACATGACCCCGGGCGATGAGCTGATCCTCGGCGCGCACATGCTCGAGGTGTCGCCGTCGCTGACCTCCGCGAAGCCCACGCTGGAGATCCACCCGCTCGGCATCGGCGGCAAGGACGATCCCGTGCGCCTGGTCTTCACGGCCGACCCCGGACCCGCCGTCGTGGTGGCGCTGAGCGACATGCGCGACCGGTTCCGCCTCACCGCGAACGTGGTCGAGAACGTGCCGCCGCGGGCCGCACTGCCCAAGCTCCCCGTCGGACGCGCGGTCTGGAAGCCGCAGCCCGACTTCACCACCAGCGCCGCCGCCTGGCTCACCGCCGGTGCCGCCCACCACACGGTCATGTCGACCGCGGTCGGGATCGAGGCGTTCCGGGACTTCGCCGAGATGGCCGAGGTCGAACTCCTCGTGATCGACGACAGCACCACGCTTCCCGAGTTCCAGAAGCAGGTCCGCTGGAACCAGGCCTACTACCGTCTGGCGCAGGGCCTGTGACGACCATGCCGCGCTCCGGCCGCCAGCTGCGGATCGCCGCTCACGGGTACGAGGCCGTGATCGCCAGCATCGGCGCGACGCTGCGCAGCCTCACCTTCGAGGAGCGCGACCTGGTCGTGCCCTTCGACGCGGATGCCGTGCGCCCCGGATACCGCGGCACGACGCTGGCTCCGTGGCCCAACCGCATCGTCGACGGGCGCTACTCGTTCGGCGAGGAGGAACAGCAGCTGGCACTCACCGAGCCGGAACGCGGCCACGCGCTGCACGGGCTGCTCGCCTGGGTCGAGTTCGAAGACCGTCTGGTGCTCGACGACCGGGTCGTGCTGGCCGCCGTGATCCCGCCGCAGACCGGGTATCCGTTCCGCGTCGAGGTCGAGGTCGAGTACCGTGTCGACGCCGAGGGGCTGCACCAGACGGTGACCGGGCACAACGTCGGGGCGGATGCCGCGCCCTGGGGCACCGGTCCGCACCCGTACCTCGTGGCAGGCCCCTCGACCGGCTCAGGGGCTCAGCGCGTCGACGACTGGATCCTGCTGCTCCCGGCATCCGAGGTGCTCACGGTCACGCCCGATCGGCTGAGCCCGGTCGCGGTCGAGCCGGTGGCGCAGCATCCGGAGTGGGACTTCCGCTCGGCACGTCCGATCGGCGATGTCTTCATCGACCATGCCTTCACCGGTCTCGCCCGAGACCGCGGGGTGGCCGAAGTGCGCCTCACGGCCGCCGGCGGTCACGGCGTCGGAATGGCGTGGGACGAGCGCTGCCCCTGGGTGCAGGTGCACACCGCCGACACCCCCGCCGT
Organism: Microbacterium sp.; assembly: GCA_029239165.1. GTDB lineage: Bacteria > Actinomycetota > Actinomycetes > Actinomycetales > Microbacteriaceae > Microbacterium. The sequence goes on along the minus strand of JAQZBG010000276.1, from coordinate 1,277 downwards.
CGAGGGGACGCACCGCATCGGTCTCGCGGTCGAGCCGATGACGTGCCCGCCCGATGCGTTCAACTCCGGCGTCGACCTCGTGACCCTGGAGCCCGGCGCGACGCACGCGGCGTCGTGGCGGATCTTCGCGCTGTAGCCGTGGATCCCGGCCCGGCCGCGAGTCCCGTCAGGATCGCACGAGCCGCGCGATCGCGTCCGACGCTTCCTTGATCTTCGCGTCGGCGTCGGCGCTGTCCATGCGGGCGGCGTCGACGACGCAGTGCTTGAGGTGGTCGTCGAGGAGGCCGACCGCCACCGCCTGCAGCGCGCTGGTCAGCGCGCTGATCTGGGTGAGGATGTCGATGCAGTACTTCTCCTCGTCGACCATCTTCGTGATCCCGCGCGCCTGACCCTCGATGCGGCGCATCCGGTTCAGGTACTTGGTCTTGTCGGTGATGTAACCGTGCGTGTGCTCTTCGGCCGTCGCTTCGGGGGTCATCTCTGCTTCCTTCGTCGCATGATCGGGTTCAGCGGCCGAGGACGGCGCGCGTGCTCGCTTCGGGGGTGATGTCGATGCGTCGGAGCAGTTGTGCGTTCAGTGCGACGACGACGGTCGACAGGGACATCAGGATAGCCCCGACCGACATGGGAAGGACGAATCCGATGGGTGCCAGGATGCCGGCGGCGAGGGGGACCGAGAGGAGGTTGTAGCCGGCCGCCCACCACAGGTTCTGCTTCATCTTGCGGTACGCGGCACGGGACAGCTCGATCACGGAGACCACGGATCTGGGGTCGGAGCTCGCGAGGATCACTCCGGCCGAGGCGATGGCGACATCGGTGCCCGCGCCGATCGCGATTCCCACGTCGGCCTGCGCGAGGGCCGGCGCATCGTTGACGCCGTCGCCGACCATCGCGACCTTCTTGCCCTCGGCCTGCAGCTCGGCGACCTTCGCGGACTTGTCTTCGGGGCGCACACCCGCGAAGACCCGGTCGATGCCGAGCTCGGCGGCGACCGATTCGGCGACGGCCTGGGCGTCGCCGGTGATCATGACCACCTCGACGCCGAGCTTGTGCAGGGCGTCCACGGCCTGCTGCGATTCGGGGCGCACCTCATCGGCGAGCTTCAGCCCACCCACGACCTGCCCGTCGACCACGACGTGCAGGATGATGGCGCCTTCGTCGCGCCAGTGATCGGCGGCCGCGATCTCCTGGCCGCCGACCTCGTCGAGGAGCTTCGGACCGCCGACGCGGACCTCCCGGCCGTCGACCGTCGCCGTCACGCCGACCGCGGGCGACGA
>JAQZBG010000275.1 GCA_029239165.1 Microbacterium sp. | reverse complement strand
GCGCGGAACAGCTCGGCGATGCGCTGCGGGTCGCCGAGCTTGCCGACGGAAGGTGCTTTCTCCACGCCCGTCGCTCCGTCCTCGTCCTCTTCCGGATCCCCGCCACCGACCGACAGCGCCCACTCCAATTGCGGACGATGGTCGGCGCCGGCGATCGCCTCGTACGCGTCGGCCACGGGTTGCTGAAGATCTGCAGCCAACCGCTGGCGCACGGTGATGATCTCGGATCCGAGTGCGACGAGCTTGTCGTCCCACACATCGAGAGTGCTCAGGCCTTCGCCCCGGATGCCGCGAGCTCGCGCCGACTTCAGCAGGGCGTTGCGCTGCTTCAGCACCCGGTCGTAGTCGGCGAGCACCGCCGAGATGCGGGGAATGCGCTGGACGAGGAGTTGATCCATGAATCGGCGACGCGCAGACGGATCACCCCGCACGATCTGAAGATCTTCCGGCGCGAAGAGGACGACATGGGCGTATCGCGGGAGTTCGTTGGGCTTCGACGGCGAGCCGTTGATGCGCGCCTTGTTCGATCCCTGCCGATTCACCTGCACTTCGGCGAGGACCCGTCGCTCACCATGAGCGAGTCGCGCGCGGATGACCGCGAACTCCTGGCCGTCTCGGACCATCGGCGCATCCGACGACACCCGGTGGGAACCGAGGGTCGCGAGGAAGACGACCGCCTCGGCGAGATTCGTCTTGCCCTGCCCGTTCCGACCCACCAGCACATTGGGGCCGCGGTGGAGGGCGAGTTCAGCGGTCGCGTAATTACGGAAATCGACCAGACTCAGGTGCTCCACAATCACGGAGTCAGCCTAGCTTCGGGGTCTGACACTTGTTCTTCTCTGGTTCTCGCGTGTGGGTCGCAGGCGACGACGCGTCCTTCACTCGCAGAGCGGGTTCCCTCCCACTTCGTGGGTCCGTCCCGGAAGAGATCAGCGGAGGAGGAGGTTCGGCTGGAGAAGGTACTTGAACGAATCCAGGCCGGCCTGGTCGACCGAGGTCTGGCTCGTGATGAGCACGGGGCTGAGCTTGTTGGCGTTGTCGCTCGACGTGAAGGTCACGCGGACGAACTCGCTCTTCACCGCACCGAGCGCCTCGATCAGGTACTGCGGATTCAGGCCGAGGGTCACTTCGTCGCCGCCCGAGAGGATCGCGTCGACCGACTCCGATGCCCTGGCGTGTTCGCTGCCCGAGGCATCCATCGTCACGCTGTCGCTGGAGAACGTGAAGCGGAGCGGAGCGGCGCGGTCGAGCACGAGCGATACGCGGCGAACGGCCTCGACGAGATCAGCGGTGTTGACGACCGCGTAGTGATCGGTCTGCTCAGGGAAGAGTCGGCGGACCGGCGGGAAGTTGCCCTTGATCAGCAGCGATGTGACGGTCTTGTTACCGGCCGTGAAGGCGATGATCTCGCGGTCACCCGCCCCGGAGAACGCGATCTGGATGGTGCCGGCGTGGCCGAAGGTCTTTCCGACCTCGAGGAGCGTACGTGCAGGAACCAGTGCGGTCGCCTCGACGGATTCGCCGTCCCACGGCACATCGCGGAGCGAGACCCGATACCGGTCGGTGGCGACGAGGCTGAGGTTGTGGCCGGATACCTCGAGCTGCACACCAGTCAGCACGGGGGTGACATCGTCCCGCGACGCGGCGAAGCCGACCTGCGAGATGGCGGTGCCGAAGTCATCCGCGGGAACGACGCCGGAGGATCCGCTCACTTCGGGGATCGACGGGTATTCCTCGACCGGCATGGCGGCGAGTGTGAACCTCGCGGACCCGCAGGTCACGGAGATGCTGCCGTCTTCCTCGACGGCGATCTCGATCGGAGCGTTCGGGAGTCGGCTGGCGATATCGGACAGGAGGCGGCCGTGGACGAGGATCGTGCCCGGAGTGTCGACGGTGGCTTCGATGGTCGTGCGAGCGGAGGCCTCGTAGTCGAATGCCGAGAGTGTGAGACCCGATCCATCCGCCTCGATCAGCACACCGGCCAGGATCGGCTGCGGGTTGCGCTGCGGCAGAAGCTTGACGACGAACGAGACAGCCTCGCTGAAGACATCGCGGTTGACCTGAAACCTCACTGGTGCTCCCTTGTCGTCGAACTGTGACGCGTGTCGTCGGTCCTGCGGTGCAGGGCTTCCCATGCTAGCCCCCAGTGCGGACTGTTCCCTACGCCGGAGTTCTTGTCATCCGTTCGACGGTTCTCCCCACCGTCTGGTGATGGGATCGCGCCTTGAAAGACTTAACTCCTTAACGGTGTTAACCGCTGTGGATACTGTGGATAACTCGGTGGATAGCAAGAGCGAGTAGGGAACTACACGCTTGTCAGTTGTGGAATCCCTGAGGAATCCGCGGGTTACAGCCCGATGGGGGTGCCGACCGTCTCCCCGAGTTATCCACAGGTTTGGCCGATCGACCCACATCCGTCCCGATCTGACGGACATTCATCCACAAGTTATCCACATGTGCATAGAGGCATCTGTCCGACGCCGGGAATGCCTGTCCGGACGCAAAAAAGACTCGGCACCCCTTCGGATGCCGAGTCTTTTCGTGTTCGCCGTGGTGGAGTCAGCGACGACCGAGCTGCGTGGTGATCTCGGTGACCTGGTTGTAGATCGACCGACGCTCCTTCATGAGCTCGCTGATCTTCTTGTACGCGTACATCACGGTGGTGTGGTCGCGGTTGCCGAACAGCTGACCGATCTTCGGCAAGGACAGGCTGGTGCGCTCACGACAGAGGTACATGGCGATCTGTCGAGCGGTGGCGATCTGCTGCGACCGGCTCGATCCGTAGAGGTCGTCGACGGTGAGCTTGAAGTACTGCGCGGTGGCCGTGATGATGTCCGTCGGCGAGATGATGTTGTCCTCGGCCGTGTCGATGATGTCCCTGAGCACTGTCTGAGCCAGTGAGATGTCGAGCGCCGATCGGTTCAGACTCGCGAATGCCGACACCCGGATGAGGGCGCCTTCGAGTTCGCGGATGTTCGACGAGACGACGGTGGCGATGTACTCGAGGACCTCGTCCGGGATATGGAGCGCCTCGCTCTGCGCCTTCTTCCGAAGGATCGCGATGCGTGTCTCCAGGTCCGGTGCCTGCACGTCGGTGATGAGACCCCACTCGAAGCGGCTCCGCATCCGATCCTCGAAGCCGGTCAGGTGCTTCGGAGCCACGTCGCTGGTGATCACGACCTGCTTGTTGTGATCGTGCAGTGTGTTGAAGGTGTGGAAGAAGGCTTCCTGGGTCTCGGCGCGACCCTGCAAGAACTGGATGTCGTCGATCAGGAGGATGTCGACATCGCGGTACCTGGCCTGGAACGCCGCTCCACGGTTGTTGGCGATCGAGTTGATGAAGTCGTTGGTGAACTCCTCGCTCGAGACGTACCGCACCTTCACCCCGGCATAGAGGGACTGTGCGTAGTCGCCGATCGCGTGGAGGAGGTGAGTCTTCCCGAGGCCGGAGTCGCCGTAGATGAAGAGGGGGTTGTACGCCTTCGCCGGCGCCTCGGCCACCGCGACGGCGGCAGCGTGCGCGAAGCGGTTCGACTGTCCGATCACGAAGTTGTCGAAGGTGTACTTCGGGTTGAGTCGCGATTCGTGGCGCAGCTGCGTGGGCTGCTCCATCGGCGATTCGACGCGCACCTGCTCGTGCCGCCCGAAGTCGCCCACCGCGATCGGAGCCGCCTGCTGCTCGGCCAGCTCGTGGTTGACCACGACCCGATATGACGTGACCTCATCACCGATGTGCGAGAGCGCCTCCATGATGGGCAGTCGCAACCGCTTGTTGATCTGTGCGGCGGTGAGGTCGTTCGGCACCTCGAGGTAGAGCGTCGCGGACATGACGCCGGCCGGAACCGCCAGACTCAGGAAACCCTGCAGTTGGGGAGTGACACGGTCATCGTCGACCAGAAGCTCCTGCACCGTGGTCCAGATGGGGACGTCGGGCTGGGCAGGTGATGACATGACGCTCCGGACGAGGATTCGAGACGGGGTCGACGTGCTGTGCCCCTGTGGATAACTTAGGATGCCACGGTAGTCATCACGGCTGTGAACGGCAACCTGCCCTTGAAAATACGCGCGCGTGTTGTGCGTGCCGGGCGGGCCGCGGTTGTGGATAATGGCTGTGCGGATCGTGCGGGAGGACGAACACGGAAGCGCGCAGATTTGCTCTGTGCGCCAGTAAGACGTACCCTAAGTCGGTTGACTTATGCCTTTTTCGGCAGTTCCCCATGTCTCCGGTCGAAGTGAATCCGGTGGCAGCATTCCCGGAGTGATTCCATGAGCAAGCGCACCTTCCAGCCCAACAACCGTCGTCGCGCCAAGAAGCACGGCTTCCGTGCCCGCATGCGTACGCGTGCCGGCCGCGGCATCCTCGCTGCACGCCGCGCGAAGGGCCGCACCGAGCTCTCTGCGTAGTCCACTGTGCTCGCCCGCCCGTATCGGCTGACCAGCGGGAGCGACTACCGTCTGGTCGTTCGACGCGGATCACGCTGTGGCGGTGCGCGCGTCATCACTTCGGTGCTGACGACGGGCGAGAGCAGAGCCGCGAGGTTCGGATTCATCATCAGCAAGCAGGTGGGCACCGCTGTGGTGCGCAACACCGTGCGTCGGCGACTCA
>JAQZBG010000274.1 GCA_029239165.1 Microbacterium sp. | reverse complement strand
GAACCGCCGTAGATCTCACCCGCTTGGAACACGAACCCGCGGTGGCGGGCGAGGGCGATGACCTTGTCGAGGCGGGACTGTTCGGCCATGGTGGCTCCAATGGTCGGATGCGGGAGAAGACCCGTGAACACGGGCAACTCATTCTATCCGTGGTCCCGCGCGGGGCCTGGCCCCTGAGCCCGCCGCGAGGTACCGTCCTGGCATGAGCACTCCTGCGCGCACTCGGCGAACTCGCGACGAAGACACTCGCTTCTTCGGCCAACCCTGGGCGCTCGTGCACATCTTCGGCGTGGAGATGTGGGAGCGGTTCAGCTTCTACGGCATGCAGGGCATCCTGCTCATCTACCTGTACTACTCGGTTTCCGAGGGTGGACTCGGCATCCCCGAGGCGACGGCCGGCGGCATCGTCGGCGCGTACGGCGGCGCGGTCTACCTGTCGACCATCCTCGGAGCCTGGCTCGCCGACCGGCTGTTCGGCTCCGAGCGCGTGCTGTTCGTCAGCGCGATGGTCATCGTGGCGGGGCACCTGGCGCTGGCGCTGCTCCCCGGTGTGATCGGTGTCGGCGTCGGTCTGGTGCTCGTGGCACTCGGCTCCGGCGGCCTGAAGGCGAATGCGACCTCGGTCGTCGGCAGCCTGTACAGCGCCGACGACCCGCGGCGGGATGCCGGGTTCTCGCTGTTCTACCTGGGCATCAACCTCGGCGCCTTCATGGGCCCGATCCTCACCGGCCTGCTGCAGTCGAGCCTCGGATTCCACTACGGCTTCGGACTCGCAGCCATCGGGATGACTCTGGGGCTCATCCAGTACACGTTCGGCCGCAAAGCCCTGCCCGACTCGGTGCGCGCGGTGCCGAACCCGCTCCCCCGATCGCGTTACCCGCTGGTCGGGATCATCGCCGCCGCGGCGATCGTCGTCATCGCGGCACTCGTGATGATCGGTGTCATCCGCGCCGACAACCTCGCGAGCCTGGTCATCTACGGCACGATCATCGCCGCCGTCGCCTACTTCGCCGTCATCCTCTCCAGCCGTCGCATCGATGCGACAGAGCGTTCGCGCGTGTGGGGCTTCCTGCCGCTGTTCGTCACGAGCGTCGCCTTCTGGTCGCTGTACCAGCAGCAGTTCACGGTGCTCACCGTCTACTCCGACAAGCGCCTCGACCGGAACCTGTTCGGCTGGGAGATGCCGGTGTCGTGGGTGCAGTCGATCAACCCGGTGTTCATCATCATCCTCTCCGGCGTCTTCGCCGCGATCTGGACCCGCCTCGGTACGCGCCAGCCGTCGACGCCCATGAAGTTCGCGCTCGCCGCGATCATCATGGGATCGGCGTTCCTGCTGTTCCTGCCGTTCGCCGGCGGAGGCGAGAACTCCACCCCACTGCTCGCGATCGTCGGCATCCTGTTCGTTTTCACGGTCGCCGAACTGCTGATCTCGCCGGTCGGGCTCTCGGTCGCCACGAAGCTCGCCCCTGCGGCGTTCCACACGCAGATGGTCGCGCTGTTCTTCCTCTCGATCGCGCTGGGAACGGCGATCTCGGGCTGGCTCGTGCAGTTCTACAACCCGGACGACGAGGTGCCGTACTTCTCGATCCTCGGCGGCATCGCCATCGTCGTCGGCATCGGGCTGCTGCTGAGCGTGAAGCCTGTGTTGAAGCTCATGCGCGGGGTGCGCTGACGGCACCCCGCGCAGCGGTTCGTCTGCTCCGGTTCAGGCCGTGAAGAGGTAGCCGCGCGCGTTGTCGTACCCGGCGACCTTCAGACCGCTGCCGAGCAGGCCCTCCATCTGCGCGCGCAGGCGCAGACGCCACTCGTGGGCGGCTGCGGGGTCGGACTCACGCATCGCCTCGATGTCGGCTGGGATCTCGAGGGTCTCGACGACCGCATCGTCGGCCGGGGGCTTGGCGATGTCGGCGAGGGCCCACTCCACGTCCAGGCGGTCGCTCTCGTCGCCCGCGTCGCCGCCGCCGAAGATGCCGTACCGGTTCACGGAGTAGCCGGTCGCGCGGGCACCCAGCACGGAGAAGAAGAAGTGCGCGTTGCGGGCCACGAGCGGGTCGAACACCCAGGTGATGCGCCCGACGTCACGCGAGAACGCCCACTGGCGCTGGTGCTCCTTGAGCTCGCGCCCCCAGCCACGCCCGCGGTACTCCGGCAGCAGCGCCGTGATGTGCGAGTGCATCGCCCGCCGGGCGGGCTCGCCGAAGAAGGCGATGGAGGCGCCGACCATGCGTTCCTCGTCACCCTCGCCGTCGAAGAACCCGACGACGTAATTGCCCGATTGCTGCAGGGCGCGCAGGGTGCCGGCATCCACCACGCGCTGCGGACCCCGGATGGAGTCGAGCAGGCCCTGGGCGTCGAGGATGAGTTCAACGGTGTCGAGATCGCGGATGGTTCGCACGCACCCAGTCTGCCCCTCCTCGGCCCGTTCGCGGAAACGGACAGGGAATCGGACCTGGCAGATCAGCCCCGCACCGCGGGATCGCCGATAGCCTGGGCCGGTGGGTGCGAACGACGACAGAGCCAGGAAGCGCCTCTCCCGCACCCCGCCGAAGTGGGCGATCGTCGCGGTCCTCGCCTTCGCAGGTCTCTGCTCGTCGTTCATGTTCACCCTCGTCGTGCCGTTGCAGGCCGAGCTGCCGCAGCTGCTGAACGCCTCCCGCGAGGACACGACCTGGGTCGTCACGATCACACTGCTCGTCGCGGCCGTCGCCACCCCGATCTCCGGCCGGCTCGGCGACATGTACGGCAAGCGCCGCGTGGTGCTCGCACTGCTCGCGATCCTGATCCTCGGCTCGGTGATCGCCGCGGTCTCCGGCTCGATCATCGGCGTGATCATCGGGCGCGCGCTGCAGGGCGCCGTGACGGGAGTCGTCCCGCTCGGCATCGCGATCATGCGCGACGTGCTCCCGCCGGAGCGGCTCGGCACCGCGGTCGCCCTGATGAGCGCCACCATGGGCGTCGGCGGCGCGATCGGCATGCCCGTCGCCGCGCTCCTCGCCCAGAACGCCGACTGGCACATGCTGTTCTGGCTCGCCGCAGCTCTCGGGGTCGTCGGCCTCGCGCTCGTGCTGGCCGTGATCCCCGAGGATGTGCTCCGCTCCCCCGGACGCCTCGATGTGCTCGGTGCCATCGGATTGGCGATCGGACTCACCGGCATCCTGCTCTTCGTCTCCCGCGGTGCACAGTGGGGATGGACCTCACCGCTCACGCTGGTCTGCATCATCGGCGGGCTCGCGGTGCTGCTCGTGTGGGGCTGGTACCAGCTGCGCACGAAGGACCCACTGCTCGACCTGCGGGTGGCCGCGCGTCCTGCAGTCCTGTTCACGAACATCGCCGCGATCGGCATGGGCTTCGCGCTGTTCGCCTCGAACGTGACATTCCCGCAACTGCTCGAGATGCCCGCGGTCGGCGGCGCCGGATTCGGGCTCGACATGCTCGCCGCGTCGCTCGTCATCATGCCGGCAGGCCTCGTGATGATGGTGATCTCACCGCTGTCCGGCTGGCTGGAGCGCACGGTCGGACCGCGTCCGCTGTTCACCGTCGGCGCCGGCGCGATCGTGCTCGCCTATGTGTTCGTGCTGCTGTGGTCGAGCGAGGTGTGGCACATCTTCGTCGCCAACATCTTCATCGGGGTGGGCATCGGCTTCACGTTCGCCGCGATGCCGATGATCATCATGCGGTCGGTCCCCGCGAACGAGACGGGCGCCTCGAACGGCCTGAACGCCCTGTTCCGCTCGGTCGGCACCTCGAGCGCCTCGGCTGTGATGGGCGGCGTGCTCGCGGCGATGAGCATCGACGTGGACGGCGTCGCCGTGCCGACCCGCGCCGCGTTCGAGGTGTGCTTCTGGCTCGCGATCGCCGCCGGCATCATCGCCGTCGTGCTGTCGCTCTTCATCCCGAAGCAGCGGAGCTCCGAGCAGCATCCGTCCCTCCCCGGCTGAGCGCCGGGAATCTGAGGCGGAGTCAGACCCGGCGGTAGGTGATGTGGGTCACCAGGGAGGTCGCCCGCACCGACACGCGCTCGAGCCGCTGGGGCGGGACGCCCTCGAAGACCCGCTCGCCCGCGCCGACGATGCACGGGGTGATGTGCAGGCGAAGCTCGTCCAGGAGCCCGGCGGCGAGGAACTGGTTCACGGTGCGCGCCCCGCCCGCGATCGAGATGTCCTGGACACCGGCGACCTCGCGCGCGCGGTCGAGGGCGACTTCGATGCCCTCGGTCACGAAGTGGAAGGTGGTGCCGCCCTCCATCTCGATCGGCTCGTGCGCATGATGCGTGAGCACGAAGACCGGGTTGTGGTACGGCGGGTTCGGGCCCCACCAGCCGCGCCAGTCACGGTCCCATTCACCGCGCACCGGGCCGAACATGTTGCGGCCCATGATGGTCGCGCCCGAGGTGACGATCGCGTCGACCTCGGCCTTGTTCTCCTCATAGGCGTCGAACATCCAGTCGTGCAGCCAGCCGTCTTCGACATCGCCGAAGGGTCGTTCCTCCGTCTGGTTCAGACCCGTCGCATAGCCGTCCGCCGAGACGGCGAGGTCGCTGAAGACGATTCCCATGTGGTGCTCCTTTTCGGATGCGGTCGCCCTCTGGTCTACGGGGCCCGGCGGCGCGGTGTCAACGGGAGATCGTGCGCGGGTCGGGATCGCCATCG
>JAQZBG010000273.1 GCA_029239165.1 Microbacterium sp. | reverse complement strand
CGGGTGAGGCTGCGCTCCAGCATCGCGTACACGCCGCACGCGAAGAGGATGGCCATGATGACGATGAGGGTGAGCGAGACGTCCATCAGCTGCTCCCCCTGCCGCGCGAGAGGAAGCCTTCAGGGCCGGGTGTCGACCGGAGCGCCGCCTGCCTGTCGACTTCGGCGCCGAGGCTCCGCAGCACGTCCAGGACGAGCCCGATCACGACGAGGTACACGCCCACGTCGAAGATGGTCGAGGTGACGAACTCCATGTGCCCGATACCGGGGATCTCCCATTCCCAGAACGTGCTCGTCAGCGGCGCGAGCCCGAAGAAGAGCGGGATGACGGCGGTGCCGACGGCCAGGATGAGGCCGGTGCCGAGGAGCTGGCCGGCATCCGTCGGCGCTGCGGCTCCGAGCTCCCAGCGTCCACCGGCGATGTAGCGCATGACCAGCGCCATACCGGCGACGAGCCCGCCGGCGAAACCGCCGCCCGGCAGGTTGTGACCGGCGAACAGCAGGAAGATGGACACCACGATGATCGTGTGGAAGAGGATGCGGACGATCACCTCGAGCAGGATCGACCTGTTCTCCGGCTTCATCTTCTGCCCGCCGACGAGCCACGCCCGCGGGCTGCTCTCGTTCTCGGAGTTCTGGAACCGGATTCCCTCCGTCGTCTCGACGAGCGGGCGGCTGCGCGCGGCCTTGCGCGTCGCCTTGGGCAGGTTCTTGGTCGCGGCGAGCAGGTCGGCGCGATGGGTCACGAACACCAGCGAGGCCACGCCGGTCGCGGCGAGGACGAGCACCGAGAGTTCGCCCATCGTGTCCCAGCCACGCAGGTCGACCAGGGCCACGTTGACGACGTTCTTGCCGTGGCCGATCTCGTACGCGATCTGAGGGAACACCTCGGAGATCGGATCGGCGACGCGGGACTGCGTGGCGACCACCGCGACGAACGCCATGGTGACGCCGACGCCGATCGCGAGGAGCGCTCGGGGGATGCGGCCGACGGAGGCGTTGTGCTCGCCCATCCGTGCGGGCAGCCGGCGGAGCACCAGGGCGAACGTGACCATGGTGACCGTCTCGACGAGGATCTGCGTCAGCGCCAGGTCGGGTGCGCCGCTCGTCGCGAACAGGACGACCATCCCGAGCCCCGTGACCGAGACGAGGACGACACCCGTGTAGCGCTTCTGGGCACGCACCGCGAAGACACCGGCGACCGCCATGATCGGGGCGACGACGATCTGCGCCGGAGTGTGCCAGGCGGACAGGTTGTAGCGGTCGATGTCGCTGGCGATGAGCGCCGTGACCTCGGCGGCGACGAAGACCACGAAGATCGTGCCCACGTAGACGGGCAGCGAACCTCGCTGCGTGAGAGTGGTGCTGAGCACGGAGAGCCGGTCGATGCCGCGCATGACGAGGTAGTAGGCGTCGGCAGCGGTGAAGCGCAGGATGCGGGGTCTGCGGTCCCAGCCGGTCCTGCGGGTGAGCAGGAAGAGCCCGATTCCGAGGAGGATCGACACGATCGAGATGCCCAGTGCGGGCTCGAGGCCGTGCCACAGCGCGAGGTGGCCCGGACCCTCGACGGCTTCGCCCGCGTGGTCGAGCCCGGGGGTGGCTGTGACGGCATACCCCTGCAGGGCCACGTCGAGCGCGGGAGCGCCGATGCCTGCGGCGAGGGTGACGCCGGCGAGGATGATCGGCGCCGAGAGGAACCCGACCGGCGGGTCGGGCCAGGCGGTGTCGGGCAGCTGCCCCTGATCGTCGCGCTTCTTCCAGAAGGCGCCCCAGAGGAAGCGCGCACCATATGCCGCGGTGAGCATGGATCCGAGAACCACGCCGATGAGCGCGACCAGGCCCCAGGCCGAACCGCCCACGGCGTCGTCGAGCAGAGCCGTGAGCGTGGACTCCTTGGCGACGAAGCCGATGGTCGGAGCGATGCCGGCCATCGACGCCACCGAGATGAATGCCGCCGTCGCCATGACCGGCGCCTGCCGCCCGACGCCGGAGAGTTCGGTGATGTCACGGGTCGACAACTGGCGGTCGATGACACCGACGATCAGGAAGAGGGCCGACTTGAACAGGGCGTGCCCGATCACCAGCGCGAGTCCGGCCAGCGCCGCCGCCTGCGTGCCGTAGCCGACGACGACGGCGAAGAACCCGAGCTGGCTGACCGTGCCGAACGCGAGGATGCGCTTGAGGTCGGTCTCGCGCAGCGCCTGGATGCCGCCGATCAGCATCGTGAGGATGCCGAGGGTGATCACGATCGGGCGCCAGGGTGCGCTGAACGCGAAGATCGGCGCGAACCGGGCGATCAGATAGATGCCCGCCTTCACCATCGCGGCCGCGTGCAGGTACGCGCTGACCGGGGTGGGTGCCGCCATCGCTCCGGGGAGCCAGAAATGGAAGGGGAACAGCGCCGACTTGCTGATCGCCCCGATCAGGAGCATGACGATCGCGGCGTCCACCGCGGGGCCGGTCGGGGCGATCTCGAGGATCTCCCGGATGCTCGATGTGCCGCTGTCGACGACGAGGACCACCACGCCGACGAACATCACGAGTCCGCCGAGGGTGGTCACGAGCAGGGCCTGCAGTGCCGCACGTCGGCTGGCCGCGCGGCGACGGTAATGGCCGATGAGGAGGTACGAGAGGATGCTCGTCACCTCCCAGAACATGACCAGGATGACGAGGTCGTCCGTCAGCACGAGGCCGTACATCGCGCCGGCGAAACCGAGGAGGACCCCCGCGAACTGCCCGACACCGGCCGAGTCCTCGTAGAAGTACCAGCGGCAGTAGAGGAGGACCAGGGCGCCGACGCCCGTGACGATCAGTGTGAGCACCCAGCCGAGCACATCCATGTTCATGGACAGGTTCAGACCGAGCTGCGGGATCCACTCGACAGACTCGTAGGGCACCGGGCCGTCGAGCACCTGGGGCGTCATGACGAGCGCGTGCACGAAGGCCGCTGCGGGGACGAGGGCGGCGATGGCGAAAGCCTGAGCTCCGAGCCAGCGCACCAGAACGGGCATCAACAGCGACCCGAGCAGGAACACGGCGAGGAGCGTCAGCATATACGCGGCTCCCTCGGGGGTCGTCGGCCTTGCGGCCAGGCGGGGGGTGTCACCGTCAGTTTACCCGGGCGAAGAGGCCGCCCGGTCCCCGGTTCGCGTGATCGTGTCAGAGTGGTCGCATGCGGCGGGTCTGGGTACGAGAGCTGGCCGGGTGGTTCGGCGCCCTGGCGATCGCGCTCATCACCACGGCACAGGTGGCCTCGTCGGCGCGCTCACACCTGCTGTTCCGTGACGCAGATTCCCTGGTCGTGGCGATGTTCGCTCGCTCGGCCCTGTCCGGGGAACCGATGGACTGGGCGATGTCGAGCGTGCTGTTCCTCCCCGAGACCGCGGTGTTCGCCGGGCTCGACCTGATGCTCGCGCTCGATGTGAACGGCCTGCTCGCGGTACATGCCGTGATCAACATGCTCGCCCTGTACGGAGCTCTTCGGCTCGTCGCGGGCCGGCGGAGGGAAGGCGGCGCGCCCGTCGCCTGGGCGCTCATCGGGCTCGCGGTGTTCTGCGTCATCGCGATGACCGAGACGTCGGCGTCGCGCGATGCCCTCGAGCTCGCGTCCTTGCAGCTCACGACGACCTACTACGCGGGGACGGTGGTCGCCGTCGTCCTCTCCGTCGGTCTGGTGCGCCGGGTGATCGACCGGGAGTCGGTCGGCGTCGGCCTTCTCGTCGCACTCGGTGCGACCGCGGCGATCTCGACGCTCTCGAACCCCCTGTATGCGGCGTGGGCGACCGTGCCGATCGCCCTGATGCTCGCGCTCCTGGTCATCCGATCGCGACGACGGCTGCGCCTGGGGGTGCTGCTCCTCACGCTTCTGGCCGGCACGGCTCTCGGCATCCTGGGACGCATTCCTCTTCAGGCATGGATCGCCAACACGGGTGCCGGTTACGTGCAACCCGAGCGATGGGTGGAGTCGCTCGCCTACTACGCCGGGCTCACGACGGACCGCCTGTCCACCCCTGGGGGCGTCCTCGGCACTCTGATCGTGCTGGCTCTCCTCGTCCTCGCGATGGTCCGCACGGCCCGAGCCGCGGGCGAGGGATCGCGCTTCGTCGCCGCCATCGCCTGGATCATGCCCGTCGTCGTCGTCATCGGTGCGATCGCACTCGGCACCCACGCGGCCCGGTACCTGCAGCCCGTCATGTTCGCTCCCGTGCTCGCCCTGGTCGCGGTGCCGGGCACGGTGCGGATACCGCTGCGCCTTCGTTCACTCGTCGCCGGAATCGCCGCGGCGCTGCTCGCGATCGGCGGCATCCTGAGCATCCCTCGCCTCGCTGTGTCGGCGGAGGTCGCCGACACCGACCTCCTGTGCGTGACCGAGTGGGTCGACGAGTCGGGTCGGACCGGTGCCGGCCAGTTCTGGACCGTCCGCCTGCCGAAGCTGCACCTCGACGACCCGGCGCAGCTCGTCCAGGTCGATCACGAGCTGCGCGGCTACGCCTGGTTGGTCGACCGTCACGATTTCGACGTCGGCGGAGTGACCTTCCTCGTGGAGGATGCGCAGACGGTCCCCTGGAGCCTGCCCGCTCCTGCCGTCCCCGACGAGGTCATCGACTGCGGCCGCTACCGCATCCTCGATCTCGGCGACACCGTGCTTCCGCTCGGCCCGCAACGCAG
>JAQZBG010000272.1 GCA_029239165.1 Microbacterium sp. | reverse complement strand
TCGACCTGTCGCCGCAGTCGCTGCGCGACCGCCTCTCAGCGGGGATGGTGTACCCGGCGGAGCGGATCGACGCCGCCCTGTCGAACTACTTCCGGCTGGGCAACCTCACGGCGCTGCGAGAGCTCGCCCTGCTGTGGCTCGCCGACGAGGTCGACAGCGCGCTGAAGTCCTACCGCGCCGAGCACGGCATCGAGGGTACGTGGCAGGCGCGGGAACGGGTCGTCATCGCCCTTCCCGGCGGGTCGGAGGGGGAGACGCTGCTGCGGCGCGGCGCGCGCATAGCCGCGCGGTCGGCGGGCGGCGAGCTCCTCGCGGTGCATGTCTCGAGTCAGGAGGGCCTGCGTTCCGCCGAGCCCGGCGCCCTCGCGGCGCAGCGCGCGCTCGTGGAGTCGCTCGGAGGCACGTACCACCAGGTCGTCGGGGACGACATCCCCCGCGCGCTCGTCGAGTTCGCACGCTCCGTCGACGCCACGCAGCTCGTGGTCGGCGTGAGCCGGCGCGGGCGCCTCGCGACGGCCCTCAGCGGACCGGGAATCGGAGCGACGGTCATCCGAGAGTCGGGCGACATCGACGTGCACATCGTGACGCACGGCGCGGCCGGCGACCGCTTCCCGCTGCCGCGTGTCACCGGCGGCGCGCTGAGCATCAGGCGCCGCGTGCTCGGCTTCGCGCTCGCCCTCCTCGGCGGCCCGCTGCTGACCTGGCTTCTCGTCTCCATCCGCAGCGAGGAGACCATCACGAGCGACGTGCTCGCATACCAGCTGCTCGTCGTGCTGGTCGCCCTCGTCGGCGGCATCTGGCCCGCGGTCTTCGCCGCCGTGATGTCGGGGCTCACCCTCAACTACCTCTTCGTCCAGCCGTACTACACGGTGTCGATCGCGGATCCGCGCAACGTGTGGGCGCTGATCCTCTACGTCGTCATCGCGGTGCTCGTGAGCTTCATCGTCGACCGCGCGGCCCGGGCGGCCCGCGCGGCACGACGGGCGGAGGCGGAGGCCGAGCTGCTTGCCACCGTCGCCGGCAGCGTGCTGCGCGGGGATTCCGCGGTGCCGGCCCTGATCGCCCGCACCCGCGAGTCGATCGGCCTCGCCGGCGTCCGGCTCGTCGATGCCGACGGCTCGGTGCTCGCGACCGACGGCGAGCCGGTGCGCGACGGACGGTACGACACCGTCACCGTCAGCCGCCGCAACGGCGGTCCGCCGGCGATGCTCGAGTTGCACGGGCACGTGCTCGACGCGTCGGAGCGCCGCCTCATCGACGCCGTGGCGGCGCAGCTGTCGGCGGCGCTCGAGCACACCGACCTCACGGCGACGGCGCGGACGGCGGGCGTCCTCGCCGAGACCGACCAGGTGCGCACCGCCCTCCTGTCGGCGGTGAGCCACGACCTGCGCCGCCCGCTCGCGGCGGCGGTCGCCGCGGTCGGCGGGCTGCGCGCCGCGGGGCCGAATCTCTCGCCCGACGATCGCGCCGAGCTCGTCGCGACCGCCGACGAGTCGCTCACGACCCTGTCTGCCCTCGTCACCGACCTGCTCGACGTCAGCCGCGTGCAGGCGGGCGTGCTCGCGGTGTCGTTGCAGCCGGTCGACAGCGCAGGTGTGGTGCTCGCCGCACTCGACGAGCTGGGAGTCGGCCCCGACCGGCTCGAGCTCGCGCTCGACCCGGACCTGCCGCTCGTGCAGGCCGATCCGGTGCTGCTGCAGCGCGTGCTCGTGAACGTGCTGGCGAACGCGGCGCGGCACTCGCCTCCCGGCGCCCGGGTGCGGGTGGCGACGAGCCGCCTCGGCCACACCGCCGAGATCCGCGTCGTCGACCACGGCACGGGCGTCTCGCGCGAGCGTCGCGACGACATGTTCACACCGTTCCAGCGGCTCGGCGACACCGACAACACGGCGGGCCTCGGGCTGGGGCTCGCGCTGTCGAAGGGGTTCACCGAGGGCATGGGCGGTACGCTCGCCCCCGAAGACACACCGGGAGGGGGCCTGACGATGGTCATCGCGCTGCCGGTCGCGGAGACCGTCGCGGCCGACGAACGGAGACCGCGCTCGTGAAGGTCCTGATCGCCGACGACGATCCCCAGCTGGTCCGGGCGCTGCGCATCACCCTGGCCGCTCACGGCTACGAGGTGGTCGCCGCCCCGGACGGCGCCGCAGCTGTGGCCCTCGCGGCGAAGGAGCATCCCGACATCGTCATGGTGGACCTCGGGATGCCGCGCCTGGACGGCGTCCAGGTGATCGAGGCGCTGCGCGGCTGGACCACGGCCCCCATCATCGTGGTGTCGGGCCGCACCGGCTCGGGCGACAAGGTCGAGGCGCTGGATGCCGGCGCCGATGACTACGTCACGAAGCCGTTCCAGATCGACGAGCTGCTCGCCCGGCTGCGTGCGCTGTCGCGACGCGGCGGCGCGGCATCCGGGACACCCGTGGTGACGTTCGGCGACGTCGTCGTCGATCTCTCGACGAAGACCGTGACGCGCACCGGCGAGCGCGTGCACCTCACCCCGACGGAGTGGCGCATCCTCGAGTTCCTCGCGCGCAACCCCGGTTCGCTCGTCACGAGGCAGACGCTGCTGAAAGACATCTGGGGCACCGAGCAGGTCGCCGACACCGGCTACCTGCGGCTGTACATGTCGCAGCTGCGCAAGAAGCTCGAGGACGATCCGGGCCGCCCCGCGCACCTGCTGACCGAGTCGGGCATGGGGTACCGCCTGCTCGCGGACACGGCCGCCTGACGCCGCTCCTCACGCCGCGCGCGTGGCGCGCCGTGCCCGCCGGGCCTCGAGCCTGAGCGCGATGCGACGCTCGAACGTGAGCTGCATGAACAGCGTCACGATGCCGGCGATGAACAGGCCCGCGAGGTTCAGCGAGAGCTGCACCAGCGCGCTGCGGGCGTCGTCCCACGCCCCGACCGCGAGCGTCAGCCCGAGCGTGCCGACCGCCGGGACCGTGGTGATCGAGATGAAGACACCGACCAGCGCCGATGACTTCGGCGTCGTGAGCGAGAGCACCCCCGCGATGCCGGCGAGCAGCGCGATGACGAACGACCATCCGTCCGGAGTGATGATGAACTCAGTCAGCGGGCCGGACGTCGCCTGCTCGTAGGTGATGAATCCGAGCGCATAGACGACGGACCAGACGATCCATGCGATCACGGCGCTCAGCGCGAACCCGCCGAACAGGGTCAGCGAAGCGATGCCGGCAATGCCGCGCTTGCGCCGCACGACGGCGTAGCAGATGGCGGCGAGCGGGGCGAACTCGGGGCCGACCACCATCGCCCCGATGACGAGGATCGGCTGATCCAGCAGCCGGCCGATGCCAGCGATGAGGGTGGCGAGCACCAGGAACGCGAAGAAGCTCCATGACGGGCGAGCGTCCTCGCGGGACCGGTCGGCCAGCTGGGCCCACAGCACGCCGTCGGCGGGGTGCCCCGGCGCGGCGCGCTCGGCCGCGGCCGCCCCGTGCGACATCACGGCGATCGGGTCGCTCACCACGATCGATCCGTGCGTGGCGACACCGGCGTCATGGAGCATGCGCATGACGTTGTTCGCGTTCTCGCGGGCGAGCTCGAAGTGGACGAGATCGCCGGCGCCGTCCTGGGCCACGCCCGGAACGTAGACCAGGTCGCAGACGGTGGGGTCTTTCCGGAGCCGGTCGCACACCTCGCGCGCGAGGTCGTGGGGAGCGGTGACGCGGACGGTCAGCATGCGCACATCCTCCCCCACGACGCCCTTGCCCGCGACGACGAGCCGGGTCGGCCGGGGCCCTGCCGCCGATTGTCAAGGGGCTTCGCCTGACCGTGACCTCGGAACATGCTGGAGATCGCCACCCCATTCCGTTTCGGCAATATGCACCCGCGTAGTGTGAGCCACAGCGATCGGCATCCGCCTGTGGCTCCGCGTCGGCCAGGTGGCCGGCATCCGAACCGAAGCAGGTGTGATCATCGCCACCGTCACCGCAGTCGCATCGGAGGGCCGCCTGGGTCCCGTCCGCCAGACGTACGCCGGAACCGACACCTTCCCGCCTGTCGCGCGCGCCTACACCGAGGTGTCGCAGGTCGTCCGCGAGACCGGGCTCCTGGCGCGTGCGCGCTGGTTCTACGCCCTCGTCGGCGGCGCGCTCGTGCTCGCCTTCGGCGGCGCGATCACCGGCTTCATCCTGCTCGGCGACACCTGGTACCAGCTGCTGATCGCGGGTGCGCTCGGCATCATCTTCACGCAGGTGGCGTTCCTGGCCCACGAGGCGGCGCACCGCCAGATCCTCGTCTCGGGGCCGGCCAACGACCGCCTCGGGCGCATCCTCGCGGCCGGCATCGTGGGCATCAGCCTGTCGTGGTGGAACAACAAGCACAACCGCCACCACGCCAACCCCAACCGCGTCGGCAAGGACCCCGACATCGAGGTCGACACGATCAGATTCCTCGAAGAGGATGCCGCGAAGGTGGGTCGCCTCGGCGCCTTCATCACGCGCAAGCAGGGGTGGCTCTTCTTCCCCCTGCTCACCCTCGAAGGGCTGAACCTGCACGCCCTGGGCCTCAAGCACCTCTTCTCGCGCGGCGAGGTCAAGGGCCGCTGGATCGAGCTGTCGCTGATCGCCCTGCGCTTCTCGCTCTACCTGACCCCCCTCTTCCTGTTCCTGCCCGTCGGCATGGCGTTCGCCTTCATCGGCGTGCAGCTGGCCGTGTTCGGCGT
>JAQZBG010000271.1 GCA_029239165.1 Microbacterium sp. | reverse complement strand
CTCGAGACCTGGTCGGCAGTCGCGACGGTGCTCGAGTGGTTGCCCGCGGCGCTCGACGCCCAGCTCCAGCGCGACGCGCAGGTCACCCACTTCGAGTACGGCGTGCTCTATGCGCTCGCGCATGCCGACGAGGGGCGGCTGCGGATGAGTGTGCTGTCGTCGTACGCGAACAGCACGCTGTCTCGGCTGTCCCGCGCGGCGACGCGCCTCGAGGCGAAGGGATGGATGCGTCGCACCCCCGACCCGGCCGACGGGCGATTCACTCTGGCCCTCATCACCGAGAGCGGTCGCGCCAAGGTCGACGAGGCGGCCCCCGGTCATGCGGAACTCGTGCGTGAACTCGTGCTCGACAGGCTCACGGCCGCACAACGTCGGCAGCTGCGGGAGATCTCCCGGCGCATCGCGGGCGGCCTCCGCGAAGAGGGCGGATGGCGCCCGCCCTCGGCCGATCGGGTCTGACGCCTGCGGTGCCGCGTCGCTCAGCCGAGCTCGGACGGGTGGGTGAGCCGCCACCACTCGGTCGGCGGGTCGATGCTCCCCGTGATCACGACCGGGGCGGTCACGGTGTTCGGCCCTGCCGTCCAGGTGACGCTCCCCACGACCGTCCCGTCCCGATAGGTCGGCGGCGTCTCGATGTCCATCGTCGCGACGATCGGGGTGTCCGACCACGTGAAGATCGTCGCATCCTCGCCGATGACCAGCTGCGCGGTGGACCCCCAGGGTGTCGTGATCGTGCCGACCTCTTGACCGGATGTCGCGACGGGCACCTCATGGAAGCCGGCGCGGATGCTGTCCAGGGTGGCGACCACGCTGCCGCTCACGGACTCGCGCGTCGGCCCTCCGAGGACGACGCCGGTCACCGCGAGCGGTTCGTCGGTGCCGACGGTGAGCGTCGCGGTGTACAGCAGGCTGTAGGTGCCCTGGCCCAGCGTGCCGGTCTTCAAGCCGGTGATGCCGCTGGTGCCGAGCAGACCGTTGGTGTTGTACAGCTGGCCGGCGCCGGGGAGTGAGATGGACGGGGTCGCAACGATCTGGGCGATCGCCGGATTCGCTGCGGCCAGCTTCCCGATGGTCAGCAGGTCGGCCGGCGTGCTCACGTTGCGCGGGCTGATGCCGGTGGGCTCCGTGACCGTGGTGCCCTTCAAGCCGTGGGCGGAGAGCCAGTCGCGCGTCGCGCCGAGGAACGCGTCCTGCGATCCGAAGATCCGGGAGGAAAGCGCCTCGGCGTAGTTGCTCGCCGAAGGGATCAGCATGGCGGCCAGGGCATCGTGCAGCGACATCGAGGTGCCTGCGGGCATGGGAGCGATGGTCGCGCCCAGCACGTAGTACCGGTCGTAGAGGTCGTGGTCGGACTCGCTGAAGGTGATCGTCGGTCCGGGGTCGTCGGCGGAGGCGAGCGGGACGGCATCGAGGATGACCAGGGCGGTGATGAGCTTGGTGATGCTCGCGATGGGGAGCGGATCACCGGTCCCGCTCGACGTCCAGATCCCGCTCGCGCCCTCGCCCAGATACGCGTCCGCGCCGGAGATGCTGATCGCCGAGGCAGCCGCGGGAACAGCCGCGATGGCCGCACCACCGCCGACCGGAACCTGCGGTATCTGCGTCGTCACCGCCGGCGACTTCACCGGTGCGGAAAGAGCCCACGCGATGTATCCGCCGCACGCGGCCAACAGCAGGACGACAATGACGGCGGTGATGATGAGCCCTCGGCGTCTGCGTCGTCTGCGGACCTCCGGATCGAGATCACGAGGGGAGGCGAAAACCTGCTCGTGGGTCATCAAGTCCGCGAAGTCGGACAGCTCGTCCGCGGGTTGGCCCGGCGCCGTCAACGACAGGGCCCGTCACCGAGGGTGTACGGCATGAGCACGAGGTACCTCCATGAAAGTCCGCTCCGACCTCGAGGCAGAGCCCTTCCGAGGAACCATGTGGTCATCATGGCGGACATCCGACGCCCGCGCTATCGGCCATTCGGGGGACACGCGCTCGCGCGCCGATCCAGGCTCCGCGTCGGCCGCGGAGATCCGCACTCCGTCGGCCATCTGGTGGCAGAACGGCCGACGGAAGCGCGTGTCTCCGACGGGAGTGCGAGCCGGGAGCGCCGCAGAGCCCGCGGGTCTAGCCGAGGAACTCCCGGGCCGCGGCCGACAGCGCCGTGACGCCGACCTCGATGGTCGGGTGGATCTCCGGGGCGAAGAACGGGGAGTGGTTGGTCGGGATGTCCTTCTCGAGGCGCCCGGCCGCGCGGGCTTCGGCGAAGCGGACGGGGTCGATGCCGCCCCAGAACCAGAACACCAACGGCGCTCCGGCATCCCGCGCGAACCACGAGACGTCTTCG
This sequence comes from Microbacterium sp., assembly GCA_029239165.1. Lineage (GTDB taxonomy): Bacteria > Actinomycetota > Actinomycetes > Actinomycetales > Microbacteriaceae > Microbacterium. Next base: position 6,169 of record JAQZBG010000271.1, on the reverse strand, counting down.
CTGCCGGTGAACATGCCGGGGTCGATGACGGATGCCTCGCCCAGCGCGCGCTGCAGGGCCGCCGTCACCCGGGCGGTCGCATCCTCGTCGTTGATCGTGGCCGGAAGCGTGTGGTCGGTGCGGATCTCGGGCTCGCGCTCCGCGCCGGAGGCAGTGGCCTCGGCCCGCACGATGCGCTCGACACTCGCGAGTACGGCCTCGCGGGTCTCCTCATTCGGGTAACGCAGGCTCAGCTCGAGCTTCGCCTCCGCCGGGATGATGTTGTTCTTGAGGCCGGCATGGATCGAGCCGACCGTCACCACCGCGACGCCCTGCGGGTCGACCTCGCGCGAGGTGATCGTCTGCAAGCGCATCACGGTCGCCGCGGCCATCACGACCGGGTCGATCGTGGCGTGCGGGCGGGAGCCGTGGCCGCCGCGCCCGTGCAGGGTCACGGTCAGGCCGTCGGACGCCGCCATCTGGGTGCCGCTCCGCACGCCGATGATGCCGGCGGGCAGCGGGGTGACGTGCTGTCCGAGCACGATGTCGGGCTTCGGGTAGCGGTCGAGGATGCCGGCGTCGAGCATCGCGCGCGCACCGGCGCCGTACTCCTCGGCGGGCTGGATCACCACGACGAGGGTGCCGGACCACTGGTCGCGTTCGGTGACGAGCTTCTCGACCGCGCCGATCATGGCGGTGACGTGCATGTCGTGGCCGCAGGCATGCATGACGGGAACCGTCGTCCCCGCCGGGTCGACGCCGTGCGCGGTGCTCGCGTAGGCGAGCCCCGTCTGCTCCTCGACCGGCAGCGCGTCCATGTCGGCCCGCACCCACACGACCGGTCCCTCGCCGTTGCGCAGCACGCCGATGACGCCCGTGACGCCCACGCCCTCCTCGACCTCGAGCCCGAGGTCGCGCAGATGCTGGGCGGCGATGCCCGCGGTGCGTGTCTCCTGGAACGAGAGCTCCGGATGCTGATGCAGGTCGATGTACAGCGCTTCGAGGTCGATCGTCATGGCCCGAGCCTAGCCGGGCATTCGGGCCGTGCCGAGGGACGCTGTCAGGACGAGCGGGTGTAGGTCGACAGCTCCGGACCGGGATGCAGGACCGCGTTCACGATCGCCCGGATCGCGAACTCGCTCGCCCCGCCCAGTTCGACGGTCCCGGGGTGCAGGAGCCACTGCAGCTGCAGCCCGTCCATCACGGCGAGGATCGCGGCCGCCGCGTCGGCGATCGTGTCCGGGTCGCGCACGCCCTCCTGGGTGCACAGCTCGTGGAAGGCGGCAGTGACCTCGCGCCGCAGCGTCGTGTACCGGTCCTCGAAGTACTCCCGGCCGGGGTGGTCGTCGGTCACGGACTCCGAAGAGAGGACGGTGTACGCCTGCACGATGCCGGGGCGGCGCTCGTTGGCGTAGGCCGTGCGCACGAGGTGCAGGAAGAGCTCGGGACCGCCGGGGATGTGCTTCTCGGCGAGCTCGGCCACATCGGCCTGGTCGCCCGAAGATCTCCACGGCCGCCTTGAGGATCTGCTCGCGTTTCGCGAGGGTCGCCGGGCGCACGCGGACTGTCTGGTCGCTGTCTGCCACTGCGGCTTCCTCTCTCTCGCACGCCGTGCTTGCGATCCAACTTACTCCTCGGTAACCTCACGGAAGCTTACTTTCTCGACAGTAAGCAAATCACGACGGCCGGCGGACCCCCATCCTCCGGTGACGCAGCACAACGACCGTGCCCAAGGAGAAGCAATGAAGCTCAGAAAGTCTCTGATCGCGGCGACCGCGATCACCGCCCTCGGTATCTCGGCCCTCGCCGGATGCTCCGCAGGAGGGAACGACGACTCCGGCAGTGCCGCCGGTGGCGCCGCCCTCACGATCGCGAAGCCCGACGGCGCGATCACCACCGAATCCAACAACCCGTTCGTCGGCGACTCGTCCGCCTCGAAGTACGGCTACGGCAAGGTGATCTTCGAGACGCTCGCCCTCGTGAACCAGACCGGCGACCGCGGCGTCACCCCCTGGCTCGCCGAGAGCCTCGAGTGGAACGACGACTACACCGTCCTCACGGTCGTGCCGCGCAAGGACGTCACCTGGAGCGACGGCGAGCCCTTCACCGCCGACGACATCGTCTACTCCTACGAGCTCGCCTCCACGCCCGCGCTCGACACGGCCGGCCTCCAACTCGACAGCGCCGTGGCCGAAGGCGACACGGTCGTGCTGACGTTCGCCGCGTCGAAGTACGTCAACCAGGCCCGCGCCCTGCACGTGCCGATCGTGCCGAAGCACATCTGGGAGAACCTCGACGACCCGGCCACGAACCCCGTCAAGGGCGACGACCTCGTCGGCACCGGTCCCTACGTCCTGTCGAACTGGTCGACCGAGTCGGTCACCCTCGACGCCCGCGAGGACTACTGGGGCGGCGACCTCTCGGTGCCGCAGCTGCACTACGTCTCCTACGGCGACAACACCGCGCTGACCACCGCGCTCGCCAACGGCGACGCCGACTGGGCGCAGGCGTTCATCCCGCAGATCGAGGAGCAGTTCCTGTCGGTCGACCCCGAGCACAACAAGTTCTGGGCAGCTCCCACCACCGGCTCGGCGACACTCTTCATGAACCTGCAGCAGAAGCCGTTCGACGACCCGGCCTTCCGTCAGGCGCTCGCCTGGGTGATCGACCGCGACGCCTACGTCGACATCGCCCGCGAGGGCGCCAGCGAGGCCGTCTGGTCGGTCACCGGGTTGTCATCGATCCTCGAGGACGAGATCCAGCCGCAGTTCAAGGACGTGGACTACTCGGTCGACGCCGAGAAGGCCCGAGACCTGCTCGAGACCGCCGGTTACACCTGGAAGGATGACGCGCTGATCGACCCCGACGGCGCACCCGTCTCGTTCACCCTCTCGGTCCCCTCCGGATGGAGCGACTGGAACACGGCGCAGGAGCTGATCGCCGAAGACGTGTCCGAGTCGATCGGTGCCGAGGTCAAGATCGACATGCCCGACTGGGGCGGTTGGGCGGACCCGCGCGACAACGGCACCTTCTCTGCGATCATCCACTGGCTCGAGGACAGCGGCACGGCATACGGCCTGTACACGTCGACCATGGACCCGCGGTGGATCTCGGACGGCAAGGCCGGCTTCAACTTCGGCCGCTTCGAGGACCCGGAGGCCACGGCGGCGCTCAACACCTACGCCAACGCCTCGTCGGATGAGGAGCGCACCGCGGCACTCGACACGCTGCAGACGATCTTCTCCGAGCAGGTGCCGGCCATCCCGCTGGGCGCGCACCCGCTGCTGGGCGAGTTCAACACCCGCAACTACGTGGGCTGGCCGTCGGAGGAGGACCCGTATGCCTCCGCCGACCCGACGCAGCAGAACATCGTGCAGATCCTCACGAAGCTGAAGCCCGCCGAGTAAGCACCATCCTGCCGGGGAGCCCGCGGCCCGCAGCGGCGCGGGCTCCCCGACCAGGTCGACGAAGGACATCCCCATGCCAGACCCCCTGCTCAGCGTGCGCGACTTCTCGGTCGTGTACGACGTCGACCCGCCCGTCGAGGCGGTGAAGAACGTGACCCTCGAACTGCAGCGCGGCGAGATCCTCGGACTCGCCGGTGAGAGCGGATGCGGCAAGACCACGCTCGCCTACGGGGTGCAGCGCCTGCTGCGCGCCCCGGCCGTCATCACCAGCGGCAGCGTGACCTTCCACGATGCGACCGGTGTCGACATCGACATCAACGCCCTCGACGTGGACGCCATGCAGCGGTTCCGCTGGGACAAGGTGTCGATGGTGTTCCAGGGGGCGATGAACGCCCTCAACCCGGTCGCGACGATCGGCTCTCAGCTGGAGGACGTGTTCGAGATCCATCGGCCGGACATGAACCGCAAGCAGCGCAGGGCCGAGGCCGAGGAGCTGCTGGAGATCGTGAAGGTGGGGCGCCAGCGCATCCGGTCCTTCCCGCACGAGCTGTCCGGCGGCATGCGCCAGCGCGTCATGATCGCGATGGCCCTCGCCCTGCGTCCCCAGCTCATGGTGATGGACGAGCCGACCACCGCCCTCGACGTGCTGGTGCAGCGCGAGATCCTCAAGCAGATCTCGCAGCTGCGGCACGAGTTCGGCTTCTCGGTGATCTTCATCACCCACGACCTGCCGCTGCTGCTCGAGATCAGCGATCGGATCGCGATCATGCGCGAGGGCGAGATCATCGAGCTCGCGACCGCCGAGCGCATCTGGACCGACCCCGAGCACGAGTACACGAAGACGCTGCTGTCTTCCTTCCCCCGACTCACCGGGGAGAGAGGGGTGCTGGTGCGATGACCACCCTCGAATTCCGACACGTCACCAAGGCGTACAACGTCCGCGGCGCCGGACAGATCAAGGCCCTCGACGATGTGAGCTTCACCCTCACCTCGGGCCAGACGATCGGGCTGGTCGGACAATCCGGCAGCGGAAAGTCCACGATCGCGAAGATCCTCACCCAGCTCGAGACCCCGACCAGCGGAGAGGTGCTGCTCGACGGCACGCCCATCCCTCGCCGTGGCAAGGGGCTGCGGAAGTACCGGCAGCAGCTGCGCATGGTGTTCCAGGACCCGTTCGCCTCGCTCAACCCCTACCACTCGATCCGGTACCACCTGGAGCGCCCGATCCGCCTCGATGACGTCGTGCCGAAGAAGGAGACCGAGAACGAGGTGCGCCGACTCCTCGACCGCGTGCGGCTGGATGCGGACGCCGTGATCGACCGCCGTCCGCACGAGCTCTCCGGCGGACAGCGGCAGCGCGTCGCGATCGCCCGCGCCCTCGCCTCGCGCCCCTCGCTCCTGGTCGCCGACGAGCCGGTGTCGATGCTGGACGTGTCCATCCGTCTGGGCGTGCTGAACCTGCTCGCCGACCTGCAGCGCGAAGAGGGGCTCGGCGTGCTCTACATCACCCACGACCTGGCGACCGCCCGCCACTTCAGCGACGAGATCATGGTCCTCAACCAGGGCCGTGTCGTGGAGTACGGCCCCGCCGACGACGTCATCCTCAACCCGCAGGACCCCTACACGCGCGAACTGCGCGCCGCATCACCCGATCCGGACAAGCACTTCGCGACGGCCACCTCGAACGGAGGCGCACTGTGAGCACCGCGTTCCCCCAGCTCGACGACAACGACCTCGTCGCTCGTGACGCGCTCGAGGTCGGCACCACCGCGACGACCGCCGAGCGCACGCGCAGGAAGGTCCCGTGGCGCTTCTTCGCCGGGCGCGCCGGCTTCTACCTGTTCACCCTGTGGGCGGCCATCACGATCAACTTCTTCCTTCCGCGGCTCATGAAGGGCGACGCGGTCAGCTCGTATCTCGCGCGCAATCGAAATGTGAGCCCCGAGGCGGCCGATGCCCTGCGCATCCTGCTCGGCATCGACACCGACAAGTCGATCTGGCAGCAGTACATCGAGTACTGGGGGATGCTGCTGCGCGGCGACCTCGGCATCTCGACCCTGCACGGCCTGCGCCCGGTGGCCGAAGTGCTCGCCGCCGCCCTGCCCTGGACGCTCGGACTGGTCGGCATCGCGACGATCATCTCGTTCGCGATCGGCACGATCGCCGGCGCCGTCGTCGGCTGGAAGCGCGGCAGCAGGCTCGACGCGATCATCCCCGTGACGACGTTCTTCAACACGATCCCGTACTTCTGGCTCGGGCTCATCGCGATCGCGATCTTCTCCTCGACGCTCAAGTGGTTCCCGTCCTCGCACGCCTACGACAAGGGGCAGTCGCCGGAATGGAGCTTCGATTTCATCGGCCAGGTGATCATGCACGGCACGCTGCCGGCGCTGACGATCGTGGTCGCCTCGCTCGGCGGCTGGGTGCTCGGCATGCGCAACATGATGCTGACCGTGCTCGACGACGACTACATCACCGTCGCTCAGGCCAAGGGCATGCCCAACAAGCGGGTGCTGTGGGGCTACGCCGCCCGCAACGCGGTGCTGCCGCAGATCCAGAGCTTCGCGCTGTCGATCGGCTTCATCGTCGGCGGCACGATCGTCATGGAGATGGTGTTCAGCTATCCGGGCGTGGGCAAGCTGCTGCTCGACGCGACCAACGCCAAGGACTTCGCCCTCATGCAGGGCGTGTTCCTCGTGATCACGCTGTCGGTGCTCGTGGCCAACATCCTCGCGGATGTCGTCTACGCCTACCTCGACCCGCGCACGCGCCAGATGGAGTCC
>JAQZBG010000270.1 GCA_029239165.1 Microbacterium sp. | reverse complement strand
CCCGTGGTGTGGTGTTCTCATCGAAACCGTATCCGAGAAACGGCCCGATCTGGAAGATCTGTTCGAGCGTGTCGGCAGAATCGTGCATCCGGTTTCGAAGACAACTTGACAGATGTTCGAACTCGAAGATATCTTCGGAACGTAGCTTCGCATTCACGCCTCCCGGCCGAGACGGGAATGCGAACGCTACGCCAACTTCCCCCGGGGCTCACCGCTCCGGGACAGGCTAAGGAGCACCACATGAGCAGCATCAGCTTCAGCACCGCAGCGGTCATCTCGGCGCCGGCGCGCCCGGCCACGCGACTGCGGCTGACCGGTCGCGGTCGCAGGGTTCTGCTCGCGGTCGCATCCGTGCCGCTCGCCCTCGGCATCACCTTCGCAGCGATCAGCGGAGGCAGCGCCATCGCCTCCGGCGCAGACACGGCTGCCGCAAGCGTCGAGACTCTGACCGTCATGCCCGGCGACACGTTGTGGTCGATCGCGACGCAGATCGCGCCGTCGTCCGACCCGCGCGACGTGATCAGCGAGATCAGCCGGATGAACCTGCTCCGCGGCGGCGAGCTGCAGATCGGCCAAGAGCTCGCGATCCCTGCGCAGTTCGCAAACTGAGCCGAGCGCGGCAACGTTTCGTCATCCGCTCGACGGTCGGCTTAACATGGGAAGGGTGACCATCTCCCTCAATGATCTCCCACTGCGTGACGATCTTCGTGGACTGACGCCGTACGGCGCTCCGCAGGCACCGCTCCCGATCGCCCTCAATGTGAATGAGAACACGCATCCCATCCCGGACGCGGTCGCAAGCGACATCCTCGACGACATCGCGGTGGCGATCCGTGACGTGAACCGGTATCCGGATCGGGAGTTCACCACGCTCCGTGAGGCGTTCGCGGACTATCTGGGCCATGGCCTCGTCCCGGAGCAGATCTGGGCGGGAAACGGCTCGAACGAAGTGCTCCAGCACATCCTGCAGGCCTTCGGCGGTCCGGGACGCACAGCCTTCGGCTTCGCGCCCACCTACTCGATGTACCCGCTCATCGCGCAGGGCACAGGGGCGCGATGGGTGCCCGGGACGAGACAGCCCGACTATACGATCACCCCTGAGGAAGCGGCCGACCAGGTGCGCGCCGTAGATCCCGACGTGATCATCCTCTGCTCGCCGAACAACCCGACCGGCACTCCGCTCGGCCTCGACGTCGTCGAAGCGGTGTACGAAGCGGCCCGAGGCATCGTCATCGTCGATGAGGCGTACCAGGAGTTCGCGCCGCACGACGCGCCGTCCGCGTTGACACTGCTCGAGGGGCGTCCGCGCCTCGCCGTCTCCCGCACGATGAGCAAGGCCTTCGCCTTCGCGGGTGCGCGGGTCGGTTATCTGGCGGCCGATCCGGCTTTCATCGATGCGCTGCGTCTGGTGCGCCTGCCGTATCACCTGAGCGCGCTCACCCAGGCTGCTGCTGTCGCGGCTCTGCGCAACGCGGACATCATGCTCGGGATGGTCGAAGAGATCGTGGAACAGCGCGAGCGCATCACCGCGACCCTCGAGGCCCTCGGATACGCGCCGCACGAATCCTGGTCGAACTTCGTCCTGTTCGGCGGAGTCGCCGACCCGCGTGCGACATGGCAGCAGCTCTACGATCGTGGCGTACTGGTGCGCGACGTCGGCATCCCCGGTCACCTCCGGGTCAGCGCGGGCACCGAGGCGGAGACCACCGCGTTCCTGGATGCCCTTGCCTCGATAGGATCGGCAGCATGAGCACCCCGTCACCGATCCCGCGCACCGCGAGCCGCGTGCGCAGCACGTCGGAGTCCACCGTCGAACTCGAGCTGAACCTCGACGGCACCGGGGCGAGCCGCATCGACACATCGGTCCCGTTCTTCGACCACATGCTCACCGCGTTCGCGAAGCACTCCCTGACGGACCTGACCGTTCGCGCCTCCGGCGATACCGACATCGACGCGCACCACACCGTCGAAGATGTGTCGATCGTGCTCGGACAGGCGATCCTCGAGGCGCTGGGCGACAAGTCCGGTATCTCCCGTTACGGCGATGCGCTGGTACCGCTCGACGAGGCGCTCGCGCAGGCGGTCGTCGACATCTCCGGGCGTCCGTACCTCGTGCACACCGGCGAGCCCGTGGGCTTCGAGCACCACCTCATCGGTGGACACTTCACCGGCTCTCTCGTGCGTCACTCGTTCGAGGCCATCACCTTCAACGCCGCACTGACGGTCCACGTGCGTGTGCTCGGCGGCCGCGACCCGCACCACATCGCCGAGGCGGAGTACAAGGCGTTCGCGCGCGCGTTCCGGCAGGCCAAGGCCCTCGACCCGCTGGTCGACGGGATCCCGTCCACGAAGGGCGCATTGTGAGCGCGAGCCCCCGCGTCGCCGTCTTCGACTACGAGTCGGGAAACGTCCACTCGGCGGTCAAGGCGCTGGCCGCCGCCGGCGCGGATGCCGTGCTCACGCGTGATCGCAAGGTCGCCCTGGAGGCAGATGGTCTCCTGGTGCCGGGTGTCGGCGCATTCCAGGCGGTCCGTGATGCGCTCCACGCGCACGGGGGCGATGAGATCATCGACCGTCGTCTGGCGGGCGGACGACCGGTGCTCGGGATCTGCGTCGGCATGCAGGTGCTCTTCGAGCACGGCGTCGAGCGAGGACACGACACCGCGGGGCTGGGCGAGTGGCCCGGCGCGGTCACGGAGCTCAACGCGCCCGTGCTGCCCCACATGGGCTGGAACACCGTGGAGCCCGGTGGCGACAGCATCCTCTTCCGCGGGCTGGAGCGGGAGCGCTTCTACTTCGTGCACTCCTACGCCGCGCAGTCCTGGGAGCTGGATGTGATCCCGCCGTTCCCCGAGCCCGTGCTCACGTGGACGACCTACGGCGATCCATTCCTCGCTGCCGTCGAGAACGGTCCGCTCTCGGCGACCCAGTTCCACCCGGAGAAGTCGGGCGAAGCGGGCATTCAGCTGCTGCGCAACTGGGTCGGGAGTCTCTGACACCCACCGTGGACGTCATCCGTTTTGTCAGCCGCCCTCCGGCGGACTAACCTCGGTTCTCGTGCCCGCTCCGGGCTGCAGACCTTCCCAAGCCAAGGACCCCATGAACGACTTCGCGCAGTCCCCCTCGCTCACGCTCCTTCCCGCGGTCGATGTCGCCGGCGGCAAGGCCGTCCGCCTCACCCAGGGCGAGGCCGGTACCGAGACGAGCTACGGCGACCCGCTCGACGCGGCAGGGGAGTGGGCGGCGCAGGGCGCGAAGTGGATCCACCTCGTCGACCTCGATGCGGCGTTCGGTCGGGGCAGCAACGCATCGATCCTGCGCAAGGTCATCAAGCAGTTCAAGGGTGTGAGCATCGAGCTCTCGGGCGGTATCCGTGACGACGCGACCCTCGAGGCTGCGCTCGAGAGCGGTGCCACCCGGATCAACCTCGGCACGGCGGCACTGGAGAACCCCGAGTGGGCTGCCGATGTGATCGGTCGCTACGGTGAGGCGATCGCGGTCGGTCTCGATGTGCGGGGGACCACGCTCGCCGCACGCGGCTGGACCAAGGAGGGCGGAGACCTCTGGGAGGTCCTCGACCGTCTCGAAGATGCCGGTTGCAGCCGGTACGTGGTGACCGACGTCACGAAGGACGGGACGCTCCGCGGTCCGAACCTCGAGCTCCTCCGCGAGGTGACCTCGAGGACGCCGAAGCCCGTCGTCGCGTCCGGTGGGATCTCGAGTCTCGACGACATCGCCGCGCTCCGTGACCTCGTGCCACTGGGCGTCGAGGGCGCGATCGTCGGCAAGGCCCTGTACGCCGGTGCGTTCACACTGGCTGAGGCACTGGATGTCGCAGGAGACTGACGCCCACGCCTGCGGACCGGAACCGCACGGCCACGGCGATTCGGCCGGAGTCCCCTGGGAGGGGCGCAGTTTCGAGTCGAATCCGCACGCTGCGGACGACGGTTCGGCTGACCCGGCACTGCTCGCTGCGCTCCGGCGGTTCCGCGCGGGTGAGGGCAGCCAGGTCGAGGTCGTGGATGCCTTCCGCGCAGCCCGCGTCCTGATCCCGCTCATCGCCGAGAAGGGCGAGGAAGGGATCGCGCCCAACGGGCTCACGGTCGACAAGACACAGGAGTTGTCGATCGTCACGGTCGCCGCCCCGGACGGTCGTCGCGTGCAGCCGGTGTTCTCGTCCGTCGACACGATGCGGCAGTGGGATCCCACTGCGCGTCCGATCCCGGTGGAGGCGCTTCGGGCCGCGCTGGCGGCGTCAGCCGAAGACACCGATCTCATCGTCCTTGACCCCACGGCGGAGACGGAGTTCGTCATCCGACGTCCGGCCGTGTGGGCCATCGCTCAGGAACATGCCTGGGAGCCGAGTTTCCTCTCCACCGAGGTCTACACCGCGCTGCAGGACAGTGTGGCCCACGAACTGGCCGTGATAGACGTGGCCGTGGCGTCCGGCGACCCCGACGCGCGCTTGCGAGGTCCGGAGCTGATCGTGATCCTGGAGCTCGTCGACGGACTCGAGCGTGAGGTGCTGGATGCTGTGCTCTCACGGCTGGCCCAGCGTTGGGCGTCGGACGACCGCATCGCCGTGCTGGCGGATTCGCTCACGGTGAAGCTCCGCCGCAGCGTGTGATCGCGTTCGCTACGATCGGCGCATGACTCGCCGTCTCCCGCGTGCCATCGCTGTCGTCGCTCTTCTC
>JAQZBG010000009.1 GCA_029239165.1 Microbacterium sp. | reverse complement strand
CAGGCTTCAGGCCTTGAGCATGGACGCGCGCGAGATCAGTCCGTCGACCACGTCGAAGGTCGCGATGGTCTCGGTCGCGACGCCCGCGTTGATGACCTGCTCCTGCGCGACGACCCAGCGGGTGCCGAACAGCACACTCGTCTCGATCACGCACGAGAGCTCAGGGTTCTGCAGCCGAGGCTCGTAGAACGCGCGGATCGCGGCGGTGCCGACCACGGGTTCGGCAGCGACGCCGGTGATCACGGCATCCGATGCGTAGGTCGCGACGAAGGCGTCGAGGTCATGCGCGTTGAACGCATCGAGCTGCGCCTGCACGGTGTCGAGGGCGGAACGGTCGAGGGCGGTCCGATCAGTCAATGCGAACGCCTCCGTTGACGTCGTAGGTCGCGCCGGTGATGAAACGGGCGCGCTCCGATGCGAGCGAGGTGATGATCCAGGCGACGTCCTCCGGCTGACCGAAAGCGCCGAGCGGGATGCCGGCTTCGAGCTTCTCGCGGCCCGCCCCCTGCAGCTGGTCGGTGATCGCGCTCTTGACCGGACCCGGGGTGACCGCGTTCACCCGGATGCCCTCCGCCGCGAGGTGCCGTGCGAAGCTGCGGGTGATGGCGAGGATCGCACCCTTGCTGGCGGCGTAGTGGATGCCGGTCTGCAGTGCTCCGACCTGGCCCGCGATCGAAGCGATGTTGATGACGGAGCGGTCGCCCTCGGCGGCCCGCAGCAGCGGGAGAGCGCCGCGCGTCAGGAAGAACGTGCCACGGGCGTTGGTCTCGAGGACCACGTCCCATTCGTCGAAGTCGATGTCGTCGTAGGGCGTGTAGGGGCAGACGCCGCCGTTGTTGACGAGCACGTGCAGGGAGCCCCAGGCTGCGGTGATCTCGCCGACGAGCGCGTCGATCGACTCGCGCTCACGCAGGTCGAGCCGCGAGACATGCACCTCGGGTGAGCCGGCAGCACGGCACTCCTCGGCGACGCGGAGCGCTTCGGTCTCCCGCCCGGCATACGTGATCCAGAGGGCTGTGCCCTCCCGGGCGAGGACGAGAGCGGCGGCGGTTCCGATGCCGGAACTGGCCCCCGTGATCAATGCGCGGCGAGTCATGCGTCCGATGCTATAGCAAACGGACGCACCAAGCACCCGTCATGTATTCATCTGCTAGATGCTATAGCATCTCTCTCATGACCGAGCCCTTCATCCTCGTCAGCGACTGCGACCTGCCAGGAACCGTCATCGAAGACACCCTCCGACAGGCCGGCGTGCGCGCCGAGCGCGCCGCGTCCGGCAGCCTCGACGACATCGCCGCCGTCGGCTCCGACGCCGAGGGCCTCGTCGTGCAGTGGGCGCAGATCACCGGCGAGGTGATGGACCGGATGCCGAACCTGCGCATCATCAGCCGTGTCGGCATCGGTTACGACATGGTCGACGTCGAAGCGGCCACCGCGCGCGGCATCGCCGTCGCGAACACCCCGAGCTACTGCATCGAAGAGGTCGCCGCGCACACCATCGCGATGATCATGACGCAGGCTCGCGGACTTCCCGCCTACGACCGTGCCGTGCGCGCCGGCACGTGGAAGGCCGTCGACGCCCGCCCGCTCGCTGTGCGCCCTTCGGCCACGACCGTCTCGGTGCTCGGCTTCGGTCGCATCGGGTCGATGGTCGCCCGCGGATGCCGTGCGCTCGGCTTCCGTGTGCTCGTCGCCGATCCCTACGCCCCCGCCGACGCCGTGCGCGCGGCCGGGTGTGAGCCCGTCGAGATTCCGGATGCCGTGGCACAGGCCGACATCCTCACGCTGCACGTGCCGCTCACCGACGAGACCCGGCACCTGATTGATGCCGCGGCGATCGCGACCATGAAGCCCGGCGCCGTCGTGGTGAACACCTGTCGCGGTCCGCTCATCGACGAGGAGGCGCTCGCCGGCTCCCTCCGCGACGGGCACCTCGGCGCTGCGGCCCTCGATGTTTTCGCGGGGGAGCCGCTCGCCGCGGACTCGCCACTGCGCGACCTCGAGCAGGTGCTGCTGACCCCGCACGCCGCCTGGTTCTCCCCCGAAGCGCTGGCGGATCTGCCCGTCCACGCGGCCGAGAACATCATCCGATTCCTCGCGGGCGAGTCCGTGCCCATCGTCAACCCGACCTACGCCACCGCGCGCTGACCGAAGGACCACCATGGAACTGCTGCGATTCGGCTCCGTCGGCCAGGAACGCCCGTACGTCCGCGAGGCCGGCGTCGTCTATGACCTCTCGCCGCTCACCGACGAGATCGACGGCGCGTTCCTCGCCGCCGACGGCATCGCCCGCGTGCGCGATGCGCTTTCGTCAGGGGCGCTCACAGAGGCCGACGTCGACGGTCTGCGCATCGGCGCCCCGGTGGCCCGTCCGACCGCGGTGATCTGCATCGGTCAGAACTACGCCGCGCACGCGGCCGAGTCGGGATCGCTGCCGCCCGAGCATCCGGTCATCTTCTTCAAGCACCCGAACACGGTCGTCGGCCCGGACGACGTCGTGCTGCTGCCGCCTGGCGCCGAGAAGGTCGATTGGGAGGTCGAACTGGCAATCGTGATCGGCAAGACCGCCCGGTACCTGTCGTCGCCGGATGCCGCGCGCGACGTGATCGCCGGGTACACGATCTCGAACGACGTGTCGGAGCGGGCGTATCAGCTCGACGTCTCGGGCGGACAGTGGTCGAAGGGCAAGTGCTCCGAGACGTTCAACCCGCTCGGGCCCGTGCTCGTCCCCGCCGACGAGGTCGACCCGCAGGCGCTGCGATTGCGGTCGTTCGTGAACGGCGAGCCGCGCCAGGATTCCTCGACCGCCGACATGATCTTCCCCGTGCTGCAGATCGTGCACGAGCTGAGTCAGTACCTGGTGCTCGAACCCGGCGATGTGATCAACACCGGAACCCCGCAGGGTGTCGCGCTGTCCGGGCGCTTCCCCTACCTGCAGGACGGCGACGAGATGACGATCGAGATCGAGGGTCTCGGCCGACAGCACCAGCGCACCGAGCGCGTTCGACTGGGCTGACGGCCCCTCGACACCCGGCGGCCTGTGTCCGGGGCACGGTTCCTTTTGCTGAGTGCACCGTGCCTCGGGCAGAGGCCGTCGGGCGTCTCCGCCGTAGCCCGCCTCAGCCGGCGAACGGTGTGACCGGCAGCCCGCGCACTCCGGGCTGCACGGCGAACACCGAGCCCGCCTCGGTGCCGTGATCGTCGGGGAGCCCCTGTGCCGAGGTCGTGATGTAGAGCGTGTCGAGGTCGTCGCCGCCGAACGTGCAGGCCGACACCTGCGGCACGGGCAGCTCGATCTTCTGCACGAGCGCTCCGGTCGCGTCGTAGCCGTGCACGGCGCTGCCGCCCCAGAGTGCGACCCAGACGCTGCCGTCGGCGGCGACGGTCAGTCCGTCGGGCGAGCCCTGCTCTTCGGGGATCGAGACGAACGCGCGTCGTCCGCGCAGTTCGCCCTCGGCTACATCGAACACGTCGATCCGCTGCGTGGCGGTGTCGACGTAGTAGGCGCGGCGTCCGTCAGGCGAGAAGCCGATGCCGTTCGAGGTGGTGGCCCGAGGCAGCACGACAGAGACGGCGAGCTCGGCGTCGACCCGCAGCACGAACCCGCCATCCGGTGTCGAGTCGTAGGCCATCGACCCGGCGAGCAGGCGGCCGCGCGAGTCGCAGCATCCGTCGTTCATGCGCACGCGCAGGTCGTCGAACAAGGTCGCCGCGGCGCGGGTCTCGCCGTCGACGTCATCCGCGAGGTAGAGCGTGCGGGCGCCGACGGCCACCAGGCCGCCGTTGGTCCGCGGACGGGCGAACGCCAGGTACTCGTCGTCGATGTGCTGGCGGGTCACGCCGTCGGGGCGCAGCGTGAGCAGGTCGCCGGCATTTCCGTCCACCCAGCGCAATCCGCCCCACCCGGACCACCAGACGGGTGCCTCAGCGTGGTTCGCGATCGGACCGGTGACGTTCTCCGGGGTCATGCCTCTCCTCCTGGGTGCGTTGCGGTGGCGTCGCGCGACACGGAGTCCGCTCCGCGACTGCGGGCGACGTACACGGTGTTCGACGAGACCCCGCCCGTGACGGCGTTGTCGAAGTCGACGACATGCGCGACGGCATCATCGAACACGGCATTCAATTCGACCATGAATTCCTCGTCGGGCGGATCATCCGACCACAGCGCGAAGATCCCGTCGGTGGCGAGATGACGGTCGAGCGCACGCAGACCGGCGGCGTCGTAGAGGTCGGCATGCGTCGGGTCGAGCTGGTGGCGCGGGGAGTGGTCGACATCCAGGAGGATCGCCGAGTATCCGCCGCCGCCCTCGACCGGTGCTGACCGCATGACGGCGAAGAAGTCGTCCTCGACCAGACTCGTGCGCGCGTCCTCGACGAGTTCCGCCGAGACGGGCAGCAGCTTGCGTTCGTGCCACCCGATCACGGCGCCCAGTCGATCGATCACCATGAGCGATGTGACCCGGGCGTCGCGCAGTGCCGCGACGGCGGTGTAGCCGAGCCCGAGCCCCCCGACCAGGACGGAGAGGCTGTCACCGGCGACCGCGGCGAGGCCCAGGTTCGCGAGTTCTTCCTCCGCCACCGTGAACAGGCTCGACATCAGGTACTCGTCGCCGAGCTTGACCTCGTAGATCTCCTGCCCCACGGCCGGCTCCGTGCGCCTGCGGAGCATGAGTTCGCCGATCGGTGTGTCCTGCCAGTCGAGCTCTTCGAACCGTGTGATCACTGCGGGATGCCTCCGTCGCCGTTCGTCCCGGGGGACGGTTGCGGCGCGACCGGCGCGGAGATCTCGCGCGCCACCTGCTTCTCGAGCACCGTGACGGCGTCGTCGGAGAGCAGGATGAGGCCGTCGAGCTCTTCCCTCACGCGCTTGTAGGCCACGTTGCGCTCCGCCTGCGTGGCCGATTCGTCGACCGCGACCTTGAGCAGTTGCTGAGCCCGTTCCAGGCGCTTGCGCTCCGGTTCGGTGAACGTCGAGTCCCGCAGCCGCCGGGCATCCTTCTCGGCGATCTCGAACGCGACCGCGTAGTCACCCACCGCCTGCAGGTACTCGGTGATCTGCTGCTCGGAGACCTTCGCCTCGGCGGATGCCGGGCGCAGCGCATCCGCCGTCTTCTTGGCGCGCAGGAACGCGGCGGTCAGCGGTTGGCGGCCATCGCTCATGGCGGGGAAGGCGATGAGTTTCGCGACGTCCAGTTCGTAGTCGAGCCAACGGGCCGTGATCTCGTCGTGCTCGGCGAACAGCCGCGCGACCAGGTCGTTCGGGACGACGGATGCCGTGGTGTCGACGACCGACGGCCCGCGACGCTTGGCCTGCTGAGTCAGCGCGCGCGCCTCGATCTCGGCGGTCTTCAGCTGCGCCTTCATGCGAAGAGTCTCCAGGCGGCGCTCATGACGGCGCTTGGAGCCCTGCTCCCACGCCTTCGCAGCCCCGCCCCCCATAGCCATGATCGGGAAGATGAGCCACCAGTATTGCTGCGCGAAGTTCCAGAAGCCCTGGATGAACTCGTCCATGATGCGTTCAGCCTACTGCGAGAGGTGGTCGCGCCCGAGGGCTGTCACAGGAGCGGTCGTCCCCCGTTCACCAGTCGTGGACGGTGCCGTCGAGGAGGCGGTTGTAGGGGAGGTAGGCCTGCTCGTACGGGTACTTGCCGGCTTCGTCGGTGTCGAGGTCGACGCCGAGTCCCGGCTTGTCGCCGGGGTGGAGGTAGCCGTCGGTCCAGGTGAACGATTGCTGGAACACCTGGTCGGTGCGCGAGCCGTGCTGCATGTACTCCTGGATGCCGAAGTTGTGGATCGCGAGACCGAGGTGCATCGCCGCCGCCATGCCGACCGGGGAGATGTCCGTGGGCCCGTGCATGCCCGACTTGATCTGGTACATCGCGGCGTAGTCGAGGGTCTTCTTCAGCGCGGTGATCCCGCCCATGTGGGTGACGGCTCCGCGGACGTAGTCGATGAGCTGATCGCGGATGATGTCCTTGAAGTCCCAGACCGTGTTGAAGATCTCCCCGATCGCGAGCGGGGTGGTGGTGTGCTGGCGCACCAGGCGCAGTGCTTCCTGGTTCTCGGCGGGGGTGCAGTCCTCCAACCAGAACAGGTCGTACGGTTCCAGGTCCTTACCCAACCGGGCGGCTTGGATGGGGGTCATCCGGTGGTGGCCGTCGTGCAGCAGGGGGATGTCGGGGCCGAACTCGTTGCGCACGGCCTCGAACACTCCGGGGAGGTGGTTCAGGTAGGCGCGGGTATCCCAGTCCTCCTCCACCGGCTTCACCCCGCGGCGGGCGGGCTCGTGGTCGTAGCGGACAGTGGCGTCGCCCACGTCGGCGCCCTGCGCGGCGATCCCGTAGATCGCCTTCAACGTCGGAACCCCCGTCTGCACGCGGATGGCCTTGTACCCCTGCGCCTGGTGCGCGCGGATCGAGTCGAACAGCTCGGGCAGCTCCTTGCCCGACGCGTGCCCGTACGCCATCAGCCCGTTCCGGGATGCACCCCCGAGCAACTGGTAGACGGGGAGTCCGGCGACCTTGCCCTTGATGTCCCACAGCGCCATGTCGACCGCCGCGATCGCGGCCATCGTCACCGGACCCCGCCGCCAATACGCACTGCGGTACAGGAACTGCCAGGTGTCTTCGATGCGCGACTCGTCCGCCCCGATCAGCAACGGCACCACATGCTCGGTCAGATACGCGACGACCGCGAGCTCCCGGCCGTTCAACGTCGCATCCCCCAGACCCGTGACGCCGTCGGCGGTCGTGATCTTGAGCGTCACGAAGTTGCGATCCGGACTCGTGACGATCACGTCAGCCCTGTCGATGGTCATCGGGTTTCTCCTGCGGTCGTGCGGGCGTCGGCGGACTCGGTGGCGGGTTCGCCGGCGATCAGCACCTCACGCGGTGTGATCGAACGCTCGCCGGGCGCCCAGTCGAAGAGCAGCACGTCGGCGCGGGCGCCGGCCGTCCAGTGCGGGCCGTCGCCGAGGACGGCTGCGGGGGCCGACGTCGCAAGTCGCAGCGCCGCAGACAGTGAACCGGTGAGGCGCGCCACGGTCGCGACGCCGACGTCGAGGGTCTGCACCGAGCCCGCGAGGAACCCGGTCGACACGTGCCGCAGCGCTCCGTCGTCGGCGAGGTGCACGCCGCCGCCGACCGTCGAGACGCCGTTCTCCCGCAGGGCCGTGGGCGTGGCGACGGCGTCGCTCACAAGGAAGATGCCGTGGTCGCGCTTCGCGGCGATCATCGTCGCGAGAGTGGCGTCGGGCAGATGGTGGCCGTCGGCGATGACACCGGCGGCGAGCCGGCGTTCGGCGAGCTGCGTCCACAGGTAATTCGGGTGCCGGGGCAGCACTGCATGTGCGCCGTTGCCGAGGTGCGTGGATAGCGTGGCGCCGGCGTCGACGACCGCGGCGATCTGGGCATCCGTCGCGTGGGTGTGCCCGACCGCGACCCGCACGCCGTGCGCGACGAGGAAGCGCGTGGCCTCCACCGAACCCGGATGGTGGGGAGACAGGGTCACGACGCGGAGCAGGCCGGGAGCGGTGTCGAGCCAGGTCTGCAGCTCGGCGATGGCCGGGGGACGGATGTGCGCGAGCGGATGCACGCCGCGGGGGCCGTCCTGCTCCGACAGGCTCGGACCCTCGACGTGGATGCCGGCGACCGCCCGCGAGGTCGCGGTCGAGGTGCGCACGGCCTCGTCGACCGCACGGATGCGGGCGAGCATCTCGGCGGGCGAGGCGGTGATGACGGTCGGCAGGAATCGCGTGACGCCGTGTGCGGCGAGCGATCTCGCCATCGCCGTGATGTGGGCTGGCGAGGGCTCTGCCGCGTTGGCGTCGCCGTCGACGTGGCCGTTGACCTGCAGATCGATCAGCCCGGGGCCGATCCACGGGGCGCCGTCGCCGGGGTCGGCTGTCGGGGTGAGTGCGCTGATCCGGCCGTGCTCGACGGCGACCTCCAACCCGCCCCCGCCGAGGGCGTCGCGACCGTGCAGCGTGCGCGCGGTCATCGTGCCGCCTGGGCCACCACGGCCGGGGCGGGGTGCAGCAGCGATGCCGCGTCGCGGTCGACGTGCACCTCGCAGCGCGAGTGCCGCCGCAGCACGGTGCACGGCCAGTGCGAACTGATGGGCTCTTCGACCAGGGCGCGCACAGCCTCGGCCTTGCGCGCGTCGGGCACGGCGCACACGAGGTGGGCGCCGTTCATCAGCGCCGGGATGGTCAGGGTCAGTGCGTGGGTGGGCACGGCCTCGAGCGTATCGAAGCAGTCGTCGTCGACCTGCTGTACGCGGCTGGCGAGGTCGAGTTGCACCGCGCGCACGGGGCACGGGTCGCCGAGGTCGGCGTCGGGCGGATCGTTGAACGCGATGTGGCCGTTCACGCCGATGCCGAGGCACACGAGGTCGATGGGCCCTTCGGCGAGCAGGGCCGCGTACTCCTCGATCGCCGCCTTCGCGCCGAGCTCGGTGCGCATGGGGTGGAACGCGGCGGGCTGCACCGCATCCACGAGGTGGGTGCGAAGCCAGTTGCCGAAGCGCTGGGGCGCCGTCGGGTCGAGGTCGAGGTATTCGTCCATGTGCAGGACCGTGATGCGATCCCACGGGACGTCGGGCTCGGCGGTGAGGGCGCGGTACACGTCGAGCTGGCTGGGGGCGGCGGCGGCGATCATCCTAGCGTTGCCGCGAGCGGCCACGGCTTCGCGCAACGTGCGCGCCGCCGATCGCGCGGCGGCAGCGCCCATCGCGGCGCGGTCGGGGTGGGCATGCAGGGCGAACGTCGTCGTGCTCATGATTCGCAAGATTAATGCAACCGCTTGCAAAGTCAAGCCCCCACGGACGATCCGTTCCGCCCTCTCGCCGCCCGGTCGGTGGGATTCCCGGGGGTTCACACGCGCGCAGCCACGGTGCGCGGGCTTAGTGTGTGTGACGTGACAGGCAACAGGAAGACGGCATCGACGTCGGTGACGATCGGCGACATCGCCCGCGTGGCCGGCGTCTCGCGGTCGACGGTTTCCCGCGCGTTCAGCCGCCCAGAGCTGCTGAACCCGGAGACGGTCCGACGCGTCAAGGCCGCGGCCGACGAACTCGGCTACGTCATGAACCACGCCGCGCGAGCACTCTCGACCGGTCGCTTCGGCAACGTCGCCGTGGTCGTCCCCGACATCGCCAACCCGTTCTTCCCGCCGCTCGTACGGCGCGTGCAGACGCTGGCCGATGCCGCCGGCTACGCGGTGTTCCTCGGCGACTCCGATGAGATCGCCGACCGCGAAGCCAACCTCACCTCGCGCCTCAGCGCCCAGGTCGAGGGCTTCGTCCTGGCCTCCCCACGTCTCGACGAGGACCGCATCCGCGAGCTCGACGCCTCACGCCCCGTGGTGCTGGTGAACCGCGACATCGACGGCCTGGCGCGGGTGCTCATCGATCCGAGCGGCGGGCTCGACGAAGCCGTGGCGCACCTGCACCGCCTCGGCCACACCCGCGTTGTGTACCTCTCGGGGCCGCGCGAGTCGTGGTCGGACCAGCAGCGTCGGGCGGCACTCGCCCGGGCCGCCGAGCGCGCGGGCCTCGAGGTCATCGTGCAGGAGTTGGGGCGACCGAGCTCCGCCGGCGGACGCGATGCGGTCGGCGGCATCCTCGCCTCCGAGGCGACCGCCGTGATCGCCTTCGACGACGTGGTCGCCCAGGGCGTGATGGCGGGGCTCGCGCTGCGCGGCATCGACGTCCCCCGCGACATCAGCGTGATCGGATGCGACGACACCCTCGCCTCCGGCACGCATCCTGCACTCACCACGATCTCGGCCGCGTCGGCGGCGGCGGGTGATGCGGCGGCCGAGCTGCTGCTCGGCGTGCTCGCCAGCGGGGAGCGCTCGGATGCCCGCGTGACTATCGCCACGCACCTGATCGTCCGGGCCACCACGGAGGCTGCGCACACGATCGGCGGTTGACCATGCAACCGGTCGCATGATTTACTGTCGCCCATGCCTCGGATCGCGATCATCGGTGCCGCCCATCCGCACGTGGACTACGTGCTCGACGAGCTGACCCGCGCCGACCGCGCCGACTTCGAGCTCGTCGGGGTGCAGGACTTCGACCCTGCTGTCGCAGAGCACCATGCCGCCCGCTTCCGCGTGCGGGCTTTCGACCGCGCCGAGGATCTGCTCTCCGAGGGCATCGACGTCGCCGTGATCACGGGCGTCTACGGTGCGCGTGGCGCCGACGTCGTCGCCGCGCTCCGCGCCGGTGCCCATGTGCTCGCCGACAAGCCCCTGTGCACCGCGCTCGCCGAGCTGGACGAGATCGAGGCCGTGGCCGCCGAGGTCGAGCGCACCGTGAACCTGCTGCTCGAGAAGCGCGGTTACCCCGAGACCCTCGCCGCCCTCGACGTCGTGCGCGCCGGAGAACTGGGCGACATCGTCGGAGTCACCTCGTCGGGCCCGCACAAGCTCAACCGCGCCCAGCGCCCGGACTGGTTCTTCGACCCGTCGCAGTACGGCGGCATCCTGACCGACCTGTCGGTGCACGACCTCGACGCCGCGCTCCTGTTCGCGCCGGCCGACGAGGGCGTGATCCGGGGAGCCGTCTCGGCCCCGCTCGACGGTGCCGAGGGCTTCGCGCGCTATGGCTCGGCCACCCTGACGACGCCGACCACGGTCGTCTCCGCCGAGGTGAGTTGGCTCACCCCGCAGGCCTCCGACGTGCACGGCGACTATCGGCTGCGCCTGGTCGGCACCCGCGGGACCGCGGAGATCTTCTGGGCTCGCGGCCGGGTTGAGGTGACCACCCACGATCAGCCGACTCACGCGCTCGATCTGCCGGCGGGACGACGTCCGGCCGAAGAGGCACTCGACGCCTTTGCCGACGGGCGCACCCCCGAGGTCGGAACCCGGGATTCGCTCGCCGCGACCCGACTCGCCCTCCTCGCCCAGGCCTCTGCCGACCAGGGCGGCGCCGCGCTGGCCTGGTCGCGCCCGGCTGAGTGAACCCACCGCATGCGCCGACACCTCCGGCATCCAGCCCCACGACAGGAGACATCATGACTGAACCGCTGCGCATCGCGATCGTCGGCGCCGGGGTGATTGGCGCCGTCCACGCGCGCCTCGTCGCGGCTCTCGGCGACGCCGGCGTGCTCGCCGCGATCGTCGACGTCGATGAGGCGCGCGGCCGTGCGCTCGCCGAGCAGTACGGCGTGCCGTTCCACGCGTCGGCCGCCGAGGCGTATCGCGCCGAGAGCGTCGACCTCGCGGCGATCTGCCTGCCCAGCGCCTTCCACGCCGATGCGGTGGTCGACGCCCTCGACGCGGGGATCGACGTGATCGTCGAAAAGCCGATCGACGTCACGCTCGAATCCGCCGATCGGGTGCGGGCAGCCGAACGCGCTTCCGGACGCACGGTCTCGGTCATCAGCCAGCGCCGCTTCCAGCCGGTGGCCTCGTTCATCCGCCGCTCCATCGATGAGGGCGCGCTCGGACGCGTGACGTCGGGCGTCGTGGAGTCGGCGTTCTTCCGCCCGCAGGAGTACTACGAGTCGAGAGACTGGCGCGGCACCGCGGCCATCGATGGCGGCGGTGCGCTCATGAATCAGGGCATCCACGCGCTCGACCTGCTGCTGTGGATGCTCGGCACCCCGGTGTCGGTGAGTGCGAAGACCGGCCGCCTCGCGCACGAGGGCATCGAGGTGGAGGATGTCGCGGGCGCCACCATCGAGTTCGAGAGCGGCGCCATCGGGCTGTTGCTCGCCAGCACCGCGGCGTACCCGGGGCTGCCGGTGCGTCTGGCCGTGCACGGTTCGCAGGGAACCGCCGTGATGGAGAACGACGGGCTCGCCTTCTTCGCCTCGGCCTCCGCGCCGCAGCCCGATGCCGACTCGCTCGTCGAACACGACGTGCCCGAGGGGTGGAGTGATGTCGACATGGCGCATCGCCGGCAGTACCTCGACGTCGTGCGGGCGATCCGCAGCGGCGTTCGCCCCGCCATCACCACCGACGACGGTCGCCGGGCGCTGCAGGTGGTGCTCGCCGTGTACGAGTCCGCCCGCACGGGTCGTCCCGTCGACCTGCACGACGAGTGAAAGAGGATGAGAGACATGGACACGAAGAACGTCGCGATTGTCGGCATCGAGAACAGCCACGCCGAGGAGATCATCCGGTACCTCAACGTCGAACGGCCGGATGATGTGCCCGTGCGCGTGGTGGCGCTCGTCGCGGGTGAGGATGACCGCACGCGGGAGCTGGCGGAGCTCGGCGGCATCGAGCGGATCGTCGCCGAGTCGGACGACCTGCTCGGCAGCATCGACGCGCTCATCGTCACCTCGCGCGACGGCGCGCTGCACCGTGCGCACGCCGTGCCGTTCCTCGAGGCGGGAACGCCGGTCTGGGTCGACAAGCCGCTCGCCGCGAGCGTCGCCGATGCGCACGAGATCGTCGCGGCCGCCGAGCGCGGCGGCACGGTGCTCACCTCTTCGTCGGCGCTGCGCTGGGTGGCCGACACCGACGCGATCGCCGAGGGCGTCGGGTCGATCGGCGAGCTGCAGGCGGTTACCGTGACCGGACCCGCCGATACGGCCAGCCCGTACAGCGGCCTCTTCTTCTACGGCATCCACATCGCCGACGTGGCACAGCGCCTCGTGCCGGGGGAGCCCGAGGGCATCGAGGTGCAGAGCCTTCCCGGAGGGGTGGTCGCCCGCTATCGGGTCGGCGGCGTGCTCGTCACGCTCGAGTTCATCCGTCCCGACGGTGACGGCCAGGTGCCTTTCCGCGCCACGGCCGTCGGGGGCCACGGCGTGATCAGCCGCGACATCGTGCTTGGCGCCGACTACGTGCAGCCCGGCGTGGACGCGTTCGCCCGGATGCTCGCGGCGGGTGCAGCCCCGATCCCCACGGCTCAGCTGCTCGCACCGATCATGGTGCTGGAGACCGTCGCCCGCACCGCGGCCGCCGTCGCTGTCTGAGCCTGCAACGCGGTGCAGGGATCACGCCTCCGCACGCTGTGATCACTGCCCCGGCGCTGCCCGCAAGTGCTGAGTTATCCCTGGTAACGAAACAGAAACAGAACCGTTACACCCTCTTCAACGAAGAAGCTATTGTAATGCAACCGTTTGCACGTTAGCGTGAGAAACGGTTGAACCACCCCGTTCATCGGGCGCCTCTCGGGGCCCGTCGAGGAAGACCATGGAGGAACGAGAATGGCACGACGCACCTTGATCGCAGCGGCCGCTTCACTGGCCGCGGTGCTGGCCGTCACCGGCTGCAGCTCAGGCACCGGCAACGACGGAGGCGACGCCGAGAGCGGCGACCTCCGCGTGTGGCTCATGCAGGATTCCGTGTCCGAGGACGCAGTGGCGTGGCTCGAAGACGAGTTCGCCGCCCAGAATCCCGGATCCACGCTGACCGTGGAGATGCAGCCCTGGGACGACATCGTCTCCCGGCTCCAGACCTCGCTCGCGAGCGAGTCTGAGACCCCCGACATCGTCGAGATCGGCAACACCAAGACCGCGACGTTCGCGAACGTCGGTGCGCTCGCAGACATCTCCGACCTGTATGACGAGGTCGACGGCGACGACCTGATCCCGAGCTTCGTCGATCAGGCGACGCTCGACGGCAAGACCTACGCCTACCCGCTCTATGCGGGCACCAGCGTCGTCTTCTACCGCACCGATCTGCTTGAGAAGGCGGGCATCGCCGCTCCCGAGACGCTCGACGACCTGGTCGCCGCGGCGGCCACGGTGCAGCAGGCGAACCCCGACGGCGTCGAGGGCTTCAAGGGCATCTACTTCCCGGTCGTCGACGTGCACGGACTCGAGGGCTGGCTGTTCTCCCACGGCGCGAACTACGCCGAGGAGAAGGACGGCGCCTGGGTCAGCGGACTCGACACCCCCGAGGCCAAGGCTGCGCTCGAGCAGATGCAGACCATCTGGCAGGACTCGGCCCTCGGCGCGCTCGACGCCAAGGAGACCGCGGGCAACCCGTGGGTGCCGTACAACAACGGCGAGGTCGCGATGTTCTCCTACCGCGTCTTCGCACAGGACAGCATCTCCCCCGAGCTCGCCGACGTCACGGGTGTGATGGCGCTTCCGCCGGTCGAAGCCGGCGGAGAGAGCCATCAGTTCCTCGGCGGATCCAACGTCGGCATCGCGGCGAAGTCGTCGCAGCAGGAACTGGCGAAGAAGGCCATGAAGCTGATCCTGAGCGAGGACTTCATGACCCAGCTCGCCGAGGACTCCGGCTGGGTCCCCGGCAACACCACCTTCGCGTCCGCCATCCCCGACGGCATCGTCGATGCCGAACTGCAGCAGCAGATCGCCGAGACGAGCGCGCTCACCCCGGCGGCACCGAACTGGGCGATCGTGGAGGGCAACAACATCCCGGTCGACCTGTACTCGGCGATCGCCAAGGGTGAGGACATCGACGAGGTGGTCACGCGCATCGGCGCGAAGATCGAAGAGACCCTCAACGCCGACTGATGATGGCCACTCCCGTGATCGATGTCGAGGCCGCCCCCGAGGCGGCCCCGCAGCAGCCCGCTCCCCGCACGCGCCCGCGTCGCGTGCGAGGAGCGCTGCTCCCGTACCTTCTGATCGCGCCGCTCCTCGCGGCGGTGCTGATCGCCCTCGGCTGGCCGCTGCTGCAGCAGTTCGTGATGTCGCTGCAGAAGTTCGGGCTGGCCCAGCAGTTCGGCCAGGAGCCCGAATGGGTGGGCCTGGCGAATTACGGCAGGATCCTGACCGACCCCAACATGTGGGTCGTGTTCTTCCGCTCCGTGCTCTTCTGCGCCGTGTGCGCCTCGCTGTCGATGGTGATCGGCATGCTGATCGCGCTGCTGCTGACGAAGGTGAGCACCTGGGCCCGCATCGCCCTGCAGGTGACGCTGCTGCTCGTGTGGGCCACACCGGCACTCGTGACCATGGTCATCTGGCAGTGGCTGTTCGACGCCCGCTATGGCCTGGTGAACTGGATCCTCGCGCGTATCGGATTCCCCGACATGGCCGGGTTCCCGTGGACCTCAACCCCGATGGGCGTGTTCACGATCGCCGCGATCACGGTCATCTGGGGCAGCCTGCCCCTGATCGTGTTCATGATCTACTCCGCCCTCACCCAGGTGCCCACCGAGGTGCTCGAGGCTGCGGAGCTCGACGGGGCGGGGCCCTGGACGCGCTTCCGGCACGTCACGATGCCCCTCATCACCCCGGCGGTCATGATCGTCGGACTCCTGCAGATCGTGTGGGATCTGCGCGTGTTTACGCAGATCTACGTGCTGCAGCAAGCGGGCGTCTCGATCGAGGAGACCAACCTCCTCGGCACCTACATCTACCGGATCGGCATCGGCCAGGGCGAGTACGGCGACGCGTCTGCTCTCGCGACGATCGTGCTCATCCTCACGCTGCTGCTCACCTGGAAGTACATCGCGAAGATGTTCGCTCAGCAGAAGGAGGTCTCGGAATGAGTGCCCCGACCATGACCAGGACCACCGACATCGCCGCGGTCGTGCCGCCGCGGTCGCGCCGCACCATCGGCAATCGCAATGACGCCCGCCGTCGCACCTGGAACGGCGTCGCGGTGGCCGCCGCGCTGCTCCTCGTGTTCCCGATCTACTGGATGGTGAACACCGCGCTCTCCGAGAACGAGGAGCTGTTCTCGCGCACGCCGCGGTTCTTCCCGTTCCCGCTGAGCTTCGACAGCTTCGCCGGCATCCTCGCCGACGGCGGCTTCTGGTCGGCGCTCGGCATGAGTGCGGGCGTGACCGCGATCGTGGTCGTGGTCGCGGTGCTGTTCGGGTTCTTCGCCGCCATCGCAGTCAGCCGTTTCCGCTTCAAGGGTGGCGGGCTGATCATCCTGCTCGTCCTGATCGTGCAGATGATCCCGACCGAGGCCCTGTTCATCTCGCAGTTCCGCATGCTCGACGGCTGGCACCTGCTCAACACCGTCGGCGGTCTGTCCCTGCTCTACATCGGCACGGTCGTCCCGTTCACGGTCTGGCTACTGCGCGGGTTCATTCACGGCATCCCCGCCGAGCTCGAAGAGGCCGCCATGGTCGACGGCTGCAGCCGGTTCGGGGCGTTCATGCGGGTCACGCTCCCGCTGCTCGGACCGGGCATCGTCACGGCATCCGTCTTCGCGTTCCTGCAGGCATGGAACGAGTACACCCTGGCTCTCGTCGTCATGACGAAGCCGGGCAACGCCACCCTGCCGCTGTGGTTGCAGACGTTCAGCAGCGAGCTGTCGGCCACCGACTGGGCCGGCATCATGGCGGGCGCCACGCTGATCTCGGTGCCCGTCGTCATCCTGTTCCTCTTCGTCCAGGGCCGCCTGGGCGCGGGCATGATGGCCGGTGCCGTCAAGGGCTGATCCGCCGCAGACGCCGAAGAGCGCCGATCCTCCGGGGCCGGCGCTCTTTCGTGTGTAGGGGGGATCAGCGGGCGTGGTCGGTGAGCATCCCGAGCACCGCGGGGTCCGCGGCGAGGTCGGGCGCGAGCAGGTCGAGCAGAGCGCGACCCGGATCGACGGCGGATGCTCGTCGCTCCAGCTCCTCCGCAGCGATGTCGTCGAGTTCTCGTCCTGCCTGGACCTCGGCGATGACGAACCGCGCCCAGACGGCGACCGTCGCGATGCCGGCCGCGCCCGTCTCGCCCTCGGCGCGGGCGCGGCGCACCGGCTCGACGATGCGGGCGCGCAGCTTGAGACTCCCGTCTGCGGCGATCTGACGCAGTCGGTGCTCGATCGCGGGGTTCGCGAATCGCTCGAGCAGCGCCGCTCGGTGGGCGGGAAGATCGAGGTCGACGCCGGCTCTGCGAGCGGAGGCGCCGAGGTGCCTCTGGGTGATATCCCACAGGTCGTGCACGAGAGCTGCGCATTCCGGGTCGGCGATGGCCTGGGCGACGGTCTGGTGTCCGCGCAGGATGCCGTCGTAGGCGAGAAGGGAGTGCGCGCCGTTGAGCATCCACAGCTTGCGCTGCTCGAACGGCTCGATGTCGGACACGAAGGAGGCGCCGGCATCTTCCCAGCGCGGACGGTCTGCGCGGATGCGTCCGCTCAGGATCCAGCTGTGGAACGGCTCGGTCACCACCAGGGCCTCGTCGTGGATACCTTCGCGCGCGGCGATGGCGTCGATGTCGTCTGCCGCGGTGCGCGGGGTGATGCGGTCGACGGAGGTGCTGACCACGTCGACCTGCGCGTCGATCCAGGCACTCAGGGGAGGGGAGATGAGGGCGGCGAGGTCGCCGAGAACGGACCGGAGCACGGAGCCGTTGTCATCGAGGTTGTCGCAAGGGATCAGCGTGATCGTGCTGTCGGGGAGGGCGCGCCGTCGAGCATCGAGCGCCCAGACCAGGCGGGCGGGCATCGTGCGCAGGACGCCGTTCGCGATCGCGCCGGGGGTGTCCTCCCGATCGGTGAAGGCTTCGCCTAGTGCGCAGATGTCGGCGATGATGTCGGGGTCGGCGAAGTCGAGGCTGCGGCCCGACCCGCGTCGATAGCCCTTCTCGGTGACCGTGAGCGTGACGACCGTGACTTCGGGGCGGGAGAGGTAGTCGCGCAGCATCTCGGTGTCGCCGCCGTCGTGCGCGGCCACGATGCTCTCGACCGTCTCGAGATGGTCGCCCTCCGCGCCGCGTGTGAGCAGTGTGTACACGTCGTTCTGGCGTTCGAGAACCGCGGCGACCTCGGGCGAACGGCCCGTGAACGCCGCGATGCCCCACCTGCGGTCGGGGTCGGCGTGTGCGGTGTACCAGGCCTGGTGTGCGCGGTGAAAGGCGCCGAGTCCCACGTGCACGATGCGCACGGGTGCCCGAGGGGCGGCGCGGCGGGGGCTGTCGTGCACGGGACTCCTCGGCTCGATCGTCGGCCCTGGCGTGGGTCTGATCTCAACCTATGATGCGGAAGAGAATCGTGCAAGCGGTTGCACGATGGGGTCAGTGACATGCGCGCTCGATGCCCGCTCCCGCACGACCGGCTGTAACAGCATCCTCACCGGTGTGCGGTCGCTGCTGCGCCCCAGCATCCGCAGCAGCGTGCTCGCCGCGAGGCGTCCGATTTCGCGCTTCGGCGGCGACACTGCCGTGAGGGGGAGCGGGGCATCCGCCGCCTCCTCGTCGTCGAACGCGACGAGCCCGAGGCGATCGGGAAGGGAGAGCCCCGCCTTCCTCAGGTGAGGCAGGAGCGCCGTCGCCTCGCGGTCGCCGAGGCAGACGACACCGTCGAGCCCCTCAGAGCACGCTCGGTGCGCGTAGTCCGCCAACGCGGCGTCGTCCCAGGAGTCCCGACGCACCACCGCGCCCGGGAGATCGACGAGGGTCAGGTCGTCGATCGCGCGACGGTAGCCGCGTAGTGCAGCGTCGGCCGTCGCCGTGTCGCGGCGCCCGAGGAATCCGATACGCCGACGGCCATGTCGAGCCAGGTGCCGCACGGCCGCGTACCCGCCCGCGACGACATCGGTGCACACCGCCGAGAGCCCGTCATCCGGCGGCGAGTCCGTCGGCATCCGCTCCATCAGCACCACCGGGATCGGCAGCGCTCGCAATAGGTCGAGTCGCGCCGTCGGGTCTGTGCGGTGCAGTGTCGGGGTGATCAACAGACCGGAGATCCCGGAGGCCAGGAACTCCCGGATGCGGCGGATCTCCAGGGCGTCGTCATACTCACTTGACACGACGCGCAGCGTCGCGCCCGCGGCCTCCGCAACCTCCGTGATGCCCTCGATCACAGTGGGGAAGTAGTAGGTGCGCGAGGGGACGATCACGCCGATGACGGCGGCCGCCCGTCTACGTGCCCGCACCGACACGTAGGTGCCGGACCCTTGGCGGCGGACCACGACTCCCTCGTCGGCGAGGCGTCCGACCGCTCGCCGCACGATGTTGATACCGACCGCGTACGACGCTGCCAGGGCGACTTCGGTGGGCAGCCGCTCGCCGCCGGCCCACTCGCCGGAATCGATCCGTTCACGGAGATGCTGCGCGAGGCTCAGAAAGAGCGGCTGCGTGTTCGGGAACGTCCCCATCACGCCCTCCTCGGCTCGATGCCCGTTCGTGCAACCGTATTCATTCCTTGGCTCTGGAGCAAGAGAGGGCGGTCAGCGAGCACGGGTCTGCGGGACTTCCGAGGGACCGATTCCTTCCTCCAGTCATTCCTCTTCTCCGACCTTCCGTTGACCGTCGGATGCCCGCGCGACACGGTGGCAGTCACGACGACTCCGCGCCCGGCGGAGCGGAAGGAGACACCGATGAGACGCACACGCTGGCTGTCGGCGCTGGTCGCCGCGAGCCTTCTCACCGGAGGGGTGGTCGCCGCAGGCGGAGCTGCCTCTGCGGAGACCGTCACGACCGAGCTCTCGATCACCTCGCCCGTCGACGGCGGCACCGTCAGCGGATCGACGCTCACGGTGGAGGGGACGTTCGCGAACACCTCCGAGCTCGTGCTCGTCGTGGGGGCGCAGGAGGTGATCCCGATCCCGGTAACCGGCACGGCCGGCACGTGGACGATCGACCTCGACATCGCCGACCGCGACGGCCGGCTCGACCTCGCGGTTCGCGCCCGTGACCTCACCACCCTCTACACGACCTGGTCGGAGTTCCTCGCCATCGAGGTCGACAACCCCGCCGCATCCCGCCCGGTCGTCCGAGTCGTTTCGCCGATCGAAGGCGCGTATGCCGGATCCTCGCTCAACGTGGTCGTCGACGTGGCATCCGACCGCGCGCTGTCCGCCGTCGAGGTGCGGGTGAACGGCGGTGCCTGGCAGGCCGCCGCAGCGCAGGGTGGATGCGAGTACGCGGCATCCTTCCCCGTCTCCGATGCGGAGTTCGCGAGCATCGAGGCCCGCGCGACTGATGTGTCGGGGCACACGACCGACGCGCCGACCACCTACGTTGCACTCGGGGGAGCCGCCGCCGAGTCTCCCGTGATCTACGACCAGGACCGCGCGATGTGGATCTGGGAGCGCGCCTCGTACGAGGCGGTGTTCGATGAGGACGCCCGTGACCGGCTCGGCGCCGTGATGGACGACACCACGACCTTCGGATCCGACCCGATCCGCACGATCTACCTCGGCGTAGACAAGTACGGCACGACCGACATGCTGCGCGACTCGCGTGACGAGGTCGCGGCGTTCGTGGAGTGGGCGCGCGCCCGCGGCTACCACGTGCAGGCCACCGTCGCCGGCGGGACGCGTCCGCCGTATCTGGGCGCCCTGGAGCAGTTCGAGCACTTCGCGGTCGACGAATTCGAGAAGGTCCTCGACTACAACCTCGCCGTGCCGGAGTCCGCGCGCTTCGACGGCATCAACGTCGACATCGAGCCTTACATCCTCAGCGACTGGAAGCTGCCCGACAGCGGTGGTCTCCCGAACCGGTGGCTCGAGATCCTCGACACGCTCATCGAGCGCCGCGACGCCTCCGGGCTGCCGGTGCTGGTCGGGCCCGCGATCCCGCGCTGGTTGGACTCCTCGGCCTGCTGCACTTCGATCAGCTGGAACGGCCAGACCAAGCCGCTCAGCGACCACATCCAGGACATGACCGACTACATCGCGATCATGGACTACCGCGACACGGCCGACGGCAGCGCGGGCATCATCGCCCAGGCGCAGCACGAGATCGACTACGCGAACCAGATCGGCAAGCCGCACTCGGTCGTGGTCGGCATCGAGACCAAGGACCTCTCCGGCACGGGCGATCCCGAGACCGTCACGTTCTGGGAGGAGGGCCGCACCTATCTCGAGGGTGAGCTCGACAAGACGTATGCCGCGTTCCAGGGCGACGCCTCGTTCGGTGGCATCGCCATGCATCACTACGACGACCTGCTGATGCTGCCGTCGGCGTGGGACGACGCTCCGCCCGTGTACTACCCCGTGCCCGGCGCGGGACCCGGGGGCCCGGCGCTGCCGTAGGTTCCTCTCGTTGCGGGGCAGTTCCTTTCGGGGCTGCCCCGCTTCGGCGCCCCGCGACACCGTCCGTTCACTCGACGTTCCATTCGGAGTACGGCGGTCTCGTAATTGCCTGTCATCTTCGGGAGTTGGAATACCGATGTTCTCGGAATTCCGAGGACTCTCCTCCCGAAAGGTCATCATGCGCCGCTTCACCCTGCCCGTCGTCGGCCTCCTGGGCGTGGCCGCCCTCGCCCTCACCGGATGCCAGAGCCCCACCGCCGAGGCGGCTCCGGCCGACCCCGACGCCCCTCTCACGATCGCCACGATCCCGGTCGGCGAGGACCCCACCGCCGAGAACCCGGTCGAGGTGTTCGCCGAGCTGCTCGAAGCCGCGACCGGCCGCGACGTCGAGATCACCGATGTGCCCGACTACCTCAGCGTCGTCGAGGCGATCCGCGCCGATCACGTCGACATCGGCATCATGAGCGGTTTCCCCTCCGCGCTCGCCGTCAACACGGGAGAGGTGGACGCGCTGGTCGCCTTCCAGGGTGATGGCAAGCCGGTCTCGACCTGCGTCGTGCTGGAGGACTCGCCCATCGAGACTGTCGAAGACCTCGAGGGCAAGACCGTCGCGTTCGCGGATCAGGCCTCCAGCTCGGGCTACTTCATGCCCGTGTACATGCTGCACGAGGCCGGACTCGAGCAGGGCGCCGACTACGAGGCCATCTTCGCCGGCGGGCACGAGGGCAGCTTCGCCGCGCTGGAGCAGGGGCAGGTGGACGCCGCGTGCACCGCGGTCATGCTGACCGAGCTCGGCGCCCCGATGTTCCCGTTCGCGGACGGCGAGTGGCGCGCGGTGGGCGAGAGCCCCGCGATGGACATCCAGGGCGCGGTGCTCGGACGCCAGTCGCTGGATGCCGAGACGCGCAAGATCATCCAGGACGGCATCGCCGAGGTGTTCTCGCCCGAGAATGCGGAACGTCTCGGCGCGTACGGCGCATTCGCCGCCGCCCCGCAGACGGTCGACCCCGACGGAGCGGACTTCGAGTCCTTCGCCGAGATCGCGGCCGTCGCCGGCGTCGAGCTCAAGGACCTCAAGTGACCGTGTCCACCCCGCGCCTCGCGCCCCCGGCATCCGCTCCTGAGGGGAGCGAGGAGCGCACCCCCACGGCCGAGGTGCGCCAGGCGCTCCCGCTCGTGACCGTCCGCGGCCTCCAGGTGGCGTACGACGAGAACACGGTGCTCGACGGAGTGGACCTCGACCTGTTCCCCGGCGAGATGGTGGCTCTGCTCGGGGCCTCCGGTTCGGGCAAGTCGACCCTGATGCGGAGCCTGACCGGGTTCGCGCCGATCTCGGCCGGCACGGTGCGGGTCGCCGGACACGATGTCACGAACCTCGCCCGCGGTGAGCTGCGCACGCTGCGCTCCGAGGTGGGACAGGTGTTCCAGCAGTTCAACCTCATCCCCCGGCTCAGCGTCATGACCAACGTGCTCACGGGTGCGCTGCACGGCGCGGGCCCGATCAACCTCGCCGGCGGTTTCTCGACGGCGCACCGCCGCCGGGCGCTCGAACTGCTCGATCGAGTCGGCATCGCGCACAAGGCGTCCGCTCCGGCGCGTTCCCTCTCGGGCGGGCAGCAGCAGCGCGTCGCGATCGCCCGGGCGCTCATGCAGCAGCCGAAGGTGATCCTGGCCGATGAGCCGGTCGCCTCACTCGACCCGAAGCTCGCGGGCTCGGTGCTGGAGCTGCTGCGTGAGATCGCGACGCAGGACGGCATCCCGGTGCTGGTCAGCCTCCATGTGCTGCCTCTCGCTCTCGCCCACAGCGACCGGATCGTGGGGCTGCGGCACGGCGAGATGCTCGTCTCCGGCGCGACCTCGCAGCTGGATGCCGCCACCCTCAGCCCGCTCTACGACGATGAGGAGGACGGCGATGACCACGACCACTGAACCCCGCGCCGACCGCACGGACCGCACCGCACGCCCCGCGCTGGATCCGGCAGAGCGGGCCCGGCTCGAATCCGCCTTCCGCGTGCCGCGCGCCCGCTTCCTCATCGGCCTGCCGGTCGCCTTCCTGCTGCTGCTCTGGTCGTTCAACGGTGCCGAGTTCAACTTCGTGAAGCTCGGCGAGGGTGCGGTCAACATGGGCGAGTTCCTGTCGCGCCTGTTCCCGCCCGACTTCTCGAAGATCGGCACCATCCTCGCGCTCCTGCTCGAGACCTTCCAGATGGCGGTCGTCGGCACGGTGCTCGGCGCGGTGCTGTCGCTCATCGTCGCGTTCGGCGCCACGTCGACCCTCGCGCCGAAGTGGCTGTACTACCCGACGCGCTGGATCATGAACATCATCCGCTCGGTGCCCGACCTGGTGTTCGCGCTCATGTTCGTCTCCGCCGTCGGGCTCGGGCCCTTCGCCGGCATCCTGGCCATGACCCTCGGGTCCATCGGCTCGATCGGCAAGATCTTCGCCGAGGCGATGGAGCAGGTCGACCGCGGACCCGTCGTCGCCATGGAGGCCGTCGGCGCCTCGAAGCGGCAGGTCATCCAGTACGGCATCCTGCCGCAGGCCGCACCGCTGCTCACCTCCTACACGCTGCTGCTGTTCGAGGGGAACGTGCGCGGTGCGACCATCCTCGGCCTGGTCGGCGCCGGCGGCATCGGCCTCGAGCTGACCACCGCCATGCGCATGTACGACTACGGCCACCTCAGCGCCATCATCATCTGCATCATCGTGCTCGTTACGGTGATCGACCAGGGCAGCGCCCTCATCCGAAGGAGAATCACATGACCATCATCGACACCGACCTCGTCCTCAGCGCGCCGGTCAACCTGCGCGACCTCGGCGGCATCGCGATCGACGGCGGCGTGCTCCGCGAGGGCCTCGCCATCCGCACCGACGACCTCGCCTACGTGACCGAACAGGTCGCCGACGAGCTCGTCGC
>JAQZBG010000269.1 GCA_029239165.1 Microbacterium sp. | reverse complement strand
TCATCGGAGCAGTGACGTACCTCGCCGCGGCCTTGGCGCGGTTGTTCTGGGCGGCGTCGGATGACGGTTTCGGCCAGTACGGCATCCTGGCAGTGGCCATGCTCGCCGTGTTGGTGGTGCCTGCCGGCACTCTGGGCTCGGCAGCGGCTCAGCTTTCTGCCCGTCGCAGGGAAGATCGCCTGGCAGTGCTGCGTCTGCTGGGCGCGTCATCGACGTGGGTCCGTGGGATCGCCGTGATCGAAGCGTCTCTTCTCGCTGCGGCAGGCGCGATCGCCGGTCTGCTCGCGTACGCCGCGCTCGTCCCCGCGCTCACCGGGGTGCCGATAGCCGGTCGACGCCCTCTTCTCGCCGAGGTGTGGTTGCCGACGTGGGTGCTGTGCCTCCTGGCCTGCGCGCTCACCGTGGTGGCGGCGATCAGTGCCGCTGTGGGACTGCGCCGCGTGATCATCTCGCCGCTGGGAGTTCGGAAGCGGACGGACGCTCCTCGTCTCCACTGGGCCCGGCTTCTGACGGGTGCTGTCGTCCTTGCGGGTGGCGTCACGCTCCTCCAGGTCACGTCGGTGAACTGGGGTGCTGTCGGGATCACCGCGGCGATCGTGGTCGTGCTCGTGGGGGTCATGGCGGTCCTCAATCTCGTGGGGCCGTTCCTGATCGGCTGGGCCGCACGACGGAAGCTCGCTCGTGCCCGGACGGCCGAAGACCTCATCGCGGCTCGCGGTGTGATGGAGTCTCCGGCGGCGGCGTGGCGGTGGGTGTCGGGGGTCGGTCTGGCGAGCTTCATCGCTGTTCCTGCAGGGTCGGTTCTGGGGTTCCTCGACATGGTGCAGAACGGGGACACCATCCTCGCGGCTGATCAGCTGGTGTTCTTCGCCGACATCCGCACGGTCGTCGTCGCCGCCGTGGCCGTGTCGTATCTGCTCGTGGCATGCACGGTCGGCATCACCCAGGCGGCGTCCGTCCTGGAACGTCGCGCCCTCTACGTCAGCCTCGACCGGTTGGGCATGCCGCCACGGGTGATGAATCGCTCCCGACGTCTCGCCGTGGCCTCTCCGCTGCTCGTCGCGGCGATCTTTCCGGCCGTGGCCGCGTTCGTCCTCTTCGCACCGGTGGTCGCGCTGTCGATCTTCACCGCGCCCCTGTTCATCGTGACCGTCATCGCGTGCATCGCGCTCGGCGTCCTTCTCGTGCAGCTCGGCGTGGTCGCGACAGCTCCCCTGCTGCGGCGAGTCCTCGCCGAACCGGGCCGGGCGCTGTAGCCCGCTTCCCTCCGTCGGCGGGCGTCGAAGATCAACCCCTGGTAGGGGTGCAGGGGGAGCGCGGATTTCTAGCGTGGAAGGAGGTCAGCGAAAGACGCCGGACCGGAGGAGACGCAATGACGATCGAGGTTCAGAATCTCAGCAAACGGTACGGCGATCGCTATGCCGTGCGAGACGTGTCGTTCACAGTTCAGCCGGGTGCGGTCACGGGTTTTCTCGGGCCGAACGGCGCAGGCAAATCGACCACGATGCGCTCGATCGTCGGACTCGACCGACCGTCCTCGGGGCAGGCTCTCATCGACGGCAAGCGGTATGCCTCCTACCGGGCGCCCTTGCAGCAGGTGGGCGCGCTGCTCGACGCACGTTCGGCACACAGGTCGCGCACGGCACGGAACTACCTGGAATCCATCGCCGCCACCCACCACATCCCGACGACGAGGGTCGATGAGGTGCTCGACGCGACCGGACTGACCTCGGTGGCGAAGAAGAAGGTGGGCGGGTTCTCGCTGGGGATGGGCCAGCGGCTCGGCATCGCCGCCGCCTTGCTGGGCGACCCGACGACGTTGATCCTGGATGAACCCGTGAACGGCCTCGACCCGGAAGGCGTGACCTGGGTTCGGACCCTGCTCGGCGAGCTCGCCGCTGAGGGGCGCACCGTGTTCCTCTCGTCGCACCTGCTCAGCGAGCTCGCACTGATCGCGGACCACGTCGTCATCATCGGACGCGGCGAGATCATCGCCGACTCGCCGATCGACGCCCTCACGGCGGGCGGTCAGACCAGAGTGCGGGTGCGCACCACAGACACCGCCGCATTGAGCAACCGGATCGCGAACGCCGGCGTCACGGTCACCTCTTCGGAGCTCGAACTCCTGGAGATCGACGGGCTCACCGCGGAGGAGATCGCTCGGGCGGCACACGAAGCCGGGATCCTCCTGACGGAACTGACGCCGGTGCGCCAGACCCTCGAAGACGCCTACAACGCCCTGACCCGAGACGCCATCGAGTACGCCTCGACCGGGCTCTGAGATCCGCACCGCCGAAAGGACCATGATGACCACTCTCACCGAGCCGGTGAAAGCCACCGGAAGAAATGCCGACCTCCCCGGCGCGATCCGTTCGGAATGGATCAAGTTCCGAGGCCTCACCTCGAACTTCGCCCTGGCCGGATTCACCCTGCTGCTGCTCATCGCGAACGGGATCGCGATGCCGTTGGCCTATGTGTTCCGTGACCGCGGTTCACCCAAGGCCGACTACGAGGCCTACGCGGAGATGATCGTCGACAAGACCGGATACGTCGGCGTCGTCCTCGCGGTCCTCGCCGCGCTGATGGTGACCAACGAGTACCGCTCGGGTCAGATCAAGACGACGCTGCTGTCGCTCCCCCAGCGGGTTCCGGCGCTGGTGTCGAAGGCGACGATCATCGCCGCCGTGTCGTTCGTGATCGGCGTGGTCAGCTCGAGCATCGGATTCGCGATCGCGCCGACCATCCTCGCCGGTGGCGGCTACAGCTATCCGCTGGACACCGCCGACGCGCTCCGCCTCATCCTGGGGTCGGGGCTCTACCTGGCGACGCTGAGCATCATCGGCATCGCCGTCGGCTCTCTCATCCGGAACGTGGTCGCGGCAGTCCTGACGACCATCGTGTTCCTGGTCATCGTGCCGGTGATCCCGCAGATGTTCTCCGAGTACGGCACTGAGATCACCCGCTTCTTCCCGATCGAGTCCGGGTCGCTCCTCCTGGCGCCCCTCGGAACCGATCCGATGGGACCCTGGGGCGGCTATCTCGTACTCTTGGCCTGGAGCGTGGCCCTGTTCACCGCAGCCGCCGTCGCTCTCAGACGCCGGGACGCATGACACCGTGCGGGCGGCAGTCCGAACACCGGGCTGCCGCCCCGACACCGCAGAAGGAACAGCACGCAGGACGGATGCTCGAGAAGATGCGCTGGTTCACGTCACACCCGTTCGTCGTCGACGTGCTGGTGGTGATCGCCGCCCTCACCTTGCAGGTGCTCACGCTCGCCCTGGCCGAGCAGCGCCCCCTCTGGCCCGGAGTCGTGCTCGCCGTCGCCTCAGCCGTGCCACTGTTCTGGCGCCGCCGAGCACCGTTGCTCGCACTCTGCGCGGCTGCGTCCATCGGTGCTATCGCGGCGTGGGCCCTCCCCGGCATCGGGACGCTGAGCTTCCCTTTCGCGTTCGCGCTCTACGCCGTCGCCGCCACTCGCCCCTTTCCGCGCGCGGTGCTCGGGTACGCGATCGGCGTCTGCCTCCCGGCCCTGAGTGCTCTGGCGCTCTACCTGACGGACGGGCAGACGTTTTCGCCGCTGTTCCTCGATCCGCTCGCTCTCATCGCGCTGTCGGTCGGACTGGCCGTGAAGAACCGCAGGCAACGTCAGGAAGCACTCGCGACGTTCATCGAACAGCAATCGGAGAACGCGCGGGTCAGCGAACGGAACCGGATCGCTGCCGAGATGCACGACATCGTCGCCCACTCGATCTCGATCATGATCGCCCTCGCGGACGGAGCGTCGACGGGGTGGCAGAAGCATCCCGACCGCTCCGCGACGGCTCTCCGGAGCCTGAGCGACGTCGGGAGAACCGCGCTCGGCGACATGCGCCGCGTCCTTCACCTGCTCAGAGACCACGACGCGGACCTCGCAGAAGCACTGCATCATTCCGGCCACAACGTCCCTGACCTGGACGAACTCGTCGACGTCTTCCGCGCTGCGGGACTCCCCGTGCATGTAGTCCGCGTCGGAAGCGCGTTACCGCACGACCCCACGCTGTCGACCACGCTCTACCGAATCGTCCAAGAAGGTCTGACCAACGCACTGCGCTACGCCGAAGGAGCCACCCGCGTCGAGGTGCGACTCGAATCCGACGGGTCCGAGATCATGCTCACGATCACCGACGACGGGCACGAGCGGGCGACCGGAGCGCCGAGTCAGGGCAGCGGCAGAGGTCTCCGCGGCGTCGCGGAACGTGCGGCCGCATACGCGGGCACCAGCACCAGCGGACGACTCCCCACCGGCGGGTGGCGCACGACCGCGACCCTGCACCTCGACGACGAAAGCCGTAGCGACCCCTCATGACCCCGCCACCGATCCGCGTCATCGTCGCAGACGACCAGCCCCTCGTGCGCATGGGCAATGCCCTCGTGCTCGACAGCGCCGACGACATCGACGTCGTCGGCGAAGTCGGCAGCGGTGAAGAGGCCGTCGCCATCGCGGCGACGCTGCAGCCCGACGTCGTCCTCATGGACGTGCGCATGCCCGGCATCGGGGGCATCGAAGCGACCAGACTGATCACGACCGCTCACCCCCGGATCAAGGTCATCGTCTTCACCACCTTCGACATCGACGAGTACGCCTTCGGCGGGCTCCATGCAGGTGCAAGTGCGTTCCTCCTCAAGAGCGCCACCCCGGAATCGCTCACCGCGGCCGTCCGCACCGTCGCCGCCGG
>JAQZBG010000268.1 GCA_029239165.1 Microbacterium sp. | reverse complement strand
GCGGAGGGCCGCGGTGTGGGCACGGATGCTGCGATCGAGGTCGTCCGTCCGTCGCTGCAGCTGCTGGTGCAGGATGCCGGGCGTCCCGGTTACGCGGCGCTCGGGGTCTCGGCATCCGGGGCCGCAGACCGCCGGGCGATGCACGACGCGAACCGGGCAGTGGGCAATGCGAACGCGGCCGCTGTGCTGGAGAGCGTCGGGGGAGCGGTGCTGCGGTTCCGGGGCGCCGGTGTCGCCGCTGTCGCAGGGGCCTTCGGCTCGCTCACACTGGAAGACAGCGACGGAGCGGTTCGTCCGATCGCGCACGGGGCGCCTTTCGCCACGGCCGACGGCGACGAGCTGACCCTCGGTCACCCCGAGCGCGGACTGCGCTATGTCATCGCCGCCCGCGGGGGACTCGACGCCGAGGCCGCGCTGGGCAGCCGCGCGGCC
Organism: Microbacterium sp.; assembly: GCA_029239165.1. Lineage (GTDB taxonomy): Bacteria > Actinomycetota > Actinomycetes > Actinomycetales > Microbacteriaceae > Microbacterium. The sequence continues at coordinate 4,287 of JAQZBG010000268.1, read as the reverse complement.
GACACCCTCGCCGGTCTCGGCCCCGAAGCGCTCACGGCGGGGGCCGTCCTCACGCTCGGAGGCCACGGACAACATGCGGTCGAGCCGACCGTCGTGCCGCGTGACCTTCCGGCGCCCGGAGAGCTCGTCGACCTCGAGATCACGCTCGGCCCTCGTGACGACTGGTTCACGGCGGCCGCCCTCACGACCCTCACCGCGCAGGAGTGGACCGTCACGCCGCGATCCGACCGTGTCGGCAACCGGCTCGAGGGAGCGGCGCCGCTGGAACGCACGCGGGGTGGCGAGCTGCCGAGCGAGGGCGCGGTCACCGGGGCGATCCAGGTGCCACCCGACGGGCAGCCGGTCCTCTTCCTGCCCGACCATCCGCTCACCGGCGGGTATCCGATCATCGGCGCGCTCACCGACCGCAGCCTCGACCTCGCAGGTCAGCTGGCACCCGGCGTGCGCCTTCGCTTCACTGTCAAGGAGTCCTCATGACCACCGTGCCGACCACGCAGCGGGTGCTGATCGCGAATCGCGGAGAGATCGCGGTGCGTGTGATCCGCGCCTGCGCCGAAGCCGGTTACACGTCGATCGCGGTCTACGCGGATCAGGATGCCGACGCCCTGCACATACGCCTGGCCGACGAGGCGGTGGGCCTGGGCGGCACGACAGCGGCCGACACCTACCTGTCCGTCGACTCCCTGCTCGCCGCCGCGCGGCAGTCCGCCGCGACGGCCGTGCATCCCGGCTACGGATTCCTGTCGGAGAGCGCATCGTTCGCACGGGCAGTGGAGGACGCCGGGCTGGTGTGGATCGGACCGGCGCCAGAGAGCATCGACGCGCTCGGTGACAAGATGACAGCCCGCCGCATCGCCCAGACGGTCGGCGCACCGCTGGCGGCCGGCACCGATCAGCCGCTCGCCGGGCCTGAGGAGGCCGTGGCGTTCGCCGCGCAGCACGGACTTCCGATCGCGATCAAGGCGGCGTTCGGCGGAGGTGGTCGCGGGCTCAAGGTCGTCCGTGAGCTCGACGAGGTCGCGGAGGCCTTCGATGCGGCGACCCGCGAGGCGGTCGCGGCTTTCGGGCGGGGAGAGTGCTTCGTCGAGCGCTTCCTGGAGAGCCCCCGGCACATCGAGGTGCAGGTGCTCGGCGACGGACGCGGCGGTGTCGTGGTCGTCGGCGATCGGGACTGCTCGATGCAGCGCCGCAATCAGAAGCTCATCGAGGAGGCCCCGGCACCGGGGCTGTCGGACGAGCAGCGGATGCGGTTCCATGACGCGGCGCGGTCGATCTGCGGCGAGGTGGGATACCGCGGGGCCGGAACGGTCGAGTTCCTGCTCGCAGCGGACGGCACCATCTCGTTCCTCGAGGTGAACACCCGGCTCCAGGTCGAGCATCCGGTCACCGAGGCGGTCACCGGGACCGACCTGGTGCGCGAGCAGTTCCGCATCGCGTTCGGGGAGGGCCCCTCATTCGTCGAGACTCCTGTGCCCGTGGGACACGCGTTCGAATTCCGCATCAATGCCGAGGACCCCGGTCGCGGGTTCCTGCCCAGTCCAGGTCGTGTCGAACGGCTGCGGATCCCCGGCGGTCCGGGCGTGCGGTGGGACAGCGGCATCGAGGAGGGCGACGTCGTGCAGCCGGCCTTCGACTCCATGATCGCCAAGCTGATCGTGCATGCCGAGTCCCGCGACGCCGCCATCGTGCGCGCACGGCGGGCACTGCACGAGCTCACCGTCGAAGGGCCGGCGACGGTCATCCCGTTCGACGTGATGGCGCTCGATGATGCGGCCTTCGCGACCGAGACATTCGCCGTGCACACCCAGTGGATCGAGAGCACGCTGTTGCCGAAGCTCGAGATGCAATCACGGCCTGCTGTCGTGGCGGACGCCCCGCTCCAGCGCTTCCCGGTCGAGATCGACGGGCGCCGTGTGATGCTCGGCCTTCCTTCCGCTCTGCTCGCGGGGCTGGGTCGGTCGGCAGATCCCGTGGCAGCAGAGCCCACAGCTGACCCGAGCGAACTGCGGTCGCCGGTGCCGGGCACGCTGGTGCGGTGGCTGGTCGACGACGGCGCAGGGGTCGCCGAGGGTGATCCGGTCGCGGTCCTCGACGCCATGAAGATGGAGACCACGGTCGCCGCCCATCGCACCGGGACCCTGTCGCAGCGCGCGGAGCTGTCGGCAGCGGTCCCGGCCGACGGGGTGCTCGCCGTCATCGACTGAGTCTCGTCGATACGCGCGGGGGGTTGCACCCGACTCCGGGCCGGGTAGGCGGTGTCGGTTATGCCGGGTCGCCGCCGAGGGGGCCGACCGCCTCGAGGGGCTTCGGGTCATCTGCGCCGGTCTTGCGGGCGCGGGCGATCAGGTTGCCCAGGTGGTAGATGAGCAGGGCCGCGACCGTACCGAGGACGATGCCACCGAAGGCGAAGTCGCCGAGCTGCATCGAGAATCCGGCGATGCCGATCACGAGCGAGACCGCGGCCGTGTACTGGTTCACCGGGCGTGAGAAGTCGACGCGGCTGTCCACCCAGATCTTGATGCCGATGATGCCGATGAGGCCGTACAGCGCGGTGGTGGCGCCGCCGAGGACCCCGGCGGGGATCGAGTTGAACACCTCGCCGACCTTCGGGGAGAAGGCGAGGAGGATGGCGAACAGGCCGGCGACCCAGTAGACGGCGGTCGAGTACACCCGGGTGGCGGCCATGACGCCGATGTTCTCGCCGTAGGTCGTGGTGCCCGAGCCGCCGAAACCGCCGGCGACCGTGGTGGCGACGCCGTCGGCGATCAGCGCGCGACCGGTGTGCTTGTTGATCGCCGGGTCTTCGGTCATGGTCGCGACGCCGCGCACGTGTCCCACGTTCTCGGCGATCAGCACAAGCACGACGGGCAGGAACATCGCGATGGTCGACCAGGTGTTCGGCTCGACGAAGTCGGGGAACTGGAAGTGCGGCAGCCCGATCCAGGGCGCCTCGGAGATCAACTCCGCCGGGGTCTTGCCGTCGCGGAGGGCGTTCGGAACCTCGAAGGACCCGGTGAAGGCGGCGTAGACGAAGCCGACGGCGACCCCGAGGAAGATCGAGATGCGACCGAGGAATCCGCGGAAGAGGACCGCGAAGAGGATGATCGCGACGAGCGTGATCGTGGCGGTGACCGGATCGAGCGAGAAGTTGCTCCACGCGGTCGGTGCGAGGTTGAAACCGATCAGGGCGACGATCGCGCCCGCGACGACCGGAGGCATCAGCGCGTCGACCCAGCGGAGACCGGCGAACTGCACGACGAGCCCCACGACCACGAGGAGGAGGCCGACCGCGACCACGCCTGCCAGTGCCGAACCGGTGCCGCCCGCCGCCACTGCAGCCGTGATCGGGGCGATGAACGCGAACGACGAGCCGAGGTAGCTCGGCAGCTGGTTCTTCGTGATGAGCAGGAAGATCAGCGTGCCCAGACCGCTGAAGAGCAGAGTGGTCGAGACCGGGAAGCCCGTGAGCGTCGGCACCAGGAACGTCGCACCGAACATCGCGACGACGTGCTGGGCTCCGATCGCGATGGTGGCCGGCCAGCTCAAGCGCTCTTCGGGGGTGACGACGGCGCCGGGCTCGACCGTGCGGCCGTTTCCGTGCAGCTTCCACAGGGCCATGCGGGCTCCTCAGGGTTCGGGGGACGGCAGGAGTGCCGGAGCAACACTACCGATTCCTGCGTCGTCGTCGTATCCGTGCGGTGATCCGCCGCGCGCAGGAGATTCCCTCTACGGGGCGCACGACCGAGGAGATCATGGACGAGCTCTACGACGAGACGGGGATGCCACGATGATCGTCGACTCCTCGGCCTTGGTCGCGGTGCTGATGGCCGAGCCGGAAGCCGACGAGATCAGCGATCTGCTGGAGTCGCGGCCCTTTTCCGTGTCCGCGGCAGCACTCACGGAGTGCTCGATCGTGCTGCGCAGCAAGGGCGGGGAAGCGAAGGCGCGCGCGCTGGACGAGCTTCTGGAAGTGACACGATCAACGATCGTGCCCCTCGACGAAGTGCAGGCGAGGTTGGCGAGCAGGGCATATGCCCGATACGGACGAGGGTCAGGGAGCCGTGCGCGCCTGAACTACGGCGACTGCTTCTCCTATGCGCTGGCGATCACGCGCGACGAGCCTCTGCTCTTCACGGGTGACGACTTCGTCCACACAGACGTGCGACTCGTCGAAGCGGGCTGAGGGCGTCAGGCGCCGAGGCGGTCGATCAGCTCGCGGTAGCGGTCGGCGGTGCGCTCGACGACGTCCTCGGGGAGTGCCGGCGGCTCGCCCTGCTTGTCCCAGTT
>JAQZBG010000008.1 GCA_029239165.1 Microbacterium sp. | reverse complement strand
GATGCACCAGACGACGGTGATCGGAGGGGGAGGGATCACCGTCGTCCAGTCGACCACCGCGCGAGGCGGCAGCCGGACCTAGGCGCGCTTGCGGCGAGACGCTCCGACGGCGACGAGGGTGCCACCGGCGACGAGCGCCGCGGCGCCGCCTCCGAGGACCCACGGCGAGACGCTTCCACCGGTGAGTGCAAGTTCGAATCCGTCGCCCGTGAGCGGCATTTCGGCACCTGCCGGCGCGACCCCGGGATCGTGGTCGCACGTCGAAGCCGCATCGTGACCGTGCGCGACAGTGATCGTGGCGGTGTACGAGCGCGAGCCGCCGAAGGAGACGGCGTAGGAGCCCTCTCCGTCAGACGGCGGGCGGAACGTCAGCGTCATGCTGCCATCGGTCGCGGCCGTGTTGCCCGAGAGAGCGGCATTGCCGCCATTGAGGCCCGAGACCGACACGTTCACGTTCTCGGACGGCAGGAAGTATCCCGGACCGAAAACGATCGTCGAGACTTCGCAGGTGTCGATGACCGGGTCGCCGACCTTGACGCCGGGAGGCGACGGGTACGAGTCGGAGGACGCAGTCGGAACGGATGACGGCGCAGCGGTCGCGACGGCGGGCGCCACGAGTACGAGCGCGCCAGCGGTAAGGCTGATTGCAGCCAGTTTTTTCAGCATGATTTCTCCCCAGAATTTCACGCGGAATCGCCTCCGGATACACCCCTGCATCCGACTGCGTGGAGTCGTCTTGCCCCCACGGCAAGATTGCAGACTCCAGATATTCCCCAGTGACTCGACATTACCCTATCGAGCTCGGAATGTCACGATGCGCAGCTCAGGGGTTTCTGTTCGGCCTTCGGAGCCTCGATGAGCGGTGTGTGCAGCACCTCGGTGAATCGGTCCCCGGCACCGGTTCCCTCGAACTCCACTGTGATGGTCGTCGACTCACCGGGTGCGAGGGAGACCTCATGCTGTACCACCGATCGGTCACCGAGCATGGCCGTCTGCACGCCTTCCTCTTCGCCGTCCCGATCGATGTGGGCAGGTGTCGCCCCCTCCGGTCCGTAGACCGCGATCAGCGTGCGTACCGTGCCGGCGGGAACGCCGTAGAAACCATCGGCCGTGACATACGCGGGCAGCGAGGTGGCGGCGTCCGCCGGCGCGGTGTTGGTCCATGTGACGCGCATCTGAGTGGTCGGGGCGCCGTGGCATGTTCCGATCGACGTCTCGATGGATGCACGGGTGTAATAGTCCATCTTTCCGCCGGTGCTGTCGTTGATCAGCACGCCCACGTACGTCGCGTCGTCGGTGTCCGTCGGGATCGTCCCTCCCAGCGCGGAGGCGGCGAGCACGGTCTCCTCCTCGGGATGTGCGCTCCAGATGCGGACGCGGCCCTCGTCCGCAGATGCGGAGAGTGCGCCGATGAGGGCCTGCGGATCGCCGCCGGACAGTGCGGCGCTGAACAGCCCTCCCGCAGCCTGGGCGAAGATCGCGTCTTGTGCTGCGGGGTCGGGAACGGCGGCGTAGATCTGGGACAGAAGGATGTCCGTGACGGTGTCCGACGTCGCCGTGAAGGGGCCGAAGGTGAGATCTCCTGTGGCCCTCATCAGGTGCTCTGCGACGACGGCATCCACGGCGATCACACCGTCGACGGTGCCGCCGAAACGTCCCGTCCACCGAGCCGCGATGGTCTCGCCGGCCTCGGCGAAGTCCGGGATGCTGGTGATGCTCTGGAGGTAGCGACCCGGGCGGTCCTCGAACAGGGCGATCGTGGAGTCGCTGAGCGGCAGGGCGGTGTCCAGGGGCGGGAAGTCCCGCGTCGACGCCTGTTTCCGCAGGGTGATGGTGCCGTTCTCCGCGTGCAGCAGGGCGATCGAGCCGATGATCCCGCCGGAGGAACGCAGCTCCGCATTGTTCTGCATGGCCAGGACGTAGTTGCGGGGACCTTCGCCACCGAGCATCGTCGGCAGCAGCACGGACGCGCCGTGCAGGGAGCCGACCACCGTCGCGGCTCCGGTCACCGCGGATCGCAACTCGCCGACGGCATCGGCGAGCGGCGGGAGCGTCGCATCCGCGTCGATTCGCCTGGCCTGCAGCTCTGCGGCGCTGAGCGCTGAACTCGCGGTCCCGAGTGGCTTCTGGATCGCGGCGAAGGGGGCGAGATCGATCGTGCCGCCCTTGAGGCCGAGGCCCGCCACATCGAGACCGCCCGCCACATCGAGCAGCGGCGTGAGCGCGTCCGTGGACACATCATCCGCGATGTCGGCGATCTCACTCACCGCGCGGAAGTTCGGTCCGAGCCAGGGGACAGCGCCGAAGGCCTGCCAGACCGGGTCCGAGGTGAGATCGTCGGCGGATGCCGCGTTGCGCGCGATGCTGCCGGAGATCCGCTCCGCTTCCTCGAGGTCGCCCTCCGAGATGGAGGCCTTCAGTTCTGCGGCGCCCTTCGCGACCTGCTGAAGGTCATTGACCGCGCCGATTCCGCGGATCGTCACCCAGCCGATCGCGATGATCAGAAGCGACAGCAAAACGCCGACGGTCCACCCGATCCATCGGCGTCGGACGGGAAGACGGCCATCGCTCACCCGAGCATTCAAGCATGAACGCCTGGGGTGGCGGTGGGCGAAAACTGTGGGAACGCTGACATTCGCTCGGCAGGGGTGGTGCGCTCCACGGGCGAGCTGCGCTGCGAGGATAGCCTGATCGCATGGGTGCTCGGCTGCGTGTGGTTCTGGATCAGCTCGTGCATGTCGTCGACCCCGACCAGGCTTCCGCCTCCCTCGATCTCGCGGTCGGTCTGATCGCTACGGCACCCTCAGGCTGCGTGGTGGACGCCATCGTGCCTGCCGGGGCCGAGGTGCCGGTCGCCGGTGTCGGAGAGGTGCGAACACTCGGGCTCGGGCGGCGTGAGTTGGCTGCTTCCTGGCAGCTCGGGATCGCTCCCGGGGTCGGCGGAGGAATGATCCACTCGCCGACGCTGATGGCCCCGCTCGTGCGTCACGATCGCGTGCACGACAACAACCAGACCACGGTCACGCTCTGGGACCTGCGCGCGTGGGATGCGCCGGAGCAGCTGTCCAAGAGCGTCGTCGCCTGGCAGCGGGGGATGCTCCGGCGCGCCGTGAAGCATGCCGACGCCGTTGTGGTGCCTTCGCACGCTGTCGCAGAACGGCTGTCGGAACTCGCGCGTCTCGGTGATCGCGTCCGTGTGGTCGCCGGTGCTGCGCCTCGCGGATTCGCGGCTCCCGCGGACGCCGCCGAACGGCGAGCGGCACTGTCGTTGCCCGCGCAGTATGTTGTGTTGGCGGGATCCGGGGCGGATCTGCAGGTCGGTTTCCGCGGCGCTGTCGCAGCGGGGGTCGATGCCGTAGTGCTGGGCGCTCCCGATGGTGCGGAACCCCTTTACGCCGAGCTCGCCTCTGCCGCAGGGCTCCCCGAGCGGCGCGCGCATATCCGCGGTGCGTTGGATACCGCGGACCGTGCGGCGGTCCTGGCAGGGGCATCGGTGTTCGCCACGACGAGCAGTTCTGCTGGGTGGCCATGGCGTGCTGTCGAGGCGATGACGCTCGGAACGCCCGTCGTGGCAGTCGACACCGGCTCGCATCGGGATGTGATCGCCGACGGCGGAATGCTGGTCGAGCCCGATGAGATCGCCGACGCCATGGGGGAGGCTGCGGGCGCGGCCGGGGATCGGCTGCGCGTGCTGGCTGCCGACAGGTCGAGGGCATTCTCCTGGGCGAGTTCCGCAGAGCGGCTCTGGGCGCTCCACGCCGACCTCTGAGGGCTGGGAGCCACCTGCGCATCGGCGCGACACGCCGATTTGCTGTGGCCAAAGGGGCGCAACAGTGGCATCATCCTGCAACTTCCGTCACACTGGTCACATGTCTCGACGTGCCCCACGCTCGCGAAACACCCTGAGGACATCCCCACTCCTCATCTGTTTCCTCGCTGTCTCCGCCCTGGTGATCGGTACGGTGGTTCCCGCCGCCGCCGCACAGGCGTCCGTTTCTCCTCCTGTGGCGACTGCCGCGAACGCCGCCGTCGTCCCGTCCACCGGGATCGTGAAAAGCACGCTCGTCGGCTTCAAGCCGGGCAATATCATCAGCGACGCCGTGTTCACCAACGAGCGCACAATGACCGAGGCGCAGATCCAGACCTTCTTCAACAGCAAGGTCTCGCGGTGCCTGGGTGGCCGCGACGAGAACAACGAGCCGATCGTCTGCCTGAAGGACTTCCGGATGACGACGGTCACCCGCCCGGCGGATCAGTACTGCAGCGGATACACGGGTGCGTCCAACGAATCCGCCGCGCGCATCATCTACCGTGTTTCGCAGGCGTGCAACATCAACCCGCAGGTGCTGATCGTGATGCTCCAGAAGGAGCAGGGCCTGATCACCCACACGTGGCCGAGCGCATGGCGGTACCGCATCGCTCTCGGGCAGGGATGCCCCGACACCGCGCCGTGCGACCCGAACTACATCGGCTTCTTCCACCAGATCTACGGCGCCGCGCGTCAGATGCAGATCTACATGGAAGGCAAGTGGTTCCAGTGGTATGCCCCGGGGAAGACCTGGAACATTCTCTACAACCCGAAGGCCTCCTGCGGGTCTGCGCCGGTGTATGTCGCCAACAAGGCGACCTCGGCTCTCTACTACTACACGCCGTATCAGCCCAACGCCGCCGCGCTGCGAGCCGGCTACGGCACGGGTGATGGTTGCTCGGCATACGGCAACCGCAATTTCTACAACTACTTCACCGACTGGTTCGGGTCGACGCAGGCGCCGACCGTCGACCCGCTCGGCGACATCCGGCGTGTCTACACGTCGCTCGGCGGTGCGACGGGTGTCCTCGGGGCGGCGAAGACGAGTCCGGCCTGCACAGCGACGACTGCCCGGTGCACGGTGAGCTATGCCAACGGCATCATCACCTGGACGAAGGCGCTCGGCGCACGGACGGTGTACGGGGCGGTGTACAAGGAGTACACGGCTCAGGGAGGCCTCGGCGGAAAGCTCGGATACCCGAAGACGTCTCCGACAGCTGTCACGGATCCGAACGGGAACGGGGTCTCGCAGCAGTTCGACGCCGGTTGGATCCACCAGTCGGCGGCGGGGGCCTACACGTCGACGAACAGGACGATGACGGCGTACTCGGCCGCGGGCTGGGTCCGCGGAAAGCTCTCATGGCCCGTGGGGCCGGAGGTCTGCACCGCGATCTCCTGCATCCAGGACTTCGGCGGGGGCGCCATCGGTTCGCTCACGGGGAAGCCCGCAGCCTCACTCCTCGGGACGAACACCAAGGCGATCGACGCCGTGTACGCGGCGAACGGCGGTTCCGGCGGCGCGCTGGGTGCCGTGAAGAACTCGTACGTGTTCGTCCAGGATCCCCCTCGGCAGTATGCGAACGGGTGGATCCATGCGTCGGCTGCGGGTGCGTTTGTGACGTCGAATTCGTTGATGACGGCGTACAGCAAGGCGGGTTGGCTGCGGGGGAAGCTGGGTTGGCCGACGAGTGACGAGTCGAAGGTGACGGATCCGAATGGGAACGGTGTGACGCAGAGTTTCCAGGGCGGGTGGATCCATTCGTCGGCGAAGGGCACGTTCACGTCGTCCACGCGGGTGATGGCGGCGTACAGCAAGGCCGGTTGGGTGCGGGGGGCTCTCGGGTGGCCGGTGAGTGCGGAAGTGTGCACGGGGGCGTCGTGTACTCAGGCGTTCGCCGGTGGGATCGTCTCGTTCTCCGGTACCGCGGAGGCGACGAGTGCGGTGGGTGTCTCAGCTGCCGCGATCGCGAAGGTGCGTGCTGATCCGGCGAGCAGCCCGGTGCCGCTCGGTGCGGCTGTGGACGTGACTGCGTCGCTCAAGCAAGGCGGGGTGGCTGCGAGGCAAGCTCGGGTGGCCGGCGGGAGCGGAGACCTGCTCCGCGACCAGTTGCATCCAGGCATTCCAGGGCGGCTCCATCAGTTATGTGAAGGGCAAGGCGGCTACTGTCGTCTACCGCTGACACCTCGCTCCCGCCGGGGCAGCGGACGGGTATCGGATAGACTCGAATGCATGAGAGTACTGCTCACCGGAGCTGACGGATTCATCGGATCGCACCTCGCGGAGCAGCTGGTTCGGGACGGACACGATGTGCGGGCCCTGGTGCTCTACAACTCGTTCGACTCCCGCGGCTGGCTCGACGGCATCTCCGAGGAGGTCGCGCGCGAGATCGAGTTCCTGCCCGGAGACGTGCGGGATCCGGCCCTGATGATGTCGGCGGTGAGCGACCGGGACTCCGTGCTGCACCTGGCCGCGCTCATCGCCATCCCGTACTCGTACGCGGCTCCCGACCTGTACGTCCAGACGAACATCCAGGGCACGCTCAACCTGCTCAATGCCGCGCGCGCAGCCGACGTCAGCCGGTTCGTCCACACATCCACGAGCGAGGTCTACGGCACTGCGCGGTACGTGCCCATGGACGAGGGCCATCCTCTCCAGGGCCAGTCGCCCTATTCGGCGTCCAAGATCGCCGCCGACCAGATGGTGAATGCCTACCACGCGTCCTTCGGGCTTCCCGCGGTCACGATCCGGCCCTTCAACACCTTCGGCCCGCGGCAGTCGGCTCGGGCCGTGATCCCGACCATCGTGAGCCAGCTCGCTGCCGGGAAGCGGGAAGTCCAGCTCGGCGCGCTCACGCCGACACGTGACTTCACCTACGTGCCCGACACGGTCTCCGGCTTCACGACGGCACTGACCAGCACGGCGGGCGTCGGCGAGGTCATCAATCTGGGTGTCGGCTTCGAGGTGAGCATCGGTCAGACCTTCGACCTCATCGCCGAGGCGATGGGGGTCGACGCCGTCGCGACCGAGGACCCTGCGCGACTGCGTCCGGCGAACTCCGAGGTGGAGCGTCTCTTCTCCGATAACACCAAGGCTCGTGAGATCCTCGGCTGGCAGCCCGCCTACAACGGCGTCGAGGGCTTCCGTGAGGGGCTCCGCGCCACCGCGGAGTGGTTCACCGACCCGGCCAATCTGGCGCGCTACCGCACCGACGCCTACGTCGTATGAGTACGCCTGAGGATTTCGTCCGCACCATCCGTGGTGTCGTGGGCGACGACCCGTTCGTCGGCCTGCACGTGCCTGACATCACCGAGCTCGAGAAGCAGCGTGTACAGGAGTGCCTGGACTCGACGTTCGTATCGAGCGTCGGCGCCTTCGTGACCGGGTTCGAGCAGGGCATCGCCGACTTCGTCGGTGCCCGGCACGCGATCGCGGTCTCCAACGGGACGTCGGCTCTGCAGGTGGCCCTCGAACTCGCCGGCGTCGGTGACGGAGACGACGTGATCGTCCCGGCTCTGTCGTTCGTGGCGACCGCCAACGCGGTCTCGCACGCGGGTGCCCAGCCGTACTTCGTCGACAGTGACGAGACGACCCTGGGGCTCTCGGTCGAGGCCGTCGCGGACGTGCTGCGATCTGCGCGTTCCACGTCGGAGGGGCTCCTGAACGCCGCCACCGGGCGACGGATCGCCGCGATCGTGCCGATGCACACGCTCGGGCATCCGATGCGCATCGTCGAGCTCGTGGCGTTGGGGCGGGAATATGACGTGCCGGTGATCGAGGACGCCGCCGAGTCGCTCGGGAGCCGGGTGGATGGGGTGCACACGGGCACCTTCGGACGTCTGGGCATCCTCAGCTTCAACGGGAACAAGATCCTGACCACTGGCGGTGGTGGAATGATCCTCACCGACGACGAGGAACTCGCCCGGAAGGCGCGCCATCTCACGACGACCGCGAAGCTGCCGCACCGCTGGGAGTTCGAGCACGACGAGGTGGCCTACAACTACCGGATGCCGAACCTCAACGCCGCGCTCGGAGTCGCCCAGCTCGAGCGGCTGCCCACATTCCTCGCCGACAAGCGACGGCTCGCGGCGCGTTACCAGGCGGCATTCGCCGGGCTCCCCGACATCGAATTCCTCACGGAGCCGGCGGGAACCGAGAGCAACTACTGGCTCTGCGCGGTGCGCGTGACCGGCGACATCGCACGTCGGGACACCCTCCTCGAGGCGACCAACGACGCGGGTCTCCAGTGCCGTCCGTTCTGGAACCTGCTGCATGTGCAGGCGCCCTACCGTCACCTGCCCCACGCGGCGGTGCCCGTCGCGGAAGCCCTGCATTCCTCCGTCGTGTGCATCCCGAGTTCGCCGGCGCTGGCCGCGGAATGAGGACGATCGCCGTCGTCACCGGCACTCGCGCGGACTACGGTTTGCTGCGGGGGCTGCTCAGAGCGATCGAAGACGAACCGCAGCTGGATCTGCGTCTGATCGTGACCGGGACGCACCTCAGCGACGCCTTCGGGAAGACCGTCACCGAGATCGAGCGCGACGGGTTCGCCATCGCCGCATCGGTGCCGATCTGGTCGGGCGGCGACACTGCGCTCGCGGCGGCGGCCGACGTCGGGCGTGCCGTGCCCGGCTACGCGGAGGCGCTGACGAAGATCGCGCCGGACGTGGTCGTGGTGCTCGGGGATCGTCTCGAGGCCTTCGCGGTCGCCGCCGCGGCCACGATCCTGTCGGTGCCGGTGGCGCACATCCACGGCGGGGAGGTCACCGAGGGGGCGATGGACGACGCGCTCCGACACTCCATCACCAAGATGTCCTATCTGCATTTCACCTCGACGGCGGATCACCGTGCGCGGGTGATCCAGCTGGGGGAGGACCCTCAGCGCGTGTACTTCCACGGTGCGCCGATCGTCGACATCCTCGACACGTTCGACGCGATGCCGCGTCACGCGGTCGAGAAGGATTTCGGCATCCGCCTGCCCGATCCGACCGCACTCGTGACGTTCCACCCCGCCATCATGGATGTCGCGCCTGCGGAGCGGCTGGTCGAAGAGCTCCTCGCCGGACTGCTCGCGGTGGACGACCTGCATGTCGTGATCACGGGCTCGAACTCGGACATCGGCACCGACGTCGTCCGCGAGAGGATCGCGCGCTTCGTCTCCGACCACCCCGAGCGCGTCGACTACGTCGAGTCGTTCGGGCAGCGCGCGTACCTCAGCGCGATGCGCGCGGCATCGGTCGTGGCCGGAAACTCGTCGAGCACGGTTCTCGAGGCGCCGGTGATGGGCGTCCCGTCGGTGCTGATCGGTGACCGACAGAAGGGCAGACCGATCGCCGCGAGCGTCGAAGTGCCCGAGCCCACAGCCGAGGCGATCGCCGCGGCTGTACGACGACGTGTCGCCGCGGGGCCGACCATGGTCGCTGAAAGCCCCTTCGGCACCCCCGGGTTCGCCGCCCGTACCGCCGCGACCCTCCGAGACGCGGAGATCCCGCGGCCGCCGAAGAAGACTTTCCACGATCTCGAACAGGGAGATGACGATGACCGCTGACGTCTTTGTGATTGCGGAGGCAGGAGTGAACCACAACGGCTCGCTCGACGTCGCCAAGGAACTGGTGGATCTCGCCGCGGACGCCGGCGCCGATGCGGTCAAGTTCCAGACCTTCTCCGCCGATGCGCTCGCACTGGAATCAGCGGAGCTCGCTGACTACCAGCGTCTCTCCGACACGGACGTCCGCAGCCAGCACGACCTCCTCCGCGGGCTCGAGCTGTCTCATGACGAGTTCCGCGCGCTGCGGGCACACTGCGATCACCGCGATATCCGTTTCCTCTCCACGGCGTTCGACCTCGACGGCCTCGACTTCCTCATCGACGAGCTGGGCATCCCCCTCGTCAAGATCGCGTCGGGCGACCTCACGTTCGCTCCGCTGCTGGTCAAAGCCGGCCGCAGTCGGCTGCCCGTGATCCTGTCCACGGGCATGGCGGATCTCGACGAGATCGCGCGAGCGCTGCGCTTCCTGGCCGCAGGGCTGGCGCAGGCGAATGGCGTACTCGACCGCGCGGAGCGGCTCACGGAGAGTGCACTCGCGCGGGCATGGGAGGCGCGGAACGAGGACCTCCGGTTCGACGAGCACGTGACGATCCTGCACTGCACCACGGAATACCCGGCCGCCGACGAGCATCTGAATCTGCGGGCGATGCAGACCATCGCGGAGACCTTCGGCCACAGCGTCGGCTATTCCGACCACTCGCTCGGCTCGCTGGCATCCGTGCTCGCCGTCGGGCTCGGCGCTACCGTCCTCGAAAAGCACTTCACGTTCGACGTCACCGCGGAGGGGCCCGATCACGCCGCGTCGCTGGACCCCGACGGGCTGCGCGACTACGTCGCGGCGCTTCGACGGGTGCCCGTCATGCTCGGTTCGTCCGAGAAGAAGGCGCAGCGTGTCGAAGAGGGCAACCGGGCGGTCGTGCGTCGCAGCCTGGTGGCCACGCGTGACATCGCAGCGGGTTCCGTGATCGCGGAGGACGACGTCGCGTGCTTCCGACCAGCCACCGGTCGTACCTCCTTCGACTTCTGGGAGGTCGTCGGCGCCGCGGCATCCCGCGCCTACCGACGCGGTGAACTCATCGATGACTGAGCTGATCCTGCTCGGCGGCGGCGGGCACGCGAGGTCCGTCCTCGCCGCGGCGCGCGCGCGGAAACTCATCGTCCGGGGCTATCTCGCGCCGGAGGCCGGAGATCTCGGCGTCGACTGCCCGTATCTCGGCGACGACGACTTTCTCGGCGCGCTGGACCCGGAGGAGGTTCTCTTCGTCAACGGGCTCGGCTCGACCGCGGCGACCACGGCCAGACAGGAACTCTATGAGCGTGCCATCGCGCGAGGGTTCCACGCCGCGCAGATCGTCCACCCCCGAGGATTCGTCGATCCCCGATCCCGACTGGAATCCGGGGTGCAGGTGCTCGCGGGAGCGTTCGTGAACAGCGGCGCTGTCGTCGGAGAGAACGCACTGATCAACTCCGGTGCGATCATCGAACACGACGTCATGGTCGGCGCCCACTCGCACGTGTCGCCCGGAGCAGTCGTGGCAGGAGGCGTGCGGATCGGCGATGGTGTCCATGTCGGCCTCGGTGCCCGCGTCATTCAGGGTGTGATACTCGGATCGGGTAGCGTCATCGGAGCCGGCGCCGTGGTGATCAGGGATGTCCCGGCAGGGGCCGTCGTCGTCGGCGTACCCGCCAGAGCGATCGAATCCGAGAAGAGGGAGGCGGTATGAGCTCGAACGCCGACCTGTCCGTGCACCCGGGCACCAGCATCCGCGACGCGCTCGCCCAGCTCGACCGCAGCCGACGTCAGGTGGTCTTCGTGGAAGACACCGAGGGGCGGCTCATCGGTGCGGTGAGCGACGGAGACATCCGGCGCGGGCTGCTCGCCGGTGCTTCGCTCGAGGACGACGTCGACCGGGTGATGAACACGAACCCGGCGACCGTGCCGCCGACCGCGACGCAGGAGGCCGTCGAGGAGCTGAAGGCGCAACGCGGCATCCGTGTGGTCGCCGTGGTCGATGACGGCCGCATCGTGGACGTCGTCGGCGAGGGAGAGCACATCGCCACTCCGCTTCCGACCCCCGTCGTGCTCATGGCGGGAGGACGGGGCCAGCGGCTGTACCCGATCACGAAGGACATTCCGAAGCCGCTCGTCCCGCTGGGCGAGACCCCGATGATCGACATCATCCTCGGCCGCCTGCACGGCCAGGGATTCCGCAGGGTGCACGTCTCGGTCAACCACCTGGGACACCTGATCGAGGAGCACCTCGGCGACGGCGACGCGCACGGTCTGGAGATCACCTATCTGCACGAGCCGATGCCGCTCGGCACAGCGGGCGCGATGGCCCAGCTGCGCGGGGAGATCGACTCACCTTTCGTGGTGATGAACTCGGATCTGCTCACCGACGTCGACCTGAGGCGGATGCTCGGCTTCCACCTCGATGTGCAGGCGGCCGCGACCATCGGCGCTCGCGAGTACGGCTTCGAGATCCCCTACGGGGTCATCCGCCGAGACGGGCACAGGGTCATGGGACTCGCGGAGAAGCCGTATCACAGCGAACTCGTCAGCGCCGGGATCTACGTTCTCGACCCGACCGCGCTGGAGCTCCTCGAACAGGACGAGTACTGCGACATGCCCACACTGCTGTCGCGATTGATGGATGCCGACCGTTCCGTCGCCGCCTACGAGATCCGTGACGAGTGGATCGACGTGGGTCGGCCGGAAGATCTCGAACGCGCCAGGGTGGCGTGGGAACGGAGAATCAGATGAGGATCTGCACGATCACCGTGCGCGCCGGATCGAAAGGTGTTCCCGGCAAGAATCTCCGCATCGTCGCAGGACGGCCGATGTTCGGACACTCGGTGACGCAGGCGGTCGCGACGGGCCTCTTCGACGAGGTCGTCGTTTCCAGTGATTCGGAGGAGATCCTCGCACTCGCGCCCACGTTCGGCGCCACGGGTGTGGTGCGCCGCCCCGCCGAGATGGCCACGGACACCGCGGGCAAGGTCCCTGCCATCGCCCACGCCGTGCGCACGACCGAGCAGCGCACCGGGCAGACCTACGATGTCTGCGTCGACCTCGACGCGACCAGCCCGCTGCGCACGCTCGATGACATCCGCACCGCGGTCAGGATGTTCGAGGAGTCGGATGCCGCCTCGCTGATCACCGGCGCAGAGGCGCGACGAAACCCGTACTTCAATCTCGTCGAGGAGCAGCCCGATGGGACCGTCGCAGTCAGCAAGCAGCCGGACGACGCGGTGCTCCGGCGGCAGGACGCACCGCGCTGCTTCGACATGAACGGCTCGATCTACGTCTGGCGACGCGAGTCGCTGCTCGAGGATCAGGTGGTGTTCCTCCCGTCCACGATCCTGTACGAGATGCCCGCCGAGCGGTCGATCGACGTCGACAGCGAGTTCGACTTCCGCATCGTCGAGTGGCTCATGGGGCAGCGGGAGGATCTGTGATCGCCGAGCCCGGGGGTCTCGACGCCCGGACGTCCGACGCGGTGCGGAAGCTGCTCGAACTCGAGGACGACGCACCGGATGCACTCCGGGAGACGCTCCCCGGCGCATCCGTGCCGTTCTGGGCGCAGGTGCGGATGCGAGTCGCGTGGGTGCTGTCCGCGCAGAAGACCGGCAGCGTGGACGTGGCCCCCGGCACCTGGAATCGGGGGAAGGAGGCACGACGCATCGCGAGGGCGCACCTGCCCAGCCGGTGGGACGCCCCGCGACGAGCCGGACGGCACGACGTGTGCTTCTACGTCGCGGGTGGCACGCTCGCCCGTGACGGCGCAACGGCGCGCAACTGGCTGGTCGACGATTTCGCGTCGGTTTCCGACGACGCGGTGGTCGTGCAGCAGCAGCCGCTTCCCTCCCCGCTGGGGTCACCGTGGTTCCGACCGACGCTGAGCATGGATGCCGCGAACGCGCGGGTGACGATGCGAGTTCGAGGCAAGCGCCCTTCTGAGGAGGTGCTCCGCTCGATCGACTCGCTGCTCGCCGAGTTCGCCCGTCAGCTCGGAGAGCAGCCGGATCTCTTCACGAAGATCGCACAACGGGCAGTCCGTGACGAGAACCACCGTGGGCCGCAGCTCGACGAACTACGGCGCCTGATCGACCGGGTCCGGCCGCGTGTGGTCGTGTTCGACAACGGCTCGTACACCTATCACGGCGAATCGGTGGGGCTGTTCAAGGACGCCGGTGCCTACGTCGCGGAGCCTCAGCACGGCTGGATCGGCCCGTCGCACGCGGCGTACAACTACGGGCTGCTGTTCCGGGAACCGGCCCTGCGCAGAGCGTTGCCGGACGAGCTGCTGACGTTCGGCGCGTTCTGGTCGGACTCGATACGCCATCCCGGGCGTGTGACGGCGATCGGTAAGCCGCACCTCGAGCGTCAGGCGGCCGTGGCACCTGCGTCGCGACGCCCGCAGGTGCTCGTCGTCTCATCGCGCACGGACCCGGAGCAGACCGATGCGCTGGTCGTCGAGCTGCGAGAGCTTCTCGACGATGCATGGTCGATCGTCTTCCGCCCGCATCCCGGCGAGCGGAACGAGGCCGCGCGACGGTACCCACGGCTGTCGGCTGCGTCGGGCGTGACGGTCGATGAGGAACCGGATGTCTACGAGTCGTTGAAGCGCACCACCGTGGTGGTCGGTGAGGCGAGTACGGTGCTTTTCGAAGCGCGCGCCTTCGGATGCGACGTGATCCCACGCGACAGCGCCTTCGCCGCGGGGGTGATCGGCGACGCATTCGGCGAGAGGGTGCAGGATGCGAGGCAGATCGCCGAGCGGATCCGCGCCGGGCGGGGGGACGCGTCAGCTCGCATGGCGACCGACGACAGCATCTGGGCGCCGCACCCGATCCAGACGTTCGCAGGATGGCTGTCCGAGCGGCTCGATGTCGACGAGGCGCCGCTCGCAGGAAGCACCGAGACCCCCTGACCTAGAATGATGGTGTCGCGGCACAGGCCGCCGTGCGCCGATTGAGTGGACTGTGACTGAAACCCGAGATCTCTTCGCTGTCGTCCCGCGCACCGAGTTCGACATCCCCGGCACGAGCCATGGGCTGATCGACGTGGTGCGCTGGCGCTATCTGTTGCGCCTGCTCGTCCGTACCGGTGTGACCACCAGGTATCGCAACTCCGTGCTGGGGTGGGTCTGGTCGTACGTGCGCCCCGCAGCCCAGTTCCTGGTGTTCTGGGTCGTCCTCGGTATCTTCATGAACCTGGACCGCGTCCCGAACTACGCGGTGTACCTGTTCTCGGGCATCGTCGTCATCAACCTCTTCTCCGAGGGCTTCAAGAACGCGACCGGATCGATCGTCGGCAACGCTGCTCTCGTGCGGAAGGTGTTCCTGCCGCGACAACTGTTCGCCGTCTCGTCAGTCCTGGTGTCCTTCGTGCACTTCCTGCCCCAGGTGGGGCTGCTGGTCGTGGTGTGCATGCTGATGGGCTGGCTCGGTCATGTCACCGTGCTGGGCGTGCTGGGCGCGCTGGCAGGAATGCTGATCGTGATGGTCTTCGCCCTCGGCATGGGCCTCTTCTTCGGTGCGTTGAACGTCCGCTTCCGCGACGCGGAGAATATCGTCGAACTGCTCCTCCTCCTCGCCACTTGGGCATCGCCCGTGCTGTACGCGTGGACCATGGTCTACGAGGCCGTGGTCGACAAGCTGGGCTGGCCGTCATGGCTCGTCCAGGTGTACATGTTGAATCCGATCACTCAGGGCGTGGAACTCTTCCACTACGCGTTCTGGCGCCCGGCCAGTCTGGATGTGGTCGGTGCCGCAGGGTACGCCGGCGACCCGCTCACCCCGATCCCGCCGGACCTCGCCATGAACACGCTGTGGACCGCACTCATCGCCGTCGGAACGCTGCTGATCGGGCAGCTCGTGTTCCGACGCCTGGAAGGAAAGTTCGCACAGGACCTATGAGTGACACTGCGCTCCGTCCGAGCATCATCATCGATGGTGTCCGCAAGACGTTCACCCTGAATCATGCGTTCTCGCTGAAGGACACCGTGGTGTCCTGGATCCGGCGCCGCAAGCTGACATCCTCGTTCGAGGCGCTCAAGGGCGTCGACCTGGTGATCGCCGAGGGCGAATCGGTCGCCATCCTCGGGATGAACGGCTCGGGCAAGTCGACGCTGCTGAAGCTGATCTCCGGGGTCATGGAGCCGGACGCCGGCGAGGTGCTCACACGAGGGCGTGTAGCGGGTCTCATCGAGGTCGGTGCGGGGTTCCACCCGGAGCTCTCCGGCCGAGAGAACGTCTTCCTCAACGCGGCCATCCTCGGGATGAAGAAGCACCAGATCGAGGAGCGTTACGACGAGATCGTCGCCTTCAGCGAGATCGAGGAGTTCATCGACCAGGAGGTCAAGCACTATTCGTCGGGCATGTTCCTCCGGCTCGCGTTCGCCGTGGCGATCCATGTCGAGCTGGACGTTCTCCTCATGGATGAGATCCTCTCCGTCGGAGACGTGCCGTTCCGGGAGAAGTGCCGCCTGAAGTTCGAAGAGCTCCTCGCGGCGGGCAAGACGCTCGTGGTGGTCAGCCACGATATGGAGATGGTGCGCGACCTCTGCACACGCGGAGTGGTGATCAGCAAGGGCAAGGTCGTCTACGACGGCGAACTCGAAGGTGCGATCGCGCTGGTGGAAGGATGAGCGGCGACTGGCTCGGCCAGGTCCCGGCGTTCCTCATCGCGTGCGCCCTCCTCGTCCTGCCCGGCCTTCCGGCTGCGCTCCTGCTGCGTCTTCGCGGCGTCCTCCTTCTCGGCGGGGCGATCGTCATCTCGCTGGCCAGCGTCGGTGCGGGCAGCCTGCTCGCACCGGTGATCGGACTGGCCTGGTCGTTCATCCCGGTCCTGCTCGTCGCTGCCCTGATCACCGCGGTCGCTGGTGCGCTGTGGTTCGTCCGGCGGTCTACCGCCGAGCCCCTCCGTGGCGGCGACGGCGGGAGCGTATGGGTCGGCGTCGGTATCGCCGCGGTCGGCTGGATCCTGATCCTGATCGTGGGCATCTCGGGTGCGGACCACCCGACCCAGCTCTACGACGGCGTGTTCCACCTCAATGCGGTCGAGTTCGTCCTGGAGAACGGTGATGCGTCGCCGTTCCACATGACCATGGTCCTTCCGGGCGCGACCAGCACGTTCTACCCGACTCTCTGGCATGCGCTGGTCGCACTGATCGTGCCGTTCGCGTCTGCCGTCGTGCCGGCGACCAACGTGATGACGATCGCGACGATCGCCGTCGTATGGCCGGTGGCGCTCGCGACACTGACCGGCGTCCTGTTCCCTCGCCACCGTGCAGCGGCGGCCTGGGCGCCGCTGGTCGCGTTCGGGTTCAGCGTCTTCCCGCTCGGTTTCCTGAACTGGGGAGTGCTGTATCCGAACCTGATCGGCACTCTGCAGATCCCGCTGGTGCTGGCCTTCGTGGTGCTGGCCTGCAGGCGGGGCCTCCCGTGGTCACAGCGCCTCGGACTCGCACTGACGGCGGTCGCGGCGATGGGCGCGACCGCACTCGGCCACCCGTCGGCGCTGCTCGGCGCGATCGCGCTCCTGGTGCCGTTCGCCGCGTGGCGTGCGTGGCTGGTGGCGAAGTCGGGCGGCACGAGCACCAGGGTGATCGTCGTGATCGCCGGTGTGGCTACGGCGGTGGTGCTGATCGCTGTGTGGCGGTTCGCCAACGTGACGACGAACGAGTGGATGCCGAACTCGACCCTCGCCGCAGCCCTCGGCGAGGTGGCGTTCCTCAGTCCGGTGGGGCGGGCGACCGGCCTGCTCGTGGGGCTGCTCGCGTTCATCGGGATTTGGACGGCCGTCAAGAATCGCCGGTGGTGGATCCTCGGCAGCTATGCGATCGCGATCGGCCTCTTCCTCGCAGCGACCTGGCTCCCTCTGCTCGCGCTGCGCAGCTCGATCGTGGGGGTCTGGTACGACGACACCACCCGGGTGGCCGCGCTCCTCGGCGTGCTGGGACTCCCGCTCGCCGCACTGGGGGCGGCGGTCACCATGGACTGGATCCGAGCACAGCGGGAGCAGGGTCGCACCGCTCGGGCCGTCGCCGTCGTGGTGATCGGGTTGCTGCTGGCGGCGACGCACTTGAACGCCGTCGTCAACGACGTGAGGTACATGCGCAACGTCAGCTTCCGCTTCGACGCCCACTCCCAGGGACTCTCGGCGGAAGAGGCCGAGCTGTTCTCTGCGGCGTCAGCGGAGCTCGGACCGGACAGCCTCGTGATCGGCGACCCCCTCACGGGCGCTGCGCTGCTCTATGCGTACACGGGGCACGATGTCGTCTTCCCGCACGTCACCGGCAAGTACGGCGCGGACGCGGAGAACCTCGCGCGCTCGCTGAACACCGGTTCCGCCGCCGTCTGCGAATCGATCGATCGTCTCGGCGTGACGCACGTCCTCGACTTCGGCGACCGGGAGCTGTACGAGAACCACTACACGACATACGACGGTCTGCACGATCTCGCCGGCTCGCCCATCCTCACCGAGGTGGCGAGAGTCGGTGACGACGCAACGCTCTACGAGGTCACCGACTGCCCGTAGGTTCAGGCTCGATCGGACTCGGAAGGTTGGCGTCGTGCTTCCTTCTCGGCAGCCTCGAGCAGCGCGATCTTCCGCGCGAGCAGGGTCAGCTGACGCTGCAGCTGCGTATTGCGGCGGTACTGCGTGTACACGAATGCCAGGAACATCACGATGAGCCCGTACAGCACCAGGTCGGTGCCGCGACCGACGCCGACCAGCTGAGCGAGCCAGGACAGCCACTGCGGGAAGAGCACCGAGAGCACCGCGACGACGACGAAGAGCCCCATCAGGATGCGACGGATCGCCAGGTGGCTGTCGGCGCCGGTGCGACGCATCATGAAGACGGCCAGGACCACGATGGCCGCGATGAGAAGAATCTGGATCCACATGGGTCACCTCACCACCAGATCGACGAGGATGTTGACCGAGTTGAGCACGCTCTGTCCCTTGGCCTTCGAATAGTCCGTGTAGAGGAGTTCCACCGGATACTCCCGCCAGGGGAGTCCGGTGCGTCCGAGTTCGAGCACGATCTCCGTGGCGTGCGCCATCCGATCCTGCTTCAGTTCGACGTGCTCGGCGGCATCGCGACGAATCACACGCAAGCCGTTGTGCGCATCGGTGAGCTTGAGACTGGTGGTGAGGTTCGTCACCCACACGACGGTCTTCAGCATGACCTTCTTGATCCAGCCGGGGTCGGTCCGGTCATCGAGGAACCTCGAGCCGAAGACGACCGCGAGGTTCTCTGCACGAGCCAGCTCCAACATGCCGAGCGCGTCTTCGATCCGGTGCTGCCCGTCGGCATCGAAGGTGACGATGTACTCGCACTCCGGGTGGCTGAGGGCGAATGCGATGCCCGTCTGCAGAGCGGCGCCCTGACCGAGATTCACGGGATGCTGTACGAGCATCGCTCCCGCTTCTTCGGCGATGCGTGCCGAGCCGTCGGTGGATCCATCGTCGACGCAGACGACGTGGACGAAATCCTGGCGCAGTTGTGTGATCACACCGCCGATGACGCTGGCTTCGTTGTACAGCGGGATGACGATCCAGGCGCGCCGATGTGGCGTTCGAGGAGGGGGGACGCTCGAGGACATGGTTCCATTGTGTCAGGTGTCTTCTCCGGACATCGTGAATCCCGACCCGTTGGACGTGATGACGAACCGAAATCGAGTGATCGTCGCGACGCGGCTGTACACCCCTGAGGTGACGGCAGCCAGCTTCCGTATGGAAGCCCTGGTGCGCGCTCTGGAGACGACCGCGGACGTGACCGTACTCACCACCCGGCCGCCGGCCGGCTTGGCCGTCGCCGACGAGGCCGCCTCCGCGCGGATCAAACGGATGCCGGTGCTGCGTGACCGCTCGGGAGCGATCCGCGGCTATGTGCAGTACCTCTCCTTCGACATTCCGCTTTTCTTCCGCCTTCTGGTGAACCGGGCCGACGTCATCGTCGCCGAGGCCCCGCCCACGACGGGACTGGTCGCCGCTCTCGCCGGAATGCTCACGCGACGACCCGTCGTCTACTATCCGGGCGATGTGTGGTCGGATGCGGTGGCTTCCACCGATGCACCGGGTCTGGTGGTGCGGCTGATGACAGCCGTCGAGAGGTTCGTGCTGCGACGTGCCGTGCGGTCCATCGCGGTGTCGGCTGAGGTCGCCGAGCGTCTCGTCGAGGTGGGTGCGGAGCCGGACCGTGTCGTCGAGGTCGGCAACGGCATCGATACGAGCGTCTTCCACCCGGATGTTCCGGCCGCGGAGGCCGGCCGACCCTACTTCGTGTACACCGGCACGATGTCGGAGTGGCAGCAGCCCGAGGTGTTCGTCCGCGCGCTGGGCGAGCTGACCGACGTGGATGTCGACATCCGCTTCTTCGGACAGGGATCCGCGGAGGCGGAGTTGAGAGCCCTCTCCGACGCTCTGGTGCCGGGACGGGTCCACTTCGGAGGTCTGGTGCCACCGGACCTCTCGGCGTCCTGGATCAGGGGAGCGGTGGGCGCGCTCGTGAGCATCGTCCCGGGGATCGGGTACGACTTCGCTCGCCCGACCAAGACGTATGCGGCAGCCGCCGTGGGGACGCCGGTGCTGTTCGCCGGGGCGCCCACCGGCGCCGAGGTCGTGCGCGCCGCCGGTCTCGGCGAAGCGAGCGGCTTCACGGTGGCCGAGGTCGCGGAGGCGATGCGGAGGCTCCTCGCGCAGGGTCAGGACGGGACCACGGACCGAGAGCGTGCGCGTCGGGCCCAGTGGGCCGACGATACGGTGTCCTGGCGGACGGTCGGCGGCAAGGCGGCTGACGTGGTCCGAGGAGTGCTTCGGGGAGTTCGGGCCCGACGCCGGTAGAATCGCATGCGGTGCCGCCACGTCCTGGCATCGTTCAAGGAGTGCAGTGACCGATTCATCCCACGTGCGGATCGCAGAATCCGCCGATGTGTCCGCTGACGCCACCATCGGCGGAGGATCCTCGATCTGGCACCTCGCACAGGTGCGGGAGCAAGCGAAGCTCGGCGAGAACTGCATCATCGGGCGCGGAGCCTATGTCGGCACCGGCGTCGTCATGGGCGACAACTGCAAGGTGCAGAACTACGCGCTCGTCTACGAACCGGCGCGCTTGGGCGACGGGGTCTTCATCGGCCCGGCCGTGGTCCTGACCAATGACACATACCCCAGGGCCATCAACCCGGACGGCTCGATCAAGAGCGCGCACGACTGGGAGCCGGTCGGTGTGACCATTGAAACGGGCGCCGCGATCGGAGCCAGGGCGACCTGCGTCGCGCCGGTGACCATCGGTGCTTGGGCGACAGTCGCCGCAGGCGCGGTCGTCGTGAAGGACGTACCGGCCTACGCGCTCGTCGCCGGTGTACCGGCGAAACGCATCGGCTGGGTCGGCGAGTCCGGCGTGCCGCTGACCCCCGGCGACGACGCCGGCATCTGGATCTGCCCGCAGAGCGGCGACCGCTACGCGGAGAACGATGGAAACCTGGCCAAGGAGGCACTGTGAGTGAGTTCATTCCCCCGGCGAAGCCGATCATCGGCGACGAGGAGCGCGAGGCCGTCGACCGGGTCCTGCGCAGCGGCATGGTCGCACAGGGCCCCGAGGTCGCTGCGTTCGAGGCGGAGTTCTCGGAGCACTTCGTGCAGGGCCGGCCATCCGTCGCGGTCAACAGTGGTACCGCTGGTCTGCACCTCGGCCTGCTCGCTGCGGGTGTCGGTCCCGGAGACGAGGTCATCGTGCCCTCGTTCACATTCGCCGCGACCGGGAACTCCGTCGCGTTGACGGGTGGCACGCCGGTGTTCGTCGACATCGAGCCCGAGACGTTCTCTCTCGACCCGGAGGCGGTCGCCGCGGCGATCACTCCGAAGACCAAGGGCATCCTCCCCGTGCATCTGTACGGGCACCCTGCCCGGATGCGCGAACTCGAAGCACTCGCCGCCGAGCGCGGCGTGGCGCTGTACGAGGATGCCGCGCAGGCGCACGGCGCCTCCCTGGACGGTCGTCCGGTCGGCACCTTCGGGCAGTTCGCGATGTTCAGCCTCTACCCGACCAAGAACATGACCAGCGGTGAAGGCGGCATGGTCACGGCGGCGAACGACGACATCGCCCGCATGCTGAAGCTCCTGCGCAACCAGGGCATGGAGCGGCAGTACGAGAACGAGGTCATCGGGTTCAACGCCCGCATGACCGACATCCATGCCGCGATCGGTCGAGTGCAGCTGACCAAGGTCGATGCCTGGACGGCGCAGCGCCGCGCGAACGCGGCCTTCCTGGACGCCAACCTGCGGGGCGTCGTGGTCCCGCCTGTCGTCGACGGAGCCGTACACGTCTATCACCAGTACACGATCCGCGTGCCCGAGGACCGCGACGGCTTCGTCGCCGCATTGAAGGCGGAGCACAACGTGGGTTCGGGTGTCTACTACCCGATCCCGAACCACCGTCTGCCCTCGCTGGCGAGCTACGCGCCGGGGCTCGACCTGCCGGAGACCGAGCGGGCAGCCGCAGAGGTCGTATCGCTGCCGGTCCACCCGTCGCTGTCGCAGGATGACCTCGACCGTATCGTCTCCGCGGTGAACAGTCTCGCGGGAGCGGGCGCCTGATGGTGCTCCGGGCTGGACTGCTCGGCGTCGGCATGATGGGACGCCACCATGCGCGCGTGCTGCGCGAGGTGGACGGCGTGGAACTCGTCGCGATCGCCGACCCGGGCGGAGACCCGCACGGCGTCGCGGGTGAGCTGAGCATCCTGCCGGACATCGACGCGCTGATCGGCGAGGGCATCGACATCGCCGTCGTGGCGGTGCCGACCCGGTTCCACGAAGATGCGGCGCTCAAGCTCGCAGCCGCAGGCGTGCACACTCTTGTCGAGAAGCCGATCGCGCACAGCATCGAAGCGGGTCAGCGCATGGTCGACGCGTTCGCTGGGGCAGGGCTGGTCGGCGCAGTCGGCCATATAGAGCGTTTCAATCCCGCGCTGCAGGAGTTGCGTCGCCGGGTCGAGGCCGGCGAGCTCGGCGGGGTCTACCAGGTGACGACTCGCCGCCAGGGCCCCTTCCCGGCTCGCATCGCCGACGTGGGGGTCGCCAAGGACCTCGCCTCGCATGACGTCGACCTCACGGCATGGGTCGTGCAGTCCGACTACGAGCGCGTCTTCGCGCAGACCGCCTTCAAGAGCGGCCGGGAGCACGAGGACATGATCACGATCACCGGACGCACGGCATCCGGTGTCATCGTGAACAACATCGTGAACTGGCTCTCGCCCATGAAGGAGCGGGTGACCGTCGTCACGGGGGAGAAGGGCGCGTTCGTCGCCGACACCTCGACCGGTGACCTCACCTTCTACGCGAACGGGACCATCCCCCTGGAGTGGGAGTCCGTGTCCAGCTTCCGGGGCGTCTCCGAGGGGGACGTCACCCGCTACGCGTTTGCCAAGCGCGAGCCGCTGCGAGTGGAGCACGAGGCGTTCCGTGACGCGGTGCTCGGCCAGCGCAACGACGTCGTCACCATGGCCCAGGGGCTGCGTACGCTCGTGGTGGTCGAGGCTGCACTGGACTCCGCGCGCACCGGTGGCTCGATCACGCTCTGAGCTCTACCACGACACGGGCATGCCCGTGCCCGCCTGCGAGCCGAGGCAGTGACTCTGCGGCCACCAAGAAGGGGAGGCTCCACTCGGAGCCTCCCCTTCTTCGTGGAGCTTCAGCCGACGATGTGCTCGAGCCCTTCGAGGAAAACACGGCTCTGGGCGTCCCGGGTGAACTGCTCGGCGTTCGCGACCGCCGGGGCTTCCACGCGACCGGTGCGCGCCTTCTGCGCGGACATCGCGTGCAGGGCGTCGGCGATCGTTCCGGGGTCATTGCTGACGACGCCGAGTCCGTTGTCGCGGATGAGATCACCGGCGGCGCTCTTCTCGAGCCCGGTCATGATGATCGGTCTGGCCGCGCCGATGTACTCGAAGACCTTCCCGCTCAGGACGCCCTTCTCGCCGGGATCATTCCAGAGCAGCAGCAACAGCGCGTCGGAATCAGCTTGGATTTTCAGCGATTCGGCGTGGCTGACCTTCCCGTGCTGACGAACGTTGCCGTCGAGTCCGAGCGACTCGATGGCCGCGGCCACCTCGGCGGAATGCGGCCCGTAGAAGTCGACCGAGATCTGGGCGTCCGGGTGCTGTCGCAGCAGCTCGGCGACACCGCTCAGGAACGGCACGGGATCGCGGCGCTTCGGGATCACCCACCCGCAGTACGCGATGCGCAGTTCGGACGAAGACGGCTGATACGCGAGGTGCGCGAAGTCCTGAGGGTCGTACCCGTTGGTCACCACGAGTGTGCGGACGCCGTACGCGGCCTCGAGTTCCTCGGCGAGGGGGCCACTGACGGTCGTGAGAAGTGCCGCGTCCGACACATGGCGACGTTCGACCGCCGAGTCCAGACGACGCCGCAGAGCCCCGTACGGGTAGTACGAGCTGTTCGAGAGCAGATCACGGTAGTCGACCGTGAGCTTGGCCCCGAACTGCTTCGCGAGCTTCGATCCGAGCATCAGTGCGCTGAACGGACCGACGCTCGTCACGACGACATCGGGGCGCCAGTCCCACGCGCCGGCGTGGCGGCCTGCGGCTCTCGCCCACCGACCGTAGATGTCGGGCCAGACGAACCGCATCGCGACCGCGTAGGCGATCGCGGCGGCCCGATGCCACGGCCGGGGCTTCGTCGGCTTGAGTGTCTGGACCCCGGAGATGGTCTTCATCATGGGGTCTGCGACCCGGTGGATCGTGAGGCCGTCGTGCGCGGGCACTGCAAGGCCCTCATCGGCGCCGTCGCGGGTCAGTACCCGCACCTCATGCCCGGCTGAGGCCCAGTACGAGGCGAGCTTGGAGATGCGCACGGCGGCGATCTTGTTCTCGGGCGGGAAGAACGGGCAGATGAGGAGGATTCGCATGTTCCGGGTTTCTCCTGGGGACGGACGAAAGGCGGACGAGTGGGGGAGTGACGCTACTGCACGAGTCCGGCGAGTGACGCCTGGAATCGGAAGTCGGGCACCTGCTCGACGACCTCCTGGAAGGTGCCGAACCCCTTGATCCGGCCCTCGTCGAGGTAGCAGACCTGGTCGTAGTGACGGATGGTGGCGAGGCGGTGCGCCACCGTGATGAAGGTCACCTGACCTCGGAGCTCGTTCATCGACTCGACCACGCGGTTCTCGGTGGCCGTATCGAGGGAGCTCGTCGCTTCGTCCATCACCATGACGAGCGGATCCGTGTACAGGGCTCGGGCGATTCCCAGCCGCTGCTGCTGCCCGCCGGAGACCGACGAGCCGCGTTCTCCGAGCCGCTCCTCGAGCCCGCCAGGGCGCTGCGCGATCTCGCTGATGTGCGCGCGCCGCAGGGCTTGGACGACCCGATCCTCGTCGTAGTCCTTCTCCCAGGTGAGCGCGACGTTCTGTGCTACCGAGCCGTCGAACAGCGCCACGCGCTGCGGCACGTAACCCACTCGCGTGCGCCACTGCTGCAGCACGCGATCGACGGGGTGCCCGTCGATCTCGAGGGTTCCGGACGTCGGGACACTGAGGCCGAGGATGACGTCGATCAGCGTGGACTTTCCTGCTCCGGAGGGGCCCACGATCGCCAGGCTCGATCCGAACGGGACGCTCAGGTCGAGCTCCTTCAGGACCGGCTCCTGATCGCCGGCGTAGCTGAACGACACGTTCCGCAACCGAAGCTCGCTCGGGTGCTCGGGGAGCTCCTCGGTGTCGCGCTCCTCCGTCTGGATGGTCGTGCTCGTCTCGGAGAGGTGACGAATGACGTCCTTGGCGTACACCTCGTTCGACGAGGCGGCGGTGAGGCTGGCCTGCACCGCGTTCATCGAGGGGATCATGCGGAACCCGGACGCGGCGAAGAGCGACACCGCCACGACGGCGGCAGGCGCACCGCCGGTCAGGAAACCCGAGGCGCCGATCAGCAGGAAGCCGCCGATCAGGGCGGCTTCGAACGCGTAGCGCGGGACGATCGTCATGAACGCGAGGTTCGCGCGGGACCGGGTCGCCACCGCGCGATTCTTGGAGATGACCCGCCCCGCTTCGTCCAGTTTGCCGCGCAGCGTGACCTCCTTCAGCGCCTCGACCATCTCCGTCATCACGGTCGCGACGCGGTACGAGTAGTCGCGGCTGCGCTGGCCTTCGGACTTCGAGCGGCGGGACAGCATCAGCGAGATGGCGCCGGACACGAGCGACAGATAGACGAACGCGATCAATGCCGTGAGCGGCTGGGCGATCACGAGGATCAGCAGTGCCGCGAGGAAGGTGAACAGGTTGCCGGGAACCTGGGAGAGCGGAAGCAGGAAGCCCCGATTCGCGCTGCCGACCGACGAGTCCACGAAGCGAGTGAGCTCTGCGGTGCTGATGCGCGAGCGATCCTCCCAGCTGGAGTGGGTGTACGCCGCGAACAGCCGGTCGCCGAGGTCGAGCTCGTACCGGGCGAAGCGACGCGTGGCGCGCCAGTGCAGCGTCGCAGCCAGCACGCCCTTGACGATGAACAGCACCGCGATGGTGAGTACCATCCAGACCGTGGCCGACTCGGGCACCGGCCCCAGTAGCGGGATCTCGATCGGCTTCTTCGTGACGAGCGTGTTCACGGTGAGCACGATCAGGGCGAGCGCGGCGGTGTCGAGGATCGAGAGGAGCCCTGTCGCGATGGAGTACCAGAGGTAGAACGGTCGGGCATCGCGCGGAAGCACCCCGAACAGGTCGAGCAGTGTCCGCCAGATGCTTCTCATCGGGGTGGGTCTCCTTGCTGTTGCGCAGGCCACCCGTGTGCGGGAAAGCCCTCTGGATCCTACCTGCTGACCATTCGACGGATCTGGGTGCGCCTGCAGGGAGCCGCGGGGGCCACGCGTGCGGATGTGCGAGGATTGACCGCAGCCGAACCGACGGGAGTCCGATGAGCCACGCCGCCTCTCCGGAACTGGCTTCCGGGTCCTGCCTGATCCTCCTCACGAACTGCTATCCGTTCGCCCCCGGCGAGGAATTCATCGAATCGGAGATCGGGCATCTCGCGTCGGTCTTCGACCGCGTGGTCCTGATCCCGGTCGTGCGTGACGTCAGACAGACGCGCCGACGGGAGACTCCCGAGAATGTCGAGGTGATCCTGCCCGAGGCTCTCAGCACGACCCGCGCCAGCATCCGCCAGGCGACCCGCTATGCCGTGAGGCATCCGCTGCGGGCGGCGGCGGCCCTCGGAAGGGCTCTGAGCTCCTTTCCGCATCCGAGGCGGGTGTTCTCCGACCTCCGCCTGGATCTCCTCGCCGGCATCGTCGCGGATCAGGTGGAGGCCAGAGTTCGGGCTCGACTCGCGCCGGGTACCCGCACCGTCTTCTACAGCTACTGGATGATGGTGCCCGCGCGGGTCGCGGTGCGGCTGAGCACACAGCTGGGCGATGGTGCGGTGCCGGTGATCAGCCGCGCACACGGCTACGACGTGTTCTCCGAGCGCAGCGCCGGCAACTACCTGCCCCAGCGCGAGCTGCTTCTCTCCCGCGTCTCGCAGGTGTTCACGGCCTCCGAGAACGGCGCCGAGTATCTCCGGGCGAAGTACCCGGACTATGCAGATCGCATCCAGACCGGGCACCTCGGCGTCGGCCCGGCGATCTCGGCGGGGAACGCCTCGCGAGACTCGCTGAAGGTCTACACGTGTGCGTATCTCGTGCCGGTGAAACGCATCCCGCTGCTGATCGAGGGACTCGCCGTCGCGCAGCGCCGCGGCCTCAAGGTGAATTGGTCCCACATCGGCTCGGGCGAGGCGGGCTACGCTGCGTCGATCGAAAGGCAGGCGGAGGACGGGCTGGAACCCGGGTCCTTCGAATTCCTCGGCGACCTCTCCAATGATGAGGTCCGCCGACAGTACGCCGCGCAGCCCGGCGCCGTATTCGTCAACGTCTCCGAGTCCGAAGGGGTTCCGGTCTCGATCATGGAGGCGCTCGCGCAGGGTTTCCCGGTGATCGCGACGGATGTCGGTGGCAACAGCGAACTGATCGATGTCGCAGGTGGGATGTTCGACGGCCTGCTCGCGGGCACGCCGACGGCCGAGGACATCGCGGACCGGCTCGAGGCGCTTTTCACCGCGCTGCCGGCGGAGTACGAGCGATATGTTCAGGCGAGCCTGCGGCACTGGAAGCGCGCCTGGTCGAGCGACACGAACTACACGACCTTCAGCGCGCACCTCCTCGACAGCGCGATCCCGCTCTGACGACGACTCCGCGCGATCACCGGTGCTCGACGGCTTCCCTAGGATGGATGTCGTGAAGATCATGAGTGTCGTGGGCGCGCGCCCCCAGTTCGTCAAGCTCGCCCCGATCGCCCAGGCCATGCAGGCCGCAGGGCTCGAGCACGTCATCGTGCACACCGGGCAGCACTACGACCCGATGCTGTCGGATGTGTTCTTCCGTGATCTCGGCATTCCCGAGCCGGATGCCCACCTGGGTGTCGGCTCCGGTTCGCATGGGGTGCAGACGGGCGCGATGCTTGCGCACATGGATGAGATGCTCGCGCGCTTCGAGCCGGATTGCGTCCTCGTCTACGGCGACACGAACTCCACTCTCGCTGCCGCCGTCAGCGCTGTGAAGCTGCATTACCCCGTCGCTCACCTCGAGGCAGGGCTGCGATCGTTCAATCGCGCGATGCCCGAAGAGCACAACCGGGTGCTCACCGATCACGCAGCTGATCTCTGCCTCGCGCCGACCGAGGTTGCGATGGGGCATCTCGCGGATGAGGGGCTCTCCGAGCGGTCCGAGCTGGTCGGCGACGTGATGACGGACGTGCTTTTCGAAGTGCGCGACGCTGTGCTCCGCGCTGGTTCGACGGCGGCGGAGGAGCTCGGCGCACCGGGGGAGTACTACGTGGCGACGATCCATCGCGCCGAGAACACGGACAGCCCCGAACGGCTGCGTGAGGTCGTCGATGCCCTGGCCGCCGCGGACAAGCCCGTTGTCCTGCTTGCGCATCCGCGTGTGCGCGCCAAGGCGGCCGAGCACGGCATCGCGCTCGATGTCGGCGCGTTGCGCACGCGGGATCCGCTCGCGTACCCCCAGCTGATCGCCGCTGTCCTCCGCAGCGCCG
This sequence comes from Microbacterium sp., assembly GCA_029239165.1. GTDB lineage: Bacteria > Actinomycetota > Actinomycetes > Actinomycetales > Microbacteriaceae > Microbacterium. The sequence goes on along the minus strand of JAQZBG010000008.1, from coordinate 1,337 downwards.
GTGTGGTCACCGACTCCGGCGGCCTTCAGAAGGAAGCCTTCCTGCTGCGGGTTCCGTGCACCACGGTCCGACGTGAGACCGAATGGGTCGAGACGGTTCAGCTCGGCTGGAACGTCCTGGCGAACACCGCGGAGGAGATCACCGCAGCCCTCACCCGGCCGGCTCCCGACGCGACCGACGCCGCGCCGTATGGCGACGGGCACGCCGCGACGCGCGCCGTCGACGCGATCGTCGCCGCTTTCGGCACTTCTCCCGAGCGCTGAGACGCCCAATCTGTCGACGACCGCGCCGGCCACCGGCGCGGTCGCGGTGCGCCCGTAGGGCGAAGATGCGATGAACGGCGCAGCTCTCGGAGGGCGCCTGTCGTTCTGCGATACGATTCGGCGGTGCTTCTGACTATCGGGATTCCCACGTACAACCGCGCCGAGGACGTCAGGAAGACGGTCACCGACATCCTGTCGCACGCGGATTCGGAGCTGGTGGACATCGTCGTCATCGATGACGGTGGGTCCGACGGCACCTATGAGAAACTCCGCGAGGATCCCGCGATGGCCCGCCGCGTCCGCGTGCTCCGGAATGCGGAGAACCTCGGGTACGCGGGGACGTTCGCCCGCCTCTTCCGTGAGTGCGAGACCGAGTACCTCATGCTGACGGCTGACGACGACCGCGTCATGATGGAGAACCTGCGCGCCCTGCTCGATCATCTGCGCCAGGAGAAGCCCGTCTTCGTCTCACCCCAGTTCATTCGGGATTCCCGCGTCTCCCGGGGCCGCACCACGACGGGATCCATCAGGCCCAGCGACTTCCTCCCCGCAGCCGCGCACGCGCCCGGCCTGGTGTATCGGGTCGAGGACTGCCGCACGGCGCTGGATGAGCTGAGGGAGCGCGTCGAATCGGAGGACGTCGACGCGCTCGTCTACCCCCAGGTTCATATCGTCATGCGCCTGCTGCTCGCGGGCCTCCGATGCGAGTGGCTCGCATTGCCCACCGTCTCCGAAGGTGCATACCGGCCGTCGGGCATCCGGGACGCCTCCGGTGGTGCCTACTGGTCGCTCGGGTCGCGCTGGGAGCAGTTGAAGTCATACGATGCGCTGCTGTCACGATGGGTTGAGCAGGACACGACCGGCCGTGCGCAGGAGATGCTCACGGCGCAGCGGAGTCGAGCCTTCCACGTCATCGCCAGCGCGATCCGGATCGAGGATCCGGTGCTGGGGGATGCGTTCGACGAGGGGGCTCGAAAGCGCTACCAGCGAACCGTGCGCAGCAGAATCGGCAGCCTGCCGATCGTCGTCTGGGCGGCCCGCCAGGTCAGGAGTGTCGGACGCCGACCGTGATCG
>JAQZBG010000007.1 GCA_029239165.1 Microbacterium sp. | reverse complement strand
GTCTTCGCCAAGCTCTACCTCAGAGACCGCGTGCAGGCGGTCATCCTCGCCTACAAACTCGAGGTGCTGTGAGGCCGTCTGTCAGGAACCAGCAGGTACGGCAAAGCACCGCGGACGCGCTGCCATAGTGGCGCCAACCGGCACCAATCGACGCCGGTTGGACCGGAGGAAATCTGCAATGATTCGTCGTTCTCGGAAACTCGCCGCCGCCGCCATCACCGGTGCTGTCGCCGCATCGCTGCTCTTCGCGGCACCGGCCATGGCTGAAGGCAGTCGCTCGAGCTCCATCCCCGCTCCGGGATGGACAGTTGGCACTCGATCCAGCACCTGGGCCGATTCGAACGGGGACTCCGCGGCAACGCGCGTGCGCCTGACATCGATTCAGCTCTATGTGCCGAACACCCCCATCTCTTGGACCAACATCAGTTCCACCCAGCTGCAGCTGCTCAAGGACGTGTGGGGCACGGGATGGGTGTCGCAGGGAAACCGAACAGCGGCACCGGGCGCGAACCAGGACTGGGGCGATGTCGCCGCAGGGACATACCGATTCCAGTACAACGGCGGCACACCGGCCGGCCAGTCGTTCAAGGGGTCGGGCTCCGGAGTGTGGATCATCGCCGGCGGGGCGAACATCTCCTGGTAGCCACGGCGCGGGCGCCTCGCCCAACGGTGGCCGGGACGGCCGCCTCACTGTGAGACCCGTTCGACGGGGGTCACGCGCTGCCGCGTGACCCCCGTCCGAAAGCGGAAGAACATATGTCTGACGCCAAGAGCACCACTGCAACGCACCGGAACAATTTCGACGCGATCCGGCTCATCGCCGCGCTGATCGTTCTCGTCTTCCACGCCTGGCCCCTCGGCGATTGGGGGAGCGCGCCACGGGTGATGGGATGGCCCGTCTACACGGTCGCCGTGTTCGTGTTCTTCGCAGTGAGCGGTCAGCTCATAACGCAGAGCTGGTTCCGGGACCCGAGGGTCATTCCGTATGTCGTCCGGCGTGCCGGGCGCATTTTTCCTGCGCTGGCCGTGGTCGTCGTCGCGACGATCTTCGTCATCGGCCCGTTCTTCTCGAGCCTGACCACCACCCGGTACTTCAGCGACACCTCGACGTGGCAATACCTGTGGAACCTTCTCCTGATCGCCCAGTACCCCCTGCCCGGTGTCTTCATCGACAACCCGTCGGATGCCGTGAACGGTTCGTTGTGGAGCCTCGGCCCCGAGGTCGCGTGCTACATCGGTGTCATGCTCGTCGGCGTGCTGGCGGTCCGGCTTTCGACTTCCTTGCGAACCGCAAGCACGGTACTGATCGGGACGGCGCTGCTGATCGGTTACATCGCCACCGCGGGCGACGGCACCTTGCGCGCACTGAACATCACCTTCACCGCGATGATGATGTTCTTCGTCGGCGGTGTCTACGAGAGGTGGGGCGTGCGCCGGTCGCACGTGCTCGCCGGATGCCTCGTGGCTGCGCTGGTGATCGTCGCATTCATGGGAGACGAAAGGGTCGGGCACGCTCTCCTCGTAATGGCCCTTCCGTATCTGACGAGACACATCGGCGGGGGTTCGACCCCGCTGCTGCGCGATGCAGCCCGCTTCGGCGACTACTCCTATGGCATATATCTGTGGGGCTTCCTGATCCTGCAGGCCGTGATCACTACGGTCCCTGCCGGTCAGCCCTGGCTGGTACTCATCTGTGCGGTGCCGCTCACCCTCCTGGCGGCCGGGGCATCATGGTGGGTCGTCGAACGCCCGATGATGGCGCTGGCACGGAACTGGAGCACGAAGCGCGCGCCCTCCTTCGCACTGGTTGGGACATGAGTTCAGCCATGGCCGCGGGCCGTCAGACGACGGCCGACGCGGCGGGATTCCTCGCGACGCTGCTGACATAGACCCCGGTCGCGGCGATGAGAAGGCATACCGAGCTGAGCAACTGTGCCGCCGAGGCCCCATCCGTCACCGGCAGCGCCCAGGCTGACGGCATGCCCAGAGAGTCGAAGCCGAGCAACATCGCTGTCAGCAGCGCAACGCCGGGCGCCATCAGCCAGGCCGGACGGAGACCCGGTCGCGCGACGAGGACTGCAACTGCCGATTGAAAGAGCAATGGCACGAGTGCTTCACGAGCCCCACCGAAAGCCAGCGCGGCGCTCACGCTCGAGACCCCGAGGACACCGAGGAGCACGACCACGTCTCCGCCCCACGCCCAGCGGCGGGAGGTTCCGACGGACAGTTCGCGCGCACGCGTCGTCGTGATACCGACCCAACCCGCGGCTGCGACGGTGGCGAAGAGCACCGCGACCGGGACCGAGGCGAACGACCCGCCGGCGAGCGTCGGGAACTCGAACCTGACGGACGGCGTGATGAAGGTTCCTCCCCAGCCCACCAGGAAAGCCCACGCTCCCACGCTGGCCATGCGGGCGCGGAACCACCACCTCATCGCGTGCTCGGCGACGTGGTCTTCAGCGCTCGGGCGTACGCGCTGGATGCGCGTTCCCGCGGCGTTTCGCCGCGCTGGGCCAAGGCATAGAACTCGTCAACGGTTCCCGCGAATGACACTGTTCCCGCATCGAGGACGACGACCCCACGGGCGAAGCTCCACAAGTCGTCCACCTCGTGTGTGCTGTACAGGATCGGGATCCGTGTGGAGAGCGTGGCGATGGTGTCGATCACGGACTCCCTCTGAGCCGGGTCCAGTCCGACCGTCGACTCATCGAGCAGGAGCAGCGTGGGTCGAGAGCACAGAGCGCCGGCGATGGCGGCCCTTCGCAGTTCACCCCCCGAGAGGCCCAGGGAGGGTCGGTCACTCAAACGCGTCAAGCCCACCAGCTCCAACGCGTGCTCCGACTCGTCCCACGCCTCGCGGTGGCTCATGCCCTTGAGCCACGCGGTGTATGCGACCAGCTCGCGAACCGAGAGCCCCCGCATGCCCGTCGGCGCTTGGGCCACGGCGGAAACGGTGCGGCGGATCTCCTTGCGGCCGGCGGCGGACTCAGTGGATACGCCCGCGACTTCGATCCGCCCACGACGAGCCCTCTCGGTCGCCGCTGAGAGGCCGATCAACGTCGACTTGCCGGCACCGTTCGGACCGAGCAATGCAACGGGGAACTGAGAGAAATCGAAGGAGAACCCCTCGAAGACGAGGTGTCTGCGATATCGAAAGGAGACCTCATCGAATCTGAGAACGGCGTTCAACTGTCGCCCTTTCTGCATATGTCGGCTACTTTTTCCTGCCACCTGATGAACGTCGAGAAGCCCTCGCGGGCCGTCGAGAGGCCCAGCGCTTGGAGAAGATCATCGCCGGTGCCCGAACCTTCCCGTTGAGCGAGAGCATCGGGGGATGCCCCCAGAGCGATCGCCAACGCGTACACGGCGCGATCGCCTTCTGCGACGAGGGATTCCTGCTCAGCGGCCGGACACGAGGCCTGATTCCGCACACCGTCCGCGAGAGAGATCGGAAGCTCATCACCGGACAGGTCACCCGGGCCGGCAGCGAACATCAGCCCGGAGAGCTCCTCGGCCTGGGCGGACGAACTCGTGATCACGGGCCCGATCCCGATTCCATTCGCCTTCAATGTCCCGGCGTACGTCGCGAGGCTGTCTACGAGCGGAACCGCATCATGTTCGGCGTCTCCGAATTCCGGCCACACGCATACCTCGACGCCGTCACGGTCCTCACAATGCAGATCCCCGGTGGAGCGCGCTTCGTAGCCGGGGGGCGCGATCGAGGCGGTGAGCGGCGAGGAGAGCACCAGGATGGCCGTCGTGGCTCCCGCAGTCCAGACGATCGCCGGCAGACGCAGCCTGGCCGACGCGAGCACGATGGCGACCACGACGACGCCACCGAGCAGCATCGGAAGAAGGAGCATCGGCCATGCGATCTGCTGATCGACTGTCTGCAGAACCAGCGGCAGCGAGTACCCGAGCGCGAAACGCAGATGCTCCAGAGGCTCTGACACAAGAGGGAGCGAGATCAGGAGATACTGAGCGAGCGCTGCGACCACGACTGCGACGGCTGCCGGCAGAAGCCGGCCGATCACGAAACCGATGAACACAGCGACGAGCACCATCGTGAGAAAGACGCCAAGCGGCCCGAACGATCGAAACGTCGGCGCGGAGCTCGGAGAGCTGCGCAGGAGCACGATCGCGAGCGAGAGCAGATACCCGACCGAGATCGCGATCAGAGTGGGCATGATGTCCGCCAGCGTCCGTGTGGCAAGGGAACGATTGGTCGCAGCATGGTTCGCGCGTATCCAGCGACTCGGTGTGCGGACGGAGATGGCGACCGCGGCTGCACTGAGTGGCATCCCCAGGATCGCTCCCCAGTTGGCGCTCGCAAACACCGCCTCCCACGTCGAGACCGCGTTCGGATCGAAGTTCTGGCTCAGGGTGATCACCATTGCGACAGGAATCGCGATCGACAGCCACATTCCAGGGTTGGTGGATATGGGTCGAACGAACGTGGGGCGATGCGCCAAAGCGCCTCCTTCTTCCTGGCCGCCGCTGACGTACTGAGTTGCCGGCGGGCCATCTGTGGGCTTCACCCCACGGTAGCCACGTCGATACCGTGCGAACCGGCGGCGTCGCGACGGAGAACATGTCTGTAAGGAACCGCCGACATCGGCCAATATCGCCTCCGTGTGTCAGGAATCGGGCGGATGCGCAAAGAGGGGCGGGTACGCGGATTCCGGCGGCGCGTCCGTGCTGAGATCGTGGAAACAGGTCCTTGCGGACACCGTCTCAGCCCTATGAAGAGGACTTGCCTTGAAGACGAAGCTGGTCGCGGCGATTGCAGCCGCCCTCCTGTCGATCGGCGTTGCGACTCCTGCACACGCCGATCCCACGATGCATCCCGACGTGGCGTACGCCATCGATGCGGTCCCGGGGGGAACCATCGTCGATGAGTACACCGTCGTCTGGCCCCAGCTCGGGATGGAGCTCAGGGTCGCGCCGGTGAGCGCCCGCGCCGTCGGCTCATGCGCCACCGGCCAGTACTGCGCGTACTCCCAGGCAGACAGGGGCGGAACGAAGCTGAGCTGGACGACCTGCACGACGGTCAGTACGGCTGCCCTCGCATCTGTGAAGTCGATCGCGAACGCCAGATCATCAGGAAAAGTGCAGGCTCGGAACGCGGCTGCCACGGTGCTCGCAACAGCCACCGCGGGAACATCGACGAACGTATTCGGCCAGGTGAGCTCCCTGCGGTGCGCGGCGTGACTCACGTTCTTCCGCGTTACCCTGTCTGAGCACGCGTCATCGTGAGTGAGGATCCCATGCACCGATATGGCATTCTCGCGGCGCTCGACATCGCGTTCGCAGGATTCCCCGCTGCAGGGAAGGCCTCCGCGCCTCCGTCGCGCGAGTCACGCCGCGGCGCCGCCGCCGCGGGAGCTTCCGCTCCGCCGGTCGGCGATCCCCGCGCCGTCGTCTTCCGTCGGCTCTTCGATGAGTACTGGGCGCGCGTGCGCCGATACCTCGAGTGCTACGTGGACGATCCTGACGAAGTCGATGAGATCACGGCCGAAGTCTTCGTCGTCGCCTGGCGAAAGCTGGACCCCGATCGCCCGATGGGTGTGACGTGGTTCCTGCGCACCGCCAACAACAAGTTGAAGGACAGAACGCGACGCTCTCGCTCGCGGACGCGAGCTATGGAGGCCCTCGTTCGTGGGCTCGAGGACCCTGTCGAACCGCTCGACCCCTGGGAGAGTCTCGCGCTTCGGAACGCTCTGATGGCCCTCAGCGCGCGCGAACGGCAGGTCGTCGTCCTCACGTACTGGAACGACCTGACGGCAGGCGAAGTCGCAGAAGTCCTCCGCAGCAGCCAGGGCGCGGTATGGACCACGTTGACACGAGCGCGGACGAAGCTGCGCGCCCACCTCGAAGATCAGGGGACGAACCATGAATCGTCATGACGATGAGCTCGACCGCCTGTTCCGTGCCGCGCGTCCCGCCGACGTCAGGAGCGACAGACCGCTCGGTGCTCCGGAGATCGCCCTTCGCGAGAACATCATTCGCGGGGCCGTCCGGGCGCCGAAGCGTCGCGCTCGACCGCGGATCATCTGGGCCGGCGTCACCGCCGCGGTGGCGACGCTCGCCGTCGCCGTGCTGGTGACGCTCAGTGTCCTCTCGCCGGCACAGCAGGCCATCGCCCTCACTCCGCCTCCGTTGCCGTACTCGACGGCAGGCAGCATGAGCGATGTGGTGATCGACGCCGAACGCGCACTGTCGGCCTCTTCCGGTCCCGAACAGGCGTCGCACGTCGAGTCCGTCGTCTGGGGCTGGAGCGCGGAGATCGAACAGCAGCGGATCGAATCCGTTCCCCAGGAGATCACCTTCGACTGGGGAGAGGGGGAGACGGCGACGACCACCATCGTCGCCGCCGATTCCTACTGGCCCGAAGGGGACCGTCCCCCCGGCGTCGAGCCGAGCCCCTACCGACCGGGCGAGATCATCGACGAGGTGAAGACCGCGCCCGAGGACTTCGACGCACCAGCTGAGTTGACCTCACTGACCGGCGATTCACGTGAGGAGCTGTTCGCAGCACTCGGCGCCTTCGGCGTGTCCGAGAGCTCATCCTCGGGCGAGCTGCTCGCCGCCATCGATGGACTCATGCAGTACTGGACCTTGTCGAACGCGCAGCATGCCGAACTCCTGGAAATCCTCATCGACGCGGACGACGTCGAGGTTCTGGGGGCGACACGCGACCGACTGGGGCGCGATGTGATCGGCCTGCAGGTGTCTTCGACGATCCCCGAACGGACGGACACCGTTTTCATCTCGCGCGACACCGGACGTCTCGTCGGGGTGGAGAGCGAGCTCATCGAACCCCGTGACGGACTCCCTGCCGGGGTCATCTCCTACGCGATGTGGGAGGCAGCGCACTGACGACGATGTGCGTGGCGGCCTGAACCAGTCACCGAGACTCGCGCCAGCATCTCAGACACACGACGTTCGGCGACCAAGGGTTCATCAAGATCCCTGGATCTACGGCTCCTGATCAGGATCCACGGCGGCACTCGCGTCGAGCTCGCGAAGGCGTTTCAGCTGCGCCCACGGCCAGAAGGCGATCCACCCGATCGAGGCGATCGAGGCCCCCATGATCATCGAAGCGATATCCATGCGATCCACGCTACGGAAACCGGATGCTCGCGAGCATCCCCCGTGCGGCGGAGTTCTGGACCCGGCGGACATCTCCCCCACAACCCACTCTTTCTCGGCCGACGAGGTCGGTGGGAAGATCCCCGATAAGGCGCTCATCGTCTTCACGGACATTGACGAGCCGGTGGAAGTCGATGTGATCCGAGGCTGACACTCGAGGCTCTGGTTTGAGCGGATCCCTCGAGAGAGATCGAGACGGGCCGAACGCCGCGGCAGGTAGTGCCCACCTGACGTTTCTGGCAAGCAACTCGGGTGCAGTCATCTCGTGGTGGGCCAGCAGATCAAATCCGCGTAGAATATGGCTCTGAGAACATTTCTGAATCGGAGGAGGGGCGACATGACCAACGCATCAGTGCTCGTGCGCGCTGCTCGCAAGAGCCGCGGCCTCACTCAGAAGGATCTCGCCCAGCGAAGCAATGTCGACCAGGGCCGAGTCTCGCGATTCGAAGGTGGCCGCGAGGCCGAATTCAGCACCGTCGAGCGCTTTCTCAGCGGCACCGGCCACCGCCTGTACTCCGCGCCTACACGGCGCGACGACGCGGCGACCATCGCCGCAGCGATCCGCGGATACCTGCGTGCGGGCGACAAGTACAGTGCTCTTCGCGAGCTCATCCAGCTCAGTGACAACCTCAGCTCCGAGCACGGCCTCGTACGCGGGGTCCTCGGGCTCGCCGAGCCGGAGCCGACCGGCGACAAGGCCTGGGATGCCGCCCTTGCAGCACTCGTGGATCTCCGCCTCAGCAAAGAAGGACTCCCCACTCCCGCATGGGTCGACGCCCCGAACAGGCGCCTCCGGACACCCCGCACTCTCGACGTAGATCCTGCGGACCCGATCCCGGCACCCGACGACGTGCCTGCTGAGTTCCTCGAGCGCGGTGTCCTCGTGTGGCGAGACACTCTGGCGAGCGTCTGATGGCCGACGCACTGAATCGCGACGACATCCTCTCCGGGCTGCGCGATCTCACCACTGAGCTTCACGCAGCCGGTGAGGTCGCGGGCATACGCCTGGTCGGCGGCGCTGCACTCGCCATCAGATACTTCGACCGGCGTACCACCGGAGACCTCGATTCCCTGCACATCCAGCCCGGAAGCGATGACGCGGTACTCGCCGCGGCTTCGCGCGTGGGAGATCGACGAGGGTGGGGCGACGGCTGGTTCAACTTCGCGGTCGAGCAGGCAGACTCACTGCCCACGTTCGGGCGTCGAGCCGTCGAGTGGGAGACGATCTACGACCGAGACGGCGTCGTCATCCAGGTCGCCTCGAAGGAAGCACTTCTCGCCATGAAGCTCCGTGCCAACCGGCCAGGACGCGACGTGAACGACATTCGCCAGTTGCTCGCCCTCTGCAGTGTCACCACGCTTGAGGAGGCTGAGGAGCACTACGAGGACTTCTACCCTGGTGACGGTCTCAGCGACCGTGCCATCGGCATGGTCGAGCGGATCCTCGATGGCGGACTTCCGACAGAGGTTCCCTCGCCTGGACCAATCGATCTCTGACACGAGAACGGGCACGTGCGAGGAAGCCCCCACTCGCCTCGAGGCAGGTGGGGGCGTCTCAGTGCAGAACAGCCAGCCGAGCGACTACTCGCGGCTGAGGCGCACCGTCATGGTCGTGCCCATCGCGGTGATCTCGTAGCGACGCTCGTCGTTCTCGAACGTGAACGTCTTCGTCGGGTCGCTGGATGCGAGCATCGCGGAGTCGGTCTTGGTGGTGTCGTTCGCCGAGTCGAACGAGAACGACTCACCCTCCGAGGGGACCTCGACTGTTCCCCTCGACCGTGCCGCCGGGAGAGTCGACCGCGCCGTCGAGAGTGATGAATCCGGTGTAGATCAGTTCGCGTGTCATGGTTCCGCTTTCGTGTGATGGACGTTCGTGGGTGTCTCATACTGACGTCGAACGGGGCGTCCCCAGATCGACAACTCCCGGAAGATGATCATCGATCACGCTGGCCGACGCTTGACCCTCACGCCACGTGAGGACCCAGGCTGTCTCACATGACCGATCACTTCAATGCTTTCGAGATGAGCCCCGTCCCCGACGGCCCTGATGCCGTCGCACCGGACCCGTTCCTCGGGATCTACGCGATGCCGATGTTCGTGAAGATCCCGACGAGGGACCTTCACACGTCGACGGACTTCTGGGTCCGCGGGCTCGGCTTCGTCGACTTCTTCACCATTCCCGGGCAGATCGTGCATCTGCGACGGTGGGCGTTCCAGGATGTCCTGCTCGTCCCCGTGGACGACGATGCCGCCCTGTCTGCCGACCCCGCGGCAGCCACTATTCAGGTGTTCGTCTCCTGCGTGCTCAGTCAGCTCGAGTCGGTGGCGAATGCCTGTCGAGAGCTGTCACCGGATTCGGTGACCGGCCCGTACGACACGGCGTGGAGAACGCGCGACATCTCCATCGTCACCCCCGAGGGGGCACACGTCACGTTCACGGCGGCGACACCGTTCACGCCCGACAGCGACGTGGGGCGCGATTTCGCCTCGGTCGGGATCTTCGCCCCCGATGACTCCGAAGGAAGAGCACAATGACAACGATGGTGCACAACAAGATCGACGAGGACGTGACGGTCGGCGTCGCAGCCGACCTGCTCGGACTGACGGTGCGCACCCTGCACCATTGGGACGACATCGGTCTCGCGTCGCCGTCCCGACGCACCCCAGCCGGGTACAGGCTGTACACCTGGGACGACCTCGATCGCCTCGGACGGGTCGTTGCCTACCGTGAAGCCGGCCTCACGCTCGACGCGATTCGTGATGTGCTCGATGACGCGACCGCCGATATCAGAGCAACGTTGCGCGAACAGCGAGCGCAGCTCGCCGAACGCATCCGGGACCTCCAGCAGCTCGACGAGCGGCTCGAGCGCATGACGGTGGCGCATGAGCGCGGCATCCTGATGAGCGACGATGAGCAGCGTGAGGTCTTCGGCGAAGCGTGGGACCCGCAGCAATCCCGCTCGGCGCGCACCATCTGGGGAGGATCGCCGCAGTGGGCGCAGTTCGCAGAGCGGTCCGCGTCGCGCTCCCCTGCCCAGTGGCGAGAGCTCTCCGAAGCCATGTCGGCTCTCCAGCGCGACCTCGCCGACGCGGTGAGCCGCGGTGTCGATCCGGGAAGCCAAGAGGCGGACGGGCTCGCCGGACGGCATCGTGAGCTGTTCTCGAACTTCTTCCCGCTGACACGGCAGATGCAGGTGTGCCTGGCGCGGATGTTCGAGGCGGACCCCGGTTTCGCGGCGTATTACAACGGAATCGGCGACGGCCTCGCCACGTGGTTCCGCCGAAGTGTCGACGAATCCGCACGCCACCATGACATCGATCCCGATACCGCAACCTGGGAGTGACGTCATGTCTCAAGGAGCAACGATGAGTATGCGCGGATGGCCCGAGCCGGCCGGGGCGTCATGACCAACCCTCACTATCTCGAAGTGCTGGCATCCGAGAAGGAGGGGTAAGCCCAGTGGTGGGGGCGCACTGATGACGCGCGGCGGGCTCGCGCTATCTCTTCTGCGTCGGCTGTCCGTGGGTTCGGGGACGGTCATACGATCTGTACATAGACCACTGGGGAAGACGATGAGCGCGTTAGGGAGATCGATGAGCGAGCAGGCACACGACAGCCAGCCAATCATTCGACGCCGCATTTCGGACGACATGGCCGACTGCGTCGAGGTTCTCCGCGCCGTTCACTTGCGAGATTCGTATCCAGTCAACTGGCCTGTGGACGCCAAGAGCTGGCTCGAGGAACTTGAGGCAGCATGGGTCGCAGAGATCGACGGTCACGTCGTCGGGCACGTAGCCGCGCGAATTACTGAGGGTGATCCGAGCGAGGTGACCGTCGAAAGGCTCTTCGTCGCGCCTTCGGCCAATGGTCTCGGTCTCGGTGCGCAACTGCTTGCGGTGGCGTCTGCATATGGCGATGCGTCTATAGCGGTCCTCGCGGTGGCTGATAACGGCCGCCATGCTCAACGCCTCTACCGACACCAGGGGTGGTCGCTTCGATCCCGCACCCCGATCGATTGGGGCGGCGCTGCCGCGTCGAGCCTCCTGTGGTACGAGCTGCGCCGGACCCCCGCTGATCCGCTGCCACGTTAGGCCCGAACGCACTCACCGGGACGGTTGCAGCGTGCTGATCACTCCGGTAGCTGCGCGGCGCACATCACCGCTGGAAGGTGACGTGCGTGATCCCGCTTTCAGCAGTTTCGCTCGAGACCGTATAACCCGCCTCGAGGCCCCGAAGGTCGTCCCACAGTTTGTGCCCCCGCCCGAGCAGGATCGGCGTGATGCCGACGTGGAGCCGATCGACGAGGCCCGCCGCGAGGAAGGAGCGGACCGTTCGCACTCCGCCACCGATGCGTACATCCGTGTCGCCCGCGGCGCTGATCGCCTCGGCCAGCACCCCCTCTGGTGAGGCGCTGCGGAAGTGGAACGTCGTGCCGCCGGCCATCTCGATCGACGGGCGCGGCGCGTGAGTCAGCACGAACACCGGAACGTGGAACGGCGGTTCGTCACCCCACCATCCGTGCCACTGCGGATCATCGGCGTTCAGGTGCAGTCCGAACATCCCGGCACCCATGACCTCTGCGCCGACTCCCTCGAAGTACTCCCGGGCATAGGCGTCGTCCACGCCGGTGGTGCCGGCTCCCGAACTGTCGCCGAGGACGTGCTCACGGAACGTGCGCGTGCCCGAGTAAGCGGCGACGAGACGGAACCAGTCGTCGCCCATCGGATTCTCGGCGGTCTGACCCGTTGTCGATGCGTAGCCATCGAGAGCGATGTTGAGGTCGGCGCGAACGGCCATCGGCAGGTCCTTCCGGTTGTGTGAGTAGCCGAGCGTCGGCTACGAGTTACACCCTGTCCCGGATGGTGCGCGGTGAAGAACATTTCGGTGTGGATCGAAACATCCGACGTCCGAGAAGGCTTGGCTCTCACCGGTGGAATCGTTGTTCATGTCCCGGTGCACGCGTCATGATGCCGTGTCTGATTCCCGCCGGACTAACGGCCCCGTTGGTGCTGGACTCCGAATATGCCCTTTGATCAACGCACTCCGCTGCCTGCAAGATTTACACGCATCGCCTGGTCGAGCGTCCTCACTCAGTTCGCTGAGCAGATCGCTCTCGTCGCTGCACCCCTCGCTGCTGTGCTCATCCTCGGAGCCGGAGCGACGGAGACCGCACTCCTCCAGGTGGCGCAGACTCTCCCGTTCCTTCTGTTGGCCATTCCGTTTGGACTGATCGTCGATCGATCGTCCCCGAAGCGCGTGCTCGTCGCCTCGGAGACGCTGCGAGGGCTCACACTGACCGGCACCGTCGCGCTGATCCTGATGGACTCGCTCACCTTCGAAGCGTTGCTGATCCTGGGCTTCGTGGGTGCGATCGGCACGCTCGGTGCCAGCGTCGCGATCCCTTCGACCGTGCCTCAGCTCGTGCCGCGCGGGCGACTCATGGACGCCAATCAGTGGCTCGAGCTTGGGCGTAGCATCGCGTTCATCTCCGGACCGGTCATCGCGGGTGCGATCGTGTCTCTTGCCGGTGCCGAGGCGGCCTTCGTCGTCGCGGCGATCGCCTGCAGCGCCGCGGTCGCCTTGCTCGCCCGAATAGACATCGCTCGTACGCCGCCCTCACCGTCCCGAAGGATCATTGGAGAGATTGCCGACGCTCTGCGGTTCGTGATCTCGCACAACCTTCTCCGACCGATGGTCGTGACCTCGATGGTCTTCAACGTGGGCTGGTTTCTCATCCAGTCGGTCTTCGTCGTTTACGCACTGAGGAGCTTGGGAATGACGCCGGCGACGGTCGGGACCGCGATGGGAGTGTTCGGAGTCGGGATGGTGTCGGGTGCGCTGGCTGCCCGGCCGTTGTCGAAGCGCATCTCTCTGGGGCGGATGTCGGTGATCGGACCGGTCTGCGGTTTCGTCGGTGCGGTCCTGTTGGTGGCGACGTTGTGGCTGCCGTCGCCGGTCATCGCACTGGGTGTCGTTCTTCCTTTTCGGGTTCGGCCCCGTGCTCTGGTCGATCTCCACCACCTCGCTGCGGCAGTCCGTCACGCCGTCCCGGATGATCGGTCGGGTTTCATCCCTGTTGGTCGTCTCCACCTACGGTGCCCGTCCGATCGGCGCCGGACTGGGGGCGCTGATCGCTGCCGTGTGGGGAATGGAGTGGTGCATCGCCGTGGCCGCTGTGGTCTTCGCCGCGCAACTGGTGGTGGTGCTCGTGTCGCGACTTCCCGCGGTGCAAGGACTCCCTGTCTCAGAAGACGAGCACGTCACCGCGCAACCGTCCTGACTGTGCAGACTTGCCAATTCTCACGCTCGAAGGGCGGCAGCGTGGTCGCGAGCCGACGCACCTGATCGACTCAGCGGCGCGCGTCCCACAACTCGACGCGCGCCGCTGAGTCGATGGTCAGGCGGGAACCGGTCGAGGAAGCCGGCAACTCGCTCGATTCGTCCGTCGTCATCGGTGGCGACGACATCGAATCCGATGATCAGTGGTTCTTCGTCGGCGGGGCCCAGCCCCCACTGGAATCGGGTCAGATTGTGGTGTGCATCGGACTCGCCGACCTCGGTGAAGACGAATCCTAGCGAATATCTTTGCATCCGGACGGACTCGCCCCGCGGATCCGAAACTTCGAGCAGTGGCGCACGCACCTCGTCACTCAGGTCCGCGCACGCGCAGAGCGGACGGCTGATCCCGACCTGTTCCTCCTCGTCGAAGAGGCACGCGACTATCCCGGCCAGCCGGGCGGCACGGCAACCGACGTGGACGTGGTCATTCCGCTCCATCTGACGGTGGATGGTCAGGAACTCAGCTTCTTCAGCATCTCCGCAGCCGTCGAATCCGCTCGCGACACCACCATCGACGAACTCCGTATCGAAGCGCTCTATCCCGCCGATGAAGCCGCTCGAGGAGCTGAGCTCGTACTCGCCCTCAGTGAGGGCGCCCTCGTCTTTCAGCTTCTCGCCGCAGACACACCAGCCCGAAGCGTCCACCCCTGTTCCGCTGGACCGGTCTCCAGTTGCCCGCCTATCTGTCCCAGGCGTTGCTCTGCACGCCGCAGCCCGCGCCCGCCCGGCGACGTGCTCGAACGGGCCGGGGACAGAGGCCCACTGTTCGTGACGATGAGTTCGATACCGCCGGGGTCAGCGTGAATGCTGATGCTCGCGGCCTTGGACTTCGGTGCGTGCTTGATGATGTTCGTGACGGCCTCGATCGCCGTCTCGATGAGCACGCGCTCGGCCGCTGATGTCACACCGAGCGACGAGCTCGGGACGGAGACCTGGGTGGCGATTCCCGCATCATCCAGAAGCTCGCTGAGCGAGGTGACCGCGTCCACGATATTGCCGTGGTAGCGAGTCTCGTGGATGGGCGGTGCTTCTGTCGTCGTGTCACGCATGAGCGAGAGCAGTGACTGGATGCTCTGTAGTGCTTGCTCAGCTGACTCTTCGATCGTGGTGAGCGAAACCTGTCGCGCTGTTTCGTCCGGCTGTCGGGGTAAGGCTCGCGCATGGAACAGGATGAGAGTGAGGTCGTGCGCGATCCCGTCATGGAGCTCGTCCGCAATCCGCTCCTGGTCTTCTCGGGCGATGGCTTCCAGGTCTCGCTCGACACGAGCACGTTCTGCGACGAGGATCGATTCTCTCGCGGCCACGAGGCGGAAGGCGACGCCGATGAGGAAGGCGATCGTCGCGATGCCGACGATGCCGTAGACGCCACCCGCCGCGAGCGTGGTGCTTTCGACTGCGACATATGCCGTGAGCGCTGCGAGCACCACCACGTGAGTGATGATGACCCAGGGCGCGCAGGTCACGGCGACCAGACCGAGGGAGATCGCGAGCTCGAGGAGGTCACCACCGCTTCCGGTGAAGACGACGCCGACGCTGCTGATGAGCATGACGATGAACGCCGCTGTCAGCGGGTGCCAGGCGAACGCGGCGAGCCCGAAGTAGAAGACGATGGCGAGAAGGTCGTACCTGGTGAATGCGCCTCCCTCGATGACGAAGCCGATGGCGACGGCCAGAAGGACGCCGACGACCAGGATCAGAAGAAGGCGAGCGATCGGATGGAGCGACCGCGGCGCCCAGAACGCGCGAGAGCGCAGCATCTTCGCGATGGACGTTCGCGCCGCGAAGATCGACTCTCGGCTAGCGCTCGTCGTCGAGACGCCTTCAGGCACAGATGCCCAGCGTCTTGCAGAGCCAATCGCCGAGGTCGGCATTCTGATCGGTGATGACGCGCCCCAGAGCGGCTGCGACGTACATGCTGATCAGTCCCACGCTGGTCTCCTTCTTCCGGATGCCCGTCGATCGCGGGGCGCTGGTCCGCACAGATCAGCACAGATCAGCACAACGATCTTCTCCACCATACGAGTCACATTGCGCGGGTCACGGAATCGTGCCCCCAGGGCTAGAGATGCGCGCGCCGCTGAGCGATACCGTGGTCGAATGGGTGAAGCCGTCCGCGTTCTCATCGTCGACGATGACGCTCTGGTGCGACACGCTCTGCGCGCGTTCATCTCCGACGATGACCGTGTCGTGCTCGTCGGCGAGGCCGCTGACGGCTCCGAGGTCGTCAATGTCTGCGAAGCGGTGAATCCCGAGGTCGTCCTGATGGATATCAAGATGCCTGAGGTTGGCGGTGTCGAAGCAACGAAGCGTGTTCTGGAGTGGAACGCTCGATGTCGGGTCCTCGCGCTGACGACGTTCACCACCGAGTGGCGTGCGCTCGAAGTCCTGCGCGCAGGGGCCTGTGGCTACCTGGTGAAGAACTCAACCCCGGACCAGATCATCGATGCCATCGTCGCCGCTCACGCCGGTGACCGTGTGGTCTCCCCTGAGGTGCAGGAACGATTCGTTCGCGCGGCGATCGACGCTGGCGACGGTTCTGTCTTTGACGCGCCCGAGCTCAGCGATCGCGAACGACAGATCATCGAACTGATCGCGACGGGGCTCTCTAACGCCGAGATCGCGACTGTTCTCCACTATGCCGAAGGCACCGTGAAGGCAGACATCCGGCGCATCAACCAGCTGTGGAAGGTTGAGAACCGCCTCCAGGTCGTTCTTCGCGCCACTGAGCTCGGGATCATCAGCCTCTGATTGCAGCCGCGTAGGTTCTATAGCCCTGAGGCTGCGAAGCGGCTGAAACCTTGGTGGTCCGCGCTATCGGCAATCACCATAGATGTGACGTTCCCCGCAGGTGGTACCCAGCCACCACTGCGGCGGCTCGACGAGAGAGATGACGATGCCCCAGACCTTCACGCAGCGCTTGACCATCACTCTCCCGCTCATCGGTGTCGCACTGCTCCTGGCCGCAGTACTCCTTCCTGTGCAGTTCGCCATTTTCGCGTGGGGACTCGCGATGGTCATGTTTCTCGCGGCCCTGGCTTGCGCGCTCACAGCTCAGCGGCAACGCCGCTCGGAACAGCCCACCGAGCGCGAGAGGACAACGAGTGACGCCTCCGCAATACGCGGCTCTGATCGGCATGGTGACTTGGACAAAAGGTACGGACACGCCGAGTACGTCGAGATGCTCAAGCGAGGCGAGAACCTGCAGTAGGCCAGTGCCGCCACGATCGACCAGCGCTCACTCGGACCTATCTGCCTGGGACCTTCCGCGCCGGCTGAATGCCGGGCACCGCCTACTGCGTCGGCGACTCGAAGATCGGCACTGTGCCCACTGCCGGACGCCGGGAAAGCACAACCGCCGCGATCCCCAGACCGAGGGTCGCCGCCAGGTATCCAAGGGTGCCGAACACAGACGTGACGGGTGCCAATTCGATGAACGCTTCCGGTGACGCGACGTTGACTACCTGCGGGATGACCCACACGATCACCTGGAATCCGAACACCCACAGTGGAACCCGATTCCACGGGGCTGGCACGACACGAGCTCGAGCGACCTGGGTCGCAGCGATCAGGCCTGAGAAGAGCACCACCACTATGGACAGATAGCTCCAGAGCACCCAGGTCTCAGCTTGCTCAGCATCCGCGGGCACGGCAATCAGCTCGACCAAGGTGGCCACGAGCGGCCACACCGCCACGACAACGCACGCGCCCAGCCCGAGCGGCCTGCGGGCGACAATGCTACCCTCCCGCCCCAGACCGATCGACAAGACAAGGATCGCGGCGGCCCACAACACATCACTGAGAAGAGTGAGAACGGCCCCGGTTCCAGGGAAGCCCAGGACGGAGCCGCGGACGATGCCGACGACGCCGCATGAGATCAGCCCAAGTCCCCCCGCTAACCATGAAAGTCTGCGCCCGTGCATAGCTCCACGCTATCGCGGATGGTGGCAGGGACGTCTCTAGCCCTGGGGCTGGAACTAGCTCGCACACTTGCTTACAGCGACCAGAGCTTCCTACCTTGTGATCTCCGGGGGAGACAGAACCGAAGGGAAATCGATGAAGATTACACCAGCTCTTTCCGCAGCCGCACTCTTGGTGGTGATAGCCGGGTCCATGAGCGCTCCGGCGTACGCGAATGAAGATCCACAGCCAGTTCCGCCAGAGCAAATTACCGAGTCCAACGTCGTCGTCCCGCTCGACGCCACCATCCTGATCGACGGGAAACCCACCGACATCGCTGTCATGCCAGATTTCGACCCGGAGGCACCAGCCATGGTGTTCGGCGACAGCGGTGAACCCGTTCCCGTGGAGAGCATCGAGGTCGTCTACGCAGACGGTCAGCGCGCCGAGGTGTCCGCGGTGAGCCCCACCAACAGGGCCGCCGTTGCAAGCTGCACTCGCGGGTGGGCAGCTCCCGGTACAGGCACCTGGTATTACTCGGTGCTGGGTTGCTCCCACATTGGGTTCACGGCCACGGCTACCGTCGGGTACAAGTGGACTGTCGACGGCAACTCCAACGGCTCCGCATGCTTCCAAGGGCGCGGATACCACCTCTACTCGTACCCGGGTGGCAGCACCTACAAGGAGATCTACTCGGGACTGGGTTGCGGGGGCAGCGGCTCCGACGGAGGCGGTTCCATTCTGTGGGGCAACGTCGCCTCCTCGAAGCGCATAAAGATGATGTCCACGGCGTCACCGGTCGGCGCCGCAGGCACGTTCGAATAGGAAGACGGGACCAACGTTTGGGGGCCGAAAACCTGTCCCCAAACAGGTCCTGGAGATGAAATAGTCGATGCGCCGACGTGTGCGCGAGAACAACCCGACGGTCTTCCGTTGACGCTGAGTTACCGCTCACTGCGGGCAGAACAAGACGAAGGCCCCGCATCCCAGTGTTTCCAAGGGATTCGGGGCCTTCGTGGTGGCGGTGACGGTGGGATTTGAACCCATTGAGCGAGCCAGAGAGTCCCCCTCCGCTGGCATGACTTCGCTCGTAAACGAGGAAGAAAAAGGCCGAAAGTCTCAACTCCTCACATCGTCTCCCATCCTCTCCCGCGTAGACCTGCACCAAAATGCACCACGGATGGGCATCTCGACGAGCATGCGACCGACGCGTCAGTCGCGCGCCGGAACTGTGTCAGTTCATCGAGATGCAAGTGCAGGTTCAGTTCGGGAAGCTGGTACCTAGGATGCGCCAGAGACGTTGAGCCTCGGTGTGATCTCCGCGTGCCTCAGCACCGTTGAAGGCGAAAGAGAGCGCAGCGAAACCGCCCACACCGGCCTGCTGCGGTGTCGAACCTCGCGTCACAAGAAGGCCGTATCCGTTTCACCTCGGCGGAGAAGACATGCGAGATGATGGGACGTGCTTGACGCGGTCGTCGAGGGAACGGAGGAGTGGTGTCCGAACGGATAGCGGTCTTGCTCGGCGCTGGGGCGTCACGAGATGCGATGTTGCCACTGACCGAGGAATTTGCTCGAAGAATCCTCGAATCGTTCGACGCAGATCTACTCGCGGCAGTACCCCACGTCCGTAAGCGTCAGCAACCGATCGTGGATGCCCTGCACGTCGTCTATGGGGCGATGGTGGCTCACGCGACTGAGCAGGGCAAGAGCGCGCTGACCGCCGTCAATGTGGAAAGGCTCGTTTCTGCGATCCGGCTCCTGAGGGATCGGCGCACTCATGAAGCAGCACCGTTCGTCTCGTCGTGGCGGCCATCGATCGAGTCCGTGGACGCGCACCCCTTGCCCTTCCGCGACGACGATCTCCGAGAGCATTTCTCGCTCGATTCCAGCTTCAACTTCCGCCTGCAGGGGCTTGCGGACAGGATCGCCGCGATCGCCAAGGCGACGTTCGAGGCGGGTGATGGATCCACCTTCCGAGCTCTTGAGGATCAGCTTCTCCGAAAGATTTGCTCGCTGTTGTCCCACCCAGCTGACCTCACTTACCTGGACCCGCTCATCGACCTGGCAACACAGCAGCCAGGCGGGCTCGACATCACCACACTGAATTACGACCTGACGATCGAAACTGCCGCAGCGAACCGCGGTGTTCCCGTCGATACTGGCCTAGATCGCTGGCAGCCAGGACTTCCCCTCCGCTTCGAACCCATCGATGGACGGGTCAACCTCATCAAGCCGCACGGCTCGATCGATTGGGAACGAGTGAGTTCTTCCCAGCGCAACAGGATCGAAGGCTTCCCGCTCGTAAGGCACTGCTATCGAACCAGCGCTGACCCAGAAGCGCAACCCACCTGGGGTACCTCATCTTCGCCGCTCATCGTTATCGGTGACCGAGAGAAGCTGGAAACAGACGGGCCCACTCTCGCGCTACTTCATGCTTTCGAGGAATCGCTGCACCGCGCATCGCATCTGCTCATCGTCGGGTACTCGTTTGGCGACGAGCACGTGAACACGATCGTTCGGAACTGGATGAATGCGGATCCCCGACGGACCATCGCAATCGTCGACCCCGGATGGGTGACCGAAAGGATGATCATCGGTCCAGATACCGACCCCTCGTTCAAGGAGGCCCTGATGTACACCGCGGGGCTTCCGCTGAAAGAGGTTCCGGGGCGCATCGTGGTGATCAGGAAGGGGGCAAGAGAGGGGCTTCCGGAAGCTATCACCACGCGCCCGCTCTCCCGACTCGAGAACCTGATAGATATAGAGGTACTCCCTGCCCCGATCGCTGCGGTGAGGATCACCAACCCGGGATACACACTCACGCGCATCACGGCGAGGGCGTGGCCTGAGTGGAAGTCCAACCCGCTCACACCGACCGCTGCGTTGTGGGACCATGAGGGCGACCAATGGGTCGAGACACTCGAGCTTGCCGACCTCGCACGCGGCGAAACCCATGAGATCAGGTTCGACGTGCACGGAGATCGACCGCTGGTCTCCATCGAGATTAATGCGAGCTCCTGGGCGTATACAGTCCGTGAAAAGATCACTCTAGACATACCCGCCTAGCGAAGGATGGATCCTGCGTCATGCGCGGTAATGACGGGATATCCAACGCTGGCGACCGTGGTGACCTCGCGTCTGCGACTGAGACACATGCTTTAGCGCACGCAGAAAAGCAGACTGCTCGCGCTGACGGATCATCGACGGAGAGAAGAAGACGCGGCGCTGACGAGCAATACTCCCGACTCCTTCGCAAGGTGCCAGCTTTGGACGGTCCTCAATGGCGAGACGTGGGCACATAGTCACGAAGGCCGCCTCGCAGCCTTTGCCAACGACCGCAACGTGACCTGGAGGTCTTGGTCAACGCGCGCGCGGAGCCGCGCCCGCCGAGAGGACAGACGTAAGACTCAGGTCCTCGCAGCAGCATCGACGCTCCTCCGCTAGGCTCGTGCAGTGCGTGGCGAGTGGGCCGCCCCGCCCTTCGCACCACGGCGGTCATCCAGGTGCGCGCAGATGAGCGTCTCGTTGACGACCAAGCGCTCGCGTCACGTTGTCGAGGTCGTCCGGGAAAAGCGCGGCGTAGGTATCGAGCGTGACCTTTGCCGACTTGTGCCCGAGCATCCGCTGAATCACCTTCACATTCGCGCCTGCGCTGATTGCCAGCGAGGCAGCAGTGTGGCGAAGGTCATGGGGCGTGATCCTCTTCATGTCTGAATCCGCATGCATGCAGCGCCTAACGGCTGCTTGAAACCAACCGTTCCTACTGTTGCCCGGCCGCAGAAACCCACCGTCTACCGCAGTCCAGACGCGATCGTCAGATCCTTTGGCCAAGCACGCCTCAGCGATCTCCGCGTCGAGGAAGTCCGGGTAGGCAACCACCCGGCGTTCGTGACTCTTAACGCTGCCGAGGATGTGCTTCCCGTTGACTTCAGCGACGGCTTCTCGGATGAGCAGCCGTCGCTTGACCGTGTCGACGTTGCACACCCGCAGCGCAGTAGCCTCACCCCATCGCAAGCCGGTGTACGCAAGAAAACGCACCAGAGTGGGATATCGGGAAGCCCGCGCGAGTGCCTCCACCTGAACGTGCGTCAAGAACGTCTCCTCGGGAAGCGGCTTCCGCTTGACCGCGATGCCGCGAGCCGGGTTTTTGACGATCCGTCCGTCCTCGATCGCGTCGTCGAAAATCCCGCCCAGAAGGTCGCGGGCACGGGCGACCGTGGTGTGCGATCGAGTCTCGCCAAGCTCGGTCAACCACAGGGCGAGGTCCCGGCGGGTGATCGCGCCAACAGGGTGCTCGCCCCAACGGGGCAGGACATGAACGCGCCACGTGCTTTCGACAGAGTGGTGACTGCTAGGGGTGACCTTGGCCTTGTGGCGTGCGAGCCAGTCGGGCCCGAGCTCGGAGATGCGAATCTTCGAGTCGGCAGGATCGACGTACGAGCCGCGGAGCTTCGAAACCTCCACGGTCGCGAGGTGCGCCTCGGCATCCCGCTTGAGCTTGAACCCGCGATCGTGGCCCCGGGTCCCGTCGGGTTTGGTGTACCAGACCTCGTACATCCGCCCCTTGGTCTTAGTCGAGTACGCCTTGACGGTACCCATCAGGCGGCTTCTTCCGCCGTGCTGGCGTGCTCCTGACTCAGGAGCCACTCATCGACCGCTTCGGGACGGTATCGCGGGCTCCGTCCGATCCGGATGAACTTGGGGCCGCGCCCGGTGATGCGCCATTCCGCGAGGCTGCGCTCCGTGGTGCCCAGCCGCTCGGCGAGGGTTGCCGGCGTGATCAGGGAGTCGAGCAGCGGAGTGCTCGTAGAGGTGTAAACAGACATGAAGATCCTCGAAAGTCGAAACTCTCAAGAGGATCTGGCTAGCCGAACCCGTTAGCAGTTGCTTGGCGTATCCACTTGTCGAGCCAGATGGCTCTCGCCCCTTTCATGTCATACGGGCGTAATGCGATTGTACACAGAAATGCGCGGCTCCTCCCACTGGACGCCGTCAAGTCACTGCACTGCTCGGCAGCGGACAGTTGAGCACGGCAGACACGTACCTGGTGTGTACCTGCACAAACAGGGGGTTGCAGTTACACCACCAGGTACGTCCGACCCGCGGAAAATCAATGTTCTTATGCTGTTCTGCCTAGAAGTACCTGCTGTACCTGCAGACTCAACAAAACCAATAGCCCGGAGGCCACTGAGCTTAGGGCGCATCTACATGCGATCCCTCCTATAGAGGTTGCGTTTCGAGCAGGTACACCAGGTACGGATGAATAAACCCCTGGTCAACCACTCTTTCCACACGGTCGAGCCTTTCGACCCGATGCATTGCGAAAGTCGCCTGCGACCTGCGCTTTCCTCATTCACGGCGCGTACCTGCAGGGGTGCAGTTACATGCAGGTACACAGCCTCGCCGCCCCCCGCCCTCGCCTCCTCGCCCCAGCTGCTCGGGACTGCTCGAACATCCAGCTGTCACTCCGTCCCTCATACTTGCGCGTGCGGAAATGAATCCGTGGTTCATTCGCGAAATGATTTGCGATCGCGGGCGATCACGCCGAAGGCGGCACGTGCGTGATCGTCGGCGGTGTCCGCGCAGCCGCGTAGCGGCGTGGCGGCATCGGCGGGAGCACCCGAGAAGGCCCCCGATGGGGCGTTCGAGGGCGGCGGGGCGCGAGCCCCGGCGTGAGGGACCGAGGCGCGTCAGCGCATGGGGGGAGGCATGCGCGAAGGGGCGAGCGGAGCGAGCGCCGATGCGCATGGCTCAGAGGTGTCGGCTATGCCGACCAGCGGGCAAGTTGAACCGTAGCGAAGCGGAGGAGAAACGCAGCCCGGTGCCACCTCCCCTTATGCTCTTTCTCTTCTCTCCCTCGCATCGGGAGCTTCAGCGAGCGATCGAGGTCACTATTGCTGTTTCATCAGCGGAAAAGGATGGATACCTCCATCAAGGATCCTCGGCAGAACCCGAAGGGCCCGCAGGGTGCCGTGGATACTTGGCCATCCTTTTCCGTTGGAAAGTCGGGGATTGCATGGATACCTGGTTTGGAACGAAGTGGCACCAGGTATCCATGCATGGAGCGCAGCGACGAACGAGGGAGGAACGACCGAGTATCCTCCCCGACGCGGCCGCGGGCACGCGGTCGTTGTTGCTCATGAAGCAGCGCAGGTCGGAGCATCGCGGAGACCTCTTGTGATGGCGCCTGCACCTCATCCGGCGGGTGTGACGAAGGAGCATCCGGCGGTGTCTCGCGCCAGTCGCGAAGCGACGTTGGGGCGTACTTCTTTCGCCTCGTCGGACACGGCTATGCCGTGGCCAGGACCGCTGCGGAACGGGACACCCGGACGCAGCCTCATCAGGTACAGCACCGGTCGCCAGACCCGTTGCCTCTGTCGTCACGAACATCCGTCACGACACCCGCATCGGACACGTTTAGGGATCGACACAGCACCGCTGCGACACCGTCCCAGATACCGTCCCGGTGGCGCCGTCAGTTCCGCAATCAGATGCTGCGGACCATCAGCGACATTCACCTCATGCGACACCCACGCTCAAGTACGGCGCCAGCCGGACGTCGCTTGCGCGTCCATGCCGACGGGGCGGTAGCCCCCGAGGACGGTCTGTGCCTCCATCCCGCTCCTGCGGATCCAGCTGTGCATCACCTGCGGCCGGCGGCCGCGCCTGAGCCCCAGGCCCATCCTTCGGACGTGCAGCTCGAGGGGTCGCCAGTGGTCCGGAGAGTGTCATCAGAGGGGGCGGGGAGCGGCCCGTCAGTCCTGGCGTACCTGTCCCGATTGAGGGCCCGAACTACTACATACCCTTGCTCGTTTAGAAGGGGCGGGGCGATCCAGCGCTGCTGAGGAGGCGAAGCCGACGGGCGCGCTGGGGGAGCTCCGTCTCGGCTAAACGTAGGGCCCTCGTTGCACGCCCTCATACGCTCCACGGTCCCGTCCATCATCGCCCCGTGGGACCATCATCCGATGCGAAGCAGCGGGAATCTGTGACCATTTCCCGGTCACAGCGCGCCCACCTGTGACCATGAAGCGGCCGAAATGCGAGCGCCGTGAGTCCCGCCAGGGGCCACTCGAGCGGCTTCGGTGGCGAAACGGGGTCGCTCAGCACCGATTCGGCAGGGGTGACCGTCTTGTGACCAGTCAGTGGCCACCACGCGGTCAGAGCGGGACCAGTCCTCGCCCACCTGGGTCTCGCCACCTCTGAGAGCACCCCTCCGTGGGTGCGAATGGGCCGGATCGTGGCCAGTTGCGGGCCCGTAGCGGTCCATCTGCGGTCCAGAGTGCCGGCGCGCCCCATATCGGTCGACATGGGCGCCGCCCGATAGTCTCGGCCCCGTGACGAACGCAGCAGCAGGTTGGTACGACGATGGCGCCGGACGGCAGCGCTGGTGGGACGGTGCCCGATGGACCGAGCACGTAGCCCCGCTACCTGTCCAGCCCCAGGAACAGGTGCAGCAGCCCGAACCCGTCGCGTCGGCCGGCTGGTACGAGACGGCTCGGGACGGAAGAGATGGTGGGACGGGCACAGCTGGGGCTCGTACGAAATCAGCACGGTGATCCCCCTGCCCGGTGGCGGCATCGAGATGCAGGTCCGCCCGACCTGGCCGCTGTGGTTCGTCCTGCGTTCGGATCCAGACAACGCCGCGTACGTGCGGGGACACGTGTACGCAGGCTTCGACCCTTCGACGCCACCGAACTTCGAGACCGCGAACAATCTCGGCGACCTCGAGATCGATGACTGGGAGGGCGCGCCCCTCGACATAGTGGTGCACTCGTCTCAGCATGAGCGGCTGGCAAGCCTGGGCCCGGAGATGGTCGAGATTCTCCGTGATGTGTCGCACCAGGTGCAGGCAGCGATCGACGGCGTCGAGCGCAGCTGACCTCGTCTGCATGATCGACGCGAATGAGAACAGTCAGGCAGGCAGTCTGATGAACTCGGTACTGTTCGTTCCGAGCCGCGGCATCGACGGTGACGCGTTCTACGTTCAGATCGTCTGACGAAGAGAAAGAGATCGAAAGGGGAGGGCGATGCAGAATCGCATCACAGCGTCGGCGATGAGCAGCTTGCTGGTCATCGAAGGAGTCACAGCATCGCCTTCCTCTGATCTGCACGACACCGGATTGATCATGGTGGTCCCCCCAGAGGGCGTGCGGATCGTGACCGGTGTCTTCATGGGCCCTGTCACGGTCGATGTCGAGCTGCTCGAGGCTCGACCCTCCGAAGACGACAGGCAATGGGAGGACATCGCGGAGTTCACGGCTCGACGGATCGCCGGCGTGCCCGTGTCGGTGCACGGCGAGATGGAGTTGCCGGCTGAGGGAGTCCCCGATCTCGCCCCGAGCGATTCGGAGCTCGTGCGCATCCGAGTCTCGGCCATCGGTCGCGACGAGAGCTTCGACCTCGCTGTCTCGGAACCCACGGAGCACTACCTCGTCCAGGTCTGGCCCTGCGACCAGGACGAGCCAGTCTCGTGGCGTTCAGGTAGTCGCACAGCAGCAAGCCGGCGCGCTGCCAGACCCGTCGTGTGACCATCGCTTCCTGAAAAGAAAGAACCCCCGCCGCCCGAAGGCGACAGGGGTTCTTCTGCGGGATGCCGACTCAGCTCTTCACGAGCTGGGTGGCGATGGTGGGGCGGACGTGCTCGATCGTGGTGGTCGAGTAACTCCAGTGGCTGGGCGACAGCCCGTTCTCATGCCGCGATGAGGGCCGGCGCGAACTCTCCGAGAGAGGCGTGTTTCGCGAGCTAGGCCGCGTCGTCGAGCTGCCGCCACAGCGCATTGGCTACCGCACGATCCGCTGCTCGGTCAACAGCTTGGGACCTCTCGTCTCGTATGTCCGAAGTGTCCACTTGACGATCTCGGAGATCCCCTCCGCGATCACCCTCACCTCCGGGTCCTCGGTCCTCTCGATCCATCCAGCGTTGGAACGGAAGCGGTGGTGCACACCGTCGCGCCGTGCGAGGACGGTGTCGGCGATGACCCTCTTCTGCTCCGAGGTACATAAGCTCCGCAAATGAGGACACAGCGCGCGCGGCGGGCTCCTCGGCGACAACCCATCGGTCACGACGTCTCAACCGTGGGAGCGAGTTGCGGTGGCTCGTACCTTTCGCGTTCAGCCGCTCCAGGAATCATCAACAAGCGCCTGAGCCGCGATCGACACCTGTGTGAGTCTTCCCTCTCTAATCGCCGCCACGACTGTGTCATTTTGAAGCCATGTGTTCGCGCCCACGAACCACGCCCGGGCAACATCTTCGCCTTCCATAGCAGCAACTCGACGCCACACCCGATGTGCACAGAGGAGGCGTCCCCGCAGATTCTCGGGAGGGTGAGGCGCAGTGCCGTCAGCCCAGCGCTGCACAACGCGGCGGTCTGTCTCCCACGCCAGCGCCGCGACCAGCGTTGGCCCAAGTCCGTCGATCAGGTCTCGGACGACGATGCCGACGGCAGCAGCTTCACCGGCAGGGCGCCCCTCGCTGACCCAATCCTCCAGCTCTCGAAGATTAGCTTCAGTCAGTCCCACCATCGGGTCTGGCCGCAAGAGAAATTGGTCGTGCGTTCGCCCGGGGTTCCACCGTCCAACCGGGGTGCGTATCGCAAGGCCCAGCTCATCGTCCGCCCACGCGAAGCGTGCGGGCCGACGTTGCTCGGTGAGCAGTTCCGCTGCCCGCAGCTTCCACCAGTGAGGCGACTCAGGAACGAACGTTGCCCGGTCATCGAAGCGTGGATCGATGCGTGATCCGCCGTCGATGGTCTGAGCAGCGGGATGGCTGGCACGATGCGGCATCAACCCGTCGAGACCCACTACCTGCTCCAACTCGTCGAGCAGCCAAGGCTCCTCCAACCAGGTGGTGAGCCATGCGCCCTCGACACCTGGGCGCAGCAATAGCATTCGTAGTCGATCAACGATGGCAGGCTGCCACCGAATCGGCCACCGCCCCACGTACACCGTCAGGGAGGATGGTCCAGGAAGTCGCCCGAACGCGTTGAGGACGCCATCAACGTCTAAAGCTATTACCGTCAGGCCAGAAGCTCCGGTGTCCGAGAAGTCGCCCATGCGCCGTTGATATCAGCACCCTGATACCGAATCTGACAATCTCCTGCAAACTACAAAAGAGCAGAAATGTGCCTTTTAAATCGTAAACGAGCATATTCCGAGGCTGTTCCAGCCTTGCGTGCTCCCGCAGTTCAAGAATTATTCTGGACAGGCCATTACGGTATATCGCGTGGATGACCAGAACGACGATCAAACGACTGATACGCAGCCGTCGGCAAGCTCGATACAAGGGTTCGTCGATGCGATCAGGCGGCTGACCGATGACCCGGAATGGCTGATCGTTGCGCTGACCGAAACCCTGACCAGCATGCGGCCCACTGTCCCGTCGACGGAAGCCGAGGTCGGCTACCTGCTGAGCTCGGGTGCGTTCACCCCGACTCAGGTCTCACGAATCAGCCACACAGTTGCGCGCGGTGCTCTGACCCTCATCGGCGCCGAGAGCTTCGTCTCGGCGCTTCACAGCACCTGGCCAATCGAGCACGTAGCCAGCTACCTGGACAAGTCCACGGATGACATAGTGAGCGCTGTCGACCAGCGAAAGCTCTACGCTGTTGAGATCGCGCAGCGGCTGCGGTTTCCCGTGTTCCAGTTCAACATCGGCCACCCAAATCCGCTGATCCCCCATCTTCCCGAGCTCATCGAGACGATCAGCCCGCAATGGAGCTGGATCAGCACTGCCGCGTTCATGGAGACACGTCAGGCGAGCCTGGTTGCCGTCCCCTCGCAGACACCGCGTGCCTGGTTGCTCGACGGCGGCAGCTTCGACGACGTAAAGCAGATCATCGATCCCGCAGGCTCGCTCTCATCCTCCTCGCAACACAGAAGGGGCTCGTGAATGTCCACGAACACATGGCGTCAAGAATGGCCAGAACATCGGATACGACTTATCGACATCACCGCCCGACACCTCGTCGATGGTCAGGCTCGCGCCAGTCGCGGCCAACTCCCCAGTTGGAGCGAGCTCACGCGAGAACACCAGAGCAACTTCAGTGACAACGTGGCTGCAGTATTCGTCGCCCAAGCTCAGGCGTTCGCAGAGATCGAAGCAGAAATCAGAGCCGAGGCGGAGTCACATACCGGTGAGTGAAGCAATTGCGCGAGGTGCCGCGACCGTCGCGCCGGAGGGTGGCAGCACAAAGCTCCCGGGACGTCCGAGCAAAGGCGTCCGAGATGCCATCATGATCCGTCCGAACCCTGAGCTCGGCGCTCTGCTTCGACGCGCGGGACGTCGAAACCATATGACAGCCGGCGAGCATGTGGTGGCGCTCCTCGCGCAGCAGCTCGACATGCCACACTTCACCCCAAAGCCATCGCTCCGGAACCCGCAGCGCTACCCCATACGCCCGAACGTCACTCGAGGTCGAGACACGATTACCGTACGGCCACCTATCGAGTTCGGCCGCCTCCTCAAAGAGCGCGCACGAAGCACTGGACTGAGCTACGGCGCCTACGTCGTCGCCATCCTCGAAGATGGAATCTTCCCACGGTGCGAGGAATGACTACACGAAGAGCGAGGGAACGCCCCCATAGAGCACTCGAATCGTTGGAGACCGCCGCGAGCTTCGATCTGCCGGACGAGCGAGTTTGGGTTGTCGGAGACCTACACGGCAACGCCGGATGGATTCAAGTATTGCTGCCCGCGATGCGCCGGCATGATCCGTCGCTGCGCACCATCCTCCAGCTTGGAGATTACGGCTTCGACCACGCTCAGCCGGGCACTGGCCCTGTTGATTACTGGGCGAAGCGAGCAGGAATCGAGCGAGTGCTGGTCACGCTCGGCAACCACGAAGAGTGGAACCACATCACCGCAGCGCAGGAGCACGTCCCGGGGATGGCGTTTAGGGTCAGTGACGTTGTGTGGCTCCTCCCGCGGCCCTTCCGTTTCAAAATCGCGGGACGCGAGGTGCTGTCGCTCGGCGGCGCGTCCAGCGTCGACAAGGCATTTCGGACCGCGGGCAAGGACTGGTTCGAAGATGAACTCATCACCGAGCAGATGGAAGCCGACGCAGTTGCCGGCGGCCCGGCCGACCTTCTGCTCACGCACGAGTC
>JAQZBG010000267.1 GCA_029239165.1 Microbacterium sp. | reverse complement strand
CGTGGAAGACGCTGCGCTCGCCGCAGAACTCGCGGTCGATCGCAAGGAGCGCGCGGAGAACGTCATGATCGTCGATCTGATGCGCAACGACCTCTCCCGCGTGTGCGAGCCCGGGAGCATCCGCGTCGACGGATTGTGGGTGGTGGAGAGCTACCCGGCCGTGCACCAGCTCGTGAGCACGGTGAGCGGTGTCGCCGCGGCCGGAACGACTGTCGGGGCGCTGCTCGACGCGGCGTTCCCCGCCGGCAGCATGACGGGTGCGCCCAAGCTCTCCGCGATGACGAGGCTGCAAGAACTGGAAGGGGGACCCCGGGGCGTCTACGCCGGCTGCTTCGGCTACATCGGGGCCGACGGCGTGGTCGACCTGGCCATGGTCATCCGCAGCATCCTGATCGACGGCGAGCAGGCGGTCGTCGGCGCCGGAGGGGGGATCACCTGGGGGTCGGTGGCCGCTGCGGAGGTGGCCGAGGTCGCGACCAAGGCGCGAGCGCCGCTCGCTGCCCTCGGCGTGGAAATGCCGGGTCCCTGGCGTTCCGATATCCTGAACTGATCCCGCTTTTTCCTTCAGATTGGTCGTGCGTTCGTTGTCTGAGAACCTGTCCACCGCTCCCGCCGACGATGAGGCCCCGTCGACGCACGCCATCCAGACGAAGTGGCAGAAGTATTGGGCGGAGAACGGCACGTTCCTCACCGGCGGCGAGGACGACACGCGGCCGCGCAAGTACGTGCTGGGGATGTTCCCCTACCCGTCCGGCGACATGCACATGGGGCACGCCGAGAACTACGCGTACGTCGACATGGTGGCGCGCTTCTGGCGTCACCGCGGGCACAACGTGCTCAACCCGATCGGTTGGGACTCCTTCGGCCTGCCCGCGGAGAACGCGGCGATCAAGCGTGGTGCCGACCCTCGGGAGTGGACGTACACGAACATCGACCAGCAGAAGCAGAGCCTGAAGGAGTTCGGCACTTCTTACGACTGGACTCGCGTTCTGCACACCTCCGACCCGGAGTACTACCGCTGGAACCAGTGGCTGTTCCTGAAGCTGTACGAGCGCGGCCTGGCGTACCGGAAGAAGAGCCCGGTCAACTGGTGCCCGAACGACCAGACGGTGCTCGCCAACGAGCAGGTCGTCGACGGTCGCTGCGAACGCTGCGGTGCCGAGGTCATCAAGAAGAAGCTCACGCAGTGGTACTTCCGCATCACCGACTACGCCGATCGCCTGCTCGACGACCTGAACCAGCTCGAAGGATTCTGGCCGCACAAGGTGCTGCAGATGCAGCGCAACTGGATCGGGCGCTCGATCGGTGCGGATGTCGACTTCGTGATCGAGGGCCGCGAGGAGCCGGTGACCGTCTTCTCGACGCGCCCCGACACCCTGCACGGAGCCACGTTCTTCGTCGTCGCGCCCGATTCCGACCTCGCGTCTGAACTCGCGGCCGATGCACCGGACGAGGTGCGTCAGCGCTTCCGGACGTACCTGGAGCAGGTGCAGAAGGAGACCGACATCGCCCGGCAGTCCACGGACCGCCCGAAGACCGGTGTCTTCCTCGAGCGCTATGCCATCAACCCGGTCAACGGCGAGAAGCTGCCGGTGTGGGCCGCCGACTACGTGCTCGCCGACTACGGCCACGGAGCGGTCATGGCGGTGCCCGCCCACGACCAGCGCGACCTGGACTTCGCCCGCGCGTTCGACCTGCCGGTCAAGGTGGTCGTGGACACGACGGCTCCCGTCACGGGCGCCATGCCCGTGATCGAGGTCGACGAGGACGGGGTGCCGATCGACACCGGCGCAGCTCTCGATGAGCAGAACCCGGCATCCACCGGAATCGCACTGACCGGCGAGGGCCGCATGATCAACTCGGGCGCGCTGAACGGCCTGTCCAAGCGCAACGCGATCGCCCGCGCGATCGAGCAGCTGGAGGCATCCGGCACCGGACGTGCCGCGAAGAACTATCGCCTGCGCGACTGGCTGATCTCGCGCCAGCGCTTCTGGGGCACGCCCATCCCGATGCTGCACACCGAGGACGGGGACATCATCCCGGTTCCCGAAGACCAGCTGCCGGTGAAGCTGCCCAGTGTCGAGGGTCTCGACCTCTCGCCCAAGGGCACCTCGCCGCTCGGGGCAGCGGAGCGCTGGGTGCGCACCACGGCTCCCGAGACCGGCGACCCGGTGCTGCGCGACACCGACACCATGGACACCTTCGTCGACAGCTCCTGGTACTTCCTGCGTTTCCTGTCGCCGAACAGCGACACCGTCGCTTTCGACCCGGCTCAGGCGGACCGTTGGGCGCCGGTCGACTCGTACATCGGCGGCGTCGAGCACGCGATCCTGCACCTCCTGTACGCGCGCTTCATCACGAAGGTGCTGTTCGACATGGGACTGATCGACTTCACCGAGCCCTTCACCACGCTGATCAACCAGGGCATGGTGCTCCTGGACGGATCGAAGATGTCGAAGAGCAAGGGCAACCTGGTCGAGTTCTCCTCGAGCATGATCGACCCCGGTGCCGATGTCGTCCGCGTCGCGCTGGCCTTCGCCGGCCCGGTGGAGGATGACATCAACTGGGAGGACGTCTCCACGGCCGGCGCGCAGAAGTTCCTGGCGCGCGTGCTGCGGATCGCCGGAGACGTCGCCAGTCCGGTCGACGTCGTGTTCGATCGCGGCGACGCCGCACTCCGCCGCGCCACGCACAAGCTGCTCGCGGAGGCTCCCGCCCTCGTGGAGCAGACGAAGTTCAACGTGCTGGTCGCCCGTCTCATGGAGCTGGTGAACCTCACGCGCAAGACGATCGACGGTGCGCCGGGCGCTGCGGACCCCGCCGTGCGCGAGGCCGCCGAGACGATCGCCGTGATGCTCGACCTGTTCGCTCCCCACACGGCAGAAGAAGTGTGGGAGATCCTCGGTCACGAGCCCTCCGTCGGCCTGGTGCCGTGGCGCTCCGCCGATCCCGCGCTGCTGGTCGAGGATACGATCACCGCCGTCGTGCAGGTGGGCGGCAAGGTCCGCGCGCAGCTCGAGGTCTCGGCGCGCATCGGCGAGTCCGAACTCGAAGCGCTGGCTCGCGCAGATGAGCGTGTGATCCGTTCGATCGGCGACCGCGAGATCGTGAAGGTCGTCGTGCGCGCACCGAAGATCGTCAGCATCGTCGTGAAGGGCTGATCGGCTCTCACCGGCGCGGACTGCTTCCGGCCCCCGGCGCTCGCTTTCGTGAGCG
This sequence comes from Microbacterium sp., assembly GCA_029239165.1. GTDB lineage: Bacteria > Actinomycetota > Actinomycetes > Actinomycetales > Microbacteriaceae > Microbacterium. The sequence goes on along the minus strand of JAQZBG010000267.1, from coordinate 1,762 downwards.
CCGGGGGCCGTCCTCGTCATCCCTGTGTCGCTGCCCCGCGGGCTCGAACGGCATGCGTCATCGCCTCGACGCCGATGATGAGGAGAAGCGGGACGGCCAGGCCGAGGATCGCTCCGAGGGCGACGTCGTGGACGTAGTGGACGCCCTGCGCGACGCGCCCGACGGCCACGACGGAGGCGAGCGCGAGCGCCGACCACGTGAGCCATGATCGTCCGAGAGCGACCGCGATCGCCGCAGCAGCGCCGAATGCCAGGGTCGCGTGGTTCGAGGGCAGCGACCAGTCTCCGGGCTGCGGGCACTCTCCGGCGGTCTGCCAGACCGAGCACGGACGCGCCTGGGCGAAGAGCAACTTCCCGCCTTCGCTCAGGAGGTAGGCGAAGAGGACGCCGACCGCGGAGAGAGCGATGCGCGAGCGCCGTCCGGGGCGACTCCACCATGCGCATGCCATGACCACAGCCGTGGCGCCGGCGAGCAGGAGCAGCCCGGCTTCGGAGATCAGCTCGACGGAGGGGACCGACGACCCCGCCGAGCTGAGCCACCGGGTGCCGACCACGCTGAGGCTCCCCGGGAGGGGGAGAAGCACCAGCGCGGCAGCGAGGGCTGCGGCGATCCCCAGGGGCAGGACGGCACGTGCGGGCAGACGAGTGGAAGGCATAGGGACGACGCTACGGACGTCGGATGCTCGTGAGCATCGGTCGCGGGTTGTAACCGGGGTCCGTCGTGGGGCGGATATGCGCGGGGGCGCGAGCTCTGCACCACCCGCACAGGGCCGCGGTTGTCCACGGCTCCGGTCGCGGGCGCGCGGTACGTCTACGCTGACCACCTAGCTTGGGCGGATGGCATCCCCGCAGGCACCACCTCCACCACGGCGTCGACTGCGTCTGAGCATCGGCGCCGGGGTCGTCCTCGCTCTCGTGGTCTTGTCGGCTGCCGTCGGCCTCGGCATCCTCCGTGGTCAGGCCGCACCGACCGCATCCGTACCGTTGACGGAAGCCACGACGACCGCCGGGGCGTCCGGCGAACTCTACGTGCACGTCCTCGGGGCGGTCGCCCATCCCGGCATCTACGTGCTCGACCTGGACGCGCGACTGGTGGACGCGCTGGCTGCGGCGGGAGGCGCCACCGACGATGCCGACCTGGCGGCGGTCAACCTCGCCAGGCTGCTCGAAGACGGCGAGCAGATCCTCGTCCCGACAGCGGGGGCGGCGGGCGACGCACCGGGAGCGACCCTACCGGGTGACGACCGGGTAGACCTCAACACCGCTGATCAGGCGGCCCTGGAGACACTGCCGCGCATCGGTCCGGCATTGGCGGAGCGGATCATCGCCTGGCGCGACGAGAACGGGCGCTTCGGGTCCGTCGACGACCTACTCCGTCTCGCGCTGACCGTGCCGGAGGAGCGTTATAGTTCTTGGCAGCACCGCTCGACCGACCAGGTGCAGATGTGCATATGCGGGTCAGGGCAATGTCTGGACGCATTCTCGACAACGGGAAGTCCGATGACATACGTAGCCGCAGTGCTTGTGCACGTTTCTGATGTGAATGCCGGGCGAGAGTGGTATCGGAGGGCCTTCCCCGATGCGGTGGTCAGGACGAGCGAGCCATCCGGATTCGAGTACCTGCAGATCGGTCAGACTCAGCTGGAGATCGTGAAGGCTGATGAGAAAGTGGCAAGCGGCCCGGTCGGCAGCGTCGTGTATTGGAGCGCGGAAGACTTCCGGCGCGCCCTATCCCATTTCGAGTCGCTGGGCGCGGAGCTCTA